>JAZOUV010000001.1:0-3437 GCA_045658315.1 Eubacteriales bacterium
AGGCCCGTTCAAGTCAGCTTATGACCTTATGAACAACTGGGGTGCTAACCACGGCGCAATCAGCTACGGTCACATCGGTGCAGATATCATCACACTCTGCTCAATGCTCCGTATTCCCGTTGCTCTCCACAACGTACCGGAAGAGAAGATTTTCCGCCCCGCTTGCTGGGGTGCATTCGGCACAAAGGACCTCGAGGGTGCAGACTTCAGAGCCTGTGAAACCTACGGCCCGCTTTACAAATAAGATATAACTTTAAAAACGCTGTCGTCGTAAGATGACAGCGTTTTTCTGAAAAATGATATATTTGTATTACCTTATATGAGTAATTAATTAAGTGTCTGTAGTGTTTGAGCTATAAAAGGATCTACAACCCAACATAATATAAAATACACTATCGCTATTGCTGCACTTAAAAATCTGATTAATCTTAATTTGCCTTTAGGATACCTTTGCTCTATAGACGTATATTCCTTACTGAATTTTCGGTGCTCATAAAAAGAAAATGCCGCCTCTACTGTAAAATATACAACCAAAGCTGAAAAGTTTATCATTTCATATAAATATTCCGAATAAAAAGTAAGCCAACAAACTAAAACTGCAATTAACAATACAGGTGCCGCAACTAATGATAGCTTGTTTAATTTGGCACATTTTTTATATTGCTCCCGCTTTAAAGCAATATCGCTTTCTGTTACTTTGTCTGCCTCTTTTCTAAAAATGATTAAATCTTTAACCTTGACAAAAAAGTCAAAATACATAGTACAAACGTATTCAAAGCCGTTATTATCTTTATCGTACAGAACTTTGTTTTTCGCTTTGTCTTCCTCAGTTTTAACATATGCTATAAAGTATTCATAGTCTTTAGGTACGCCCTTTTTAAACTTTGCAAAGAAATACCAACAGTCATCAAGATGATAGCCATTCATTGATTTATCGTGAAGATAATCCTCTAACATCTTTATATATACCGAAGGATTCCATAAAAATCTAATCATATTATTAACTTCCTTTTATTTATGCAATTTTATCAACCCAACTTTTCCACTACAGTTGCGGCTTGTTCGGGTGTGATTTCCCACGAAGTATCAAGTTCAATTATTTTATCGTCATAACATAAAAGATAATTATTTAAGCCTCTGCAATAGGCTTTCTCTGCTTTCCATACTGTTTCGTCAATCTGGTGATATGCACTGTTCGACCCATTATAGTTAAGAAAATCCGACAAACTACGTTCGAGAAGAAACTGCCATTTTATTTCATAAATCGTATAACTGAAGTGTGGCAAATCGTAATAATTTTCAACATCTGTGCGTGGAATTTGCGAGGCTTTCGTCATAACTACTACCGCACTTTTCTGATTAGTCATCTCATAAGAATACTGCTTTGAATCAACGACCAAGCCCAAATCTTCCATTTTTAGCGGTATATTATCTTTATAAGCATAAATCTCATAGCCTGAATCTGATATATAAGTTTCGTAATAGGATGAATCCAATTTTTCATAGTGATTATTTACAATATTTCCTGCAGCTACCAATACAAAAAACATAAGAAAGCTGATACCAGTCAAAACCTTCCTTCTGTTGCCTTGACTTTTCTCTTTTTCGTTATCAATAAGAGCAATGAGAAAAACGAAAAGCGAACCAAAACCAAGCAACCATAACCCTGCTGTGTTTCCGCTTACAACTGTTGTTATAAAAATAACAGAAACATACAGCACAATTATCATCGCAAAAAACGCATTATAAAATTTTTCAGAAAACTCAGTTTTAATAAATCTGCCTAATGAAGCAGATACAACTGCTTTTTTACGCCAACGATTATATGATATAAATTCAGATAAATTAAAACATACAAAAATCATCATAAATAGCATTACTGTATTCACTATTCCGTTTATTTGAAAGAAAAACGTAATCGAATCATCTTTGAATTTCAAAACGAAATAGAAAATAATGCCAACCAAGCCTATAAAAGTAATGGCAAGTTTAGGAATACTATATTTCATCATCGACTTATGTATCGCAGCAACTTCAACCTCGGGGTCGGTTTCAAACGGTACCGGGTCTTCATCCTCGTTATAAAAAATAACCATATTTTTGTGTGCACAGGCAAATTGCCACCCCTGCTCGGCACAAAAGTCAAGATATTCATTTTTATTTTCGGAAAGCAAGAAACTGTCCTCATTTGAATACTGCGGCAAGTACGTTATTGCGTAGTGAAGCTTTTTAGGCTCAATACGCTTAAATATCCATTTTGAAAGCCTTTCTTTACCACAAAGCTGCCAACCTTCAAGAGCTTTATGTTCAAAATATTCTTGCATTGCCGTACGGTCGTAATAGGCGAACAATTCATTGAAGGTTTCATAATCCACTGATTCTTTCATAACTTAACCTTCTCCTTACGCATCAATTTTACAACGCAGGACAAAGAGAGCCAAGAACAGGCGGAGTTGACTCAAAAACTCTTTCCCCACTCAAAAACATCTTTTTATAATCCTCTGCCTGTGTGCAAAGGCGTTTATATTCGCTGTCAAGTATTTCTCTGCCCTTTTGAGTTAAAACATAACTGCGACGTCTGCCCTCTGATTTGGTTTCACGAATCATATCGGAATCAAGAAACTGCTCGAGCAGATTATAGAGTGTACCTGAGCCGACTTTCACCCTGTCATCGGTCATCTGCGAAACTTTATCCATAATATCAATTCCGCAACATTCTTCTTTAAGGCAAAGCAGAATATAAAACATCTGCTCGGTCAGAGTTTGAAATTTTAATCTTGGCATATACCTACCACCCTTTATATCGAATATCGACATTTGCAGTTTCATTATAATATCGATATTCGATATTGTCAAGTGCATTATGGTAAGTTTTAATAATGTCATCCTGAGTGAAACGAAGGATCTTAAAATAAATCAAGATTCTTCGCTTAACGCTCAGAATGACAAATAACATTGAAACGCATATCACACTTGCAAACTGCACAAAAATCGATTTTAATATTTGTTGATAATGATTAAAACATAGAAATTGAAAATGCTGTAAAAAACTGCTTGAAACGCCTGAAAAAAGATAATATAATCTGTAACTGTGATATAAATAACAAGGGGTAAAAAAATGAAGGAACTTAAGCCAAAGCTTTTTTCGAGCCTTAAAGGTTACTCAAAACAGCAGCTCGTCAAAGACCTGACAGCAGGCGTGATTGTTGCAATTATTGCTCTGCCGCTGTCCATCGCTCTGGCTCTGGCTTCCGGTGTAGGTCCGGAACAGGGTATTTACACTGCCATCATCGCAGGTTTCGTTATCTCCGCTTTTGGGGGAAGTGCGGTGCAGGTTTCCGGTCCGACTGCTGCTTTTGCTACCATCGTAGCAGGTATTGTGGCGGAAAACGGTATGGACGGCCTGATTGTGGCTACTGTTCTGGCAAGTCGGATCG
>JAZOUV010000002.1:0-5791 GCA_045658315.1 Eubacteriales bacterium
TAAGCGCACGGAAACCCTCATCGTTGCGTGCCGCATACAACCGATTTTTCGACACCACCTCTTTAGTCACAACCAAGTCAGGTCGACGCATTTTCAGTTTCTGCAACACCGTTTCATTTGTTTCGCCAGGCTTGAACGTAAAAGTCATTCTATTTTTACGAAAACCCACCACACCAAACGATGTCCGCAAACATTTCGTTGAGCGAAAAAGTTTCTTACGATTCGATTCAGCGATTTGTTGCACAGCCGATAGCGCAGTATCGCGTTCAGGTTTCAGCGTTTTCAGTTCAGCCTCGTGTCGGTCGCGAGTCTCCACCAAGTCCTGATTGAGCGACACATTCCCCTGTGTCAACGCAGCCGATTTCAAAGCATAGTTAGCAACAGCAACCGCAATTTCCCTTTGTTCTGGACTCTCAATGTCCGCAATAGATTTAGTTTTTTTTACCATAATAAATAAAATTTTATAATTAAAATATATAAAAAAACACTCAAATATTTGATTATATGCAAAAAAAGCATTAACTTTGCACCCAAATTCAAATATTTATTTTCAAACATCAAGATATAAGTACATGATTTTTCATTTTCGCGTCTTCTTGTCTTCCTGTTTTTGATTTAACTCTGCAAAATTATATATAAAATTTCATATATAAAATAGCAAAATGGAACAACTTGCAAAAACAAAAAAACGCATTTTGCAATATCTTGAATACAAAGGTATTACAAAACGACAATTTTGCGAAACCACAAATATCTCCTATCCTAACCTATTGGGAAAATCACTCGAAAGCGAGTTTGGAGGGGCTCAAATCAGTGAAATTTTATCACATTTTTCCGAAATTTCGCCCGATTGGCTACTTTTAGGTGTCGGAAGTATGCTCCGCACAGCCGAGCCACATACCATTCCACTCATCACAGCAAAAGCCCTTGCAGGACCAAACGGATGGGACACCGATGGCGAACTCCCAGCCAACTGCCCACGCTATGTAGCACCCGACATACACGGAGCAAGAGCCGATTTCATGATACAAGTCTATGGCGACTCCATGCTTCCACGCTATCATAGTGGCGACATCGTGATGTGTCAGTTCGTGCGCGAAAAAGACTTTTTGCAATGGGGCAAAATCTATGTCGTTGATTCCGAGCAAGGAGCAATGATAAAACGCCTCTGCTGCGACCCCGACAACGAAGACTGCGTGTTACTCAAATCCGAAAATCCCGACTACGCACCCATCCGCATCCCCAAAAACGAAATACGCCAACTCGCCCTTGTCGTAGGACTCTATCGCATCGAAGCATAAACAGAGTTAGCGACAAAAACGACAAAAACGACAAAAACGACACGCCTTATATTTTGTCGTTTTCACCTCACGAATATAAGAATATTATACTATAAAAAAAAACGCGTACCTTATTAATAAATATTTATATATAATGTGTATTATATAATTTACAAAAACAATCCATAAATTTTTTAGAAAACGACACACTGTCACTAATGTCGCTAATGTCGCTAAGCACCATCTCAAAAATCAACAATACCCACTCACAGTGTGTACTACCCAACAGCAACCCTCAAGCAACCTGCAAGCAAGCAAACATTCAAAAACAATACACAACGAGAATGTGTATTTTGAGAAAAAATAAAAATATTAAAAATCTTTTATCATGGAATACAAAGAAAAATTAGATGATTATACAGAGGTTAGACGTTGTTTTTACAAAGGAGAATATTATCAAGTTAGGGATAATGGTGCTATTTTGAGAGAAGCAAAAAATCCGTCGAAACCAAGAAAGTGGGATGAAATATGGACATTCGGCACGAAGAACGAAGAGACTGGATATATGTATTTTTCTTCATCGGTGAGGGTGCATATTGTGGTGGCTTATGCATTTTTAGGAGAAAAGGACTCGAAAGAATTTGTTGTGGACCATAAAGATACGAATAGATGCAATAATAGAGTTGATAATCTCCGATGGCTGACAAGATTGGATAATGTTTTAAATAATCCGATTACACGTGCAAAAGTAGAGCATTTATGCGGTGGAGATATTCAAAAATTTATTGACAATCCTCGATGCCTACAGGAAAACAAGTCGAAACAAGATGTTGCGTGGATGCGTCCTGTTAGCAAAGAAGAAAGTGATATGACAAAAGAAAATTTTGAAAAATTAAGAGAAAACCCAAAGTCAAGCGAAAGTGAAAAAAGCGAAAAGGGGCGCATTGGAGAATGGATTTTTCAAAAACACAACCAGCAGAATAACAAATATATAGCACAAGAAATTATTTCTAATAGCAATGAAATTATACTTGACTCGCTAACGCCATTTGCAAGACAAAAAAATTGGAAAACGCTCACAGAATTTCCTCTAACTCCGAAGAAAGAGAATAGTACGATTGAAGATTATTTTAATAATTTAGAGAAAGGTGCTGTGATTATTGAAAATAGATATGGACAGAGGCATATAGTTGATTTTGCGCTTCATAATGGTGTTTTATTGATAAAGACATTTGCAGAGCAAGATGTGAAACAACATGGATTTTTAACAATCACGCTGGATAATGATGGATTTTTTGTGCATGATGGGAAAATGTTTTTCTCAGAAATAGCTGCCTCGCGCGAAATGGTGCTCGCTCAGGGTAAAGAATGGACTGGAGGTGATTGCGTTGATGACTACTGTTGAATTATAAATGACAATATAGGCATATGTTAGTAACGTCAATGTCGTGCAAAGAGATGTTTTATAATCTCGCATCCGACAAAGAAAAAGTTGATATAAAAAAGGAATATTTGCGCTCTCGAGCAATTAAAGAGTTGAAGAAAAAGAGCAAATTTCCTGCTTATGTATGGTATGAATATAAAATTCCTACGACACAAAATAAATATTTTATATTCTTTTATGCGGCAAATAGATGGATGGTTGAAAAGCCCGAAGTAGAATCTTTTTGTGAGTTGTTCGATGATAATAAGCGGTTTATTATAAAATGGGGAGTCTGTCCTTATAAACACTGCGAAAACAGAGAACCTATGCTTTTACCTCAAATACACGCTTATTCAAGTCATTTTTTTCAACGATACAAAGAGCGTTGCTTGAAGGATGAAACACTATCTACGAACGATGTAATTTATCGTTATTTTGCTCGAAATGGTAAAGATTTTTTTCCTATTAAAATAACAAACGAAATAAATAATAATATTGAAAAATATGGCATAGCAGGGGAAATTGGTTGTATTGTTACAGATGGTTTTTGCTTCATACAATCAAATTTGGAAGGTACTCCGGGCGAAAATAGAATTGACGATAAGATTGATGCTATGATGTTAATTTACACCACGTTTATCTCGAAAAATGAGATGGGAGAAAGTCAATATGAAGCAATAAAAGCAGGGCAAAAGACAGCACTTTCATACTTAAAAGATTTTTGCGAAAAATATAAGGATAGGGATTTTGAATTAGAAAAATAATTAGGGTCATAAAGAGACAAAGAAACGCCACTTCACGATGTGTGAGGTGGCGTTTTTATATTTAATTAATTTTAAGTCGTTTAAAAATCTATTGTATATGATGCGCTATTCCAACCTGTTGCTTTTTGAGCAAAAGGTCCTCCATTTTTGGAAACCTCAATTATATTGTCAGCGCCCCCATCTTCATTTCTTACATGAGCTCTAAATCCCTTACTGACAGGACCAATAGTAACAGTCCAATTTTTGATTTGGTATCCTTCTGATGCAGTTTTTGTACCATGAACATCAGCATAAACAATATCACTAAACCCTCTATATGGATATGGCATTCCTTTAATTGTGTACTTTACATAATATTCGGCACTTGGCTCTCGATTAGTGTTGTTATCTCCATTTCCAGATGGTGGATTAGGGGTACTCCAACTACAAGATGCAGCCAATACGGATAGAGAAAATGCAAGAAAAAAAGCTTTAAATAGTTTTTCATAGCAGTAGAATTTAATTAAGATGAAACATTTTTTTTGTGTTGCAAAGATAGATAAAAAATCCGACACATTTATCATTTATACCACAATAAACAACATTAAACAGTCAAAACTGACTTAAACAGTCAGAAACAGTCAGCGGGGTTTCGGAATGTTGTAACTTTGCAGCGTGAAAGTCAACAGTCGACAGTCAACAGACAACAGTCGCCGTTCGGCATTAAAATTACTATTTACTCTTTACTAATTACTAATTATGATTATACTTACCGCAGGACATACAGGTGCAGGCACAGGCGCACAATGCGCCACCACCCAATTCGATGAAGGAGCTGAAACGATTTGGCTTCGTGATAGGGTTGCTGAGATTTTGACAAATAAATATGGATTGCTTGTACTAATGGATGATGACAACGCTTCTCTCTCGTTAGTGAGAAAACAAATAGAAACAAACACAAAAGCAGAGGACATCCTCATTGATTTCCATTTCAACGCCCACACCAACCCCAACGCACGAGGCACAGAAACAATCGTACCTGACGATGCCACCGACACCGAACTACGCATAGCATCTCGATTCGCTCACATCACAGCGCAAACATTAGAAATCCCTTTGAGATGTATTAAGTCGGAATCACAAACACCACACAAGAGGTTGGCAATGCTCCACCTTACACCGCAATCAATTATCCTCGAAGTCTGCTTCATCACATCTCCCGACGACACAGAAGCCTACCGCAAAAATCGATACAAACTCGCAAACAAATTGGCTCAAACTATTGCAAAACTTGTGAAACCATGAAAACAAATATATTCATTATAATACTCATTTTGCTTTGCTCTTGTAACTCTCAAAAACCAATCGCAACAGCACACATTGAACGGATTGAGGAGCGATTGAAACCCATAGCCATTGGCGCAGACACAATAGAGATTACACTCTCTCACACGGATAATTATCGGCTCACGGAGAATAATATCTCACACGGAACGCACGGAATACACAGAATACGCCGTGCTCCGCCGGCTGATAATAGTATTATAAACGATTTCGAGCAAAGCAAGAAATCAAATTTTATCGCCAAAGGCTCAAAGACCGTTGGTTCCGTGGATTCCGTGAATTCTGTGAGAGAAAAAAACTCCGTGAGAAACAAAAACTCTGTGAGAGTGAAATCAACAAGAGCCATCAACATCCAACAAACAAAAACCGACACCACACAAACCCTACGCATCACCCTACGACCCGACACGGTATATCTACCCTACACCCACCACATTCGCTCTGACACAATCGTAGTGCCTGACCGCATCTGCAAAACGAAATTGCAGAAAACGCAAACCGCAAATGTGCTATTAATATTGATTATAATTGTTGCAACTATTATATTTTTCTTAAAAAACAAGATAACAAGATAACACGAAAATTCTATTTAACTCTAATTAGATGTTTTTTAACGTAAATTACCATCAATTATCCATAAATTAAAAGAAATATTTATGGTTAAATTTACGAAAATTTACGTTTAAAAAGTAAATAAAAATTATGTTCTTATGTTATTCTGTCTTTTAAAAACAAAACAAAATCCATTTATTAACCCTTAAAAAACTCAATCTATTATGGCAAAATTCAATCTCGCCGCTCCATTCGAAGGAGTATCTGGCAAACTCGACAAAGACGACAACCTCGTATTCTCACAACGTTATGGTGCTACCCACGCTTGGGAGGTAGAACACTCGAAGAAAGACCCTACCGCAGCTCAGCTCGCAGTGCGTGAACGCTTCGCTACCGCCACCTCGCAAGCCGCAGCCGACATGGCTGACCCCGAAAAGAAAGAGGAATGG
>JAZOUV010000003.1:0-28945 GCA_045658315.1 Eubacteriales bacterium
CGGCGGCATTAGCGGTAAAAGATGCTTTAAATGAAGCAGGTGTATTGGGTGTTAAAATAAAGTGGGTAAACGACCTCTTGATTAATGAGAAGAAGATATGCGGTATTCTCACCGAGTGTCAAACAACGGAAAAAGGCTTAAAAAACATAGTGGTAGGCATAGGAATCAACCTTATCGAGCCCGAAGGCGGCTTTCCTGAAGATATTAAACATAGAGCAGGGTGTGCTTATTATAGCGGCGACAGGCTAAGTCTTGCATCCGATATTGCAATCAGACTCGGAGAGCTTGTGAAGTCAACGCCGGGCGATATTGTGTCGGAATACGAAAAGAATATGGCTTGGTTTGGCGAAAATGTATTAGTAACCGACTATGCTGATAGCAACAAAACAATAAGCGGAAAAATAGTTGGTGTAAACAACGATTGTTACTTAAAAATAATACTTGCCGACGGAACCGAAAGATTACTTTCGTCGGGAGAAATTATATAAAAAAGCTGTGTAAAATCACAGCTTTTTTTGTGGGATTTTTAAGTCAAATCCTGTACGAAAAGTTCGCGAACAGGATTTTCGTCGTCTTTCTTACCGCCTGCGTTGCGTTCAGCAAGGAACTTGGGAGCAACCTGAGGGAAGAGAGCGAATGAAAGAACGTCTTCGTCGCATTTAGCGAGGTCTTTTGCTTCTTCGCGGTACTTTTCAAATTCGGGAGCGATAAGGTCGGCAGGTCTGCAGGTGATTATATCCGTATTATCGCCAAGTATTTTTTTGCGGACTTCTTCGTTGACTTTGCCGGGAAGCTGACCGTATTCGCCGCGAAGAACACCTTTTGATTCCTTTGTTGCCATCTTGTAGCGTTCGCCTGCGAGAACGTTGAGAACTGCCTGGCTGCCTACTATCTGGCTGGTAGGGGTAACGAGAGGCGGATAACCGAAATCTTTTCTAACTCTCGGAACTTCTTCAAGAACTTCGTAGAATTTATCTTCAGCTTTAGCCTGCTTTAGCTGTGAAATAAGGTTGGAAAGCATACCGCCGGGAACCTGATAGAGCAGGGTGTTGGGGTCGACGTTAAGAACCTTGGGGTCAAGGAAACCGTCTTCTTTGAGCTTAGCGGCAATGTTACGGAAGTGTGCTGCAGGTTTTGTCAACAGACCGAGGTCAATGCCGGTGTCATACTCTGTGCCCTTGAGTGTAGCAACAAGTGCTTCGGTTGAGGGCTGTGAAGTGCCGTTTGCAAGAGGAGAAAGTGCTGTATCGATAATATCGACACCCGCCTGAATTGCCATAAGATAGGTCATTTCGCCCGTACCTGTTGTGTTGTGTGTATGAATATGGATTGGAACGTTGACCTTCTTCTTCATAGCTTTTACAAGGGAATATGCGTCAAAGGGAAGGAGAAGATTCGCCATATCTTTGATACAGATGGTATCTGCACCCATATTCTGCAATTTTACAGCCAGTTCGACGAAGTATTCTTCGCTGTGAACGGGGCTGACAGTATAGCTTATAGCCGCCTCGGTAATACCGCCGTACTTTTTTGTCGCTCGCATAGCAGCTTCCATATTTCTCGTATCGTTAAGAGCGTCAAATATTCTTATTACGTCGATGCCGTTTTCGATGGATTTTTCGATAAACATATCAACGACATCGTCGGCATAGTGCTTATAACCAAGCAAATTTTGTCCGCGAAGAAGCATTTGCAGTTTAGTGTCGGGAATATTCTTTTTCAAGGTTCTGAGTCTTTCCCAAGGGTCTTCACCGAGAAATCTCATACACGAGTCAAAGGTAGCTCCGCCCCAACATTCAAGAGACCAGAAACCTGCTTCATTGAGTTCTTTACAAGCAGGTAGCATATCCTCAATTCTCATTCTTGTGGCTGCTTGAGACTGGTGGGCATCACGGAGTATTGTATCTGTAATAAAAACTTTCTTAGCCATAAATAATTACCTCGCTTTAACCGCCGAAAATAGCTATCAAAACTCCTGCCGCAATAGCAGAACCGATAACTCCGGCAACGTTTGGACCCATAGCGTGCATAAGGAGGAAGTTTGAGGGGTTTTCTTCCTGACCGACCTTTTGGGAAACACGTGCTGCCATAGGAACTGCGGAAACACCTGCAGAACCGATGAGGGGATTGATTTTCTTTCCTTCGGGAAGAAATAGATTCATTAATTTGGCAATAAGAACACCAAATGCAGTTGCTACACCGAATGCTACAACACCCATTATGATAATCTTGAGTGTTTGCCATTTGAGGAATGTATTACCTGTTGCGGTAGCACCGACGGAAATACCGAGAAATACTGTAACGATATTCATAAGCTCGTTTTGTACCGTTTTTGAAAGTCTATCGCAAACACCGCATTCTTTGAGAAGGTTACCGAACATAAGACAACCGATAAGGGGAGCAGCACTTGGAACAATCAATGCAACAAATATTGTAGAAACAATGGGGAAAAGAATTTTTTGTAGCTTTGAAACGGGCTTCAGTGATGTCATAACTATCATGCGTTCTTCTTTAGTGGTAAGAAGCTTCATTATAGGGGGCTGAATAACGGGAACCAAAGCCATATAGGAGTAAGCTGCAACAGCGATAGGACCGAGCAGATGAGATGCAAGCTTTGAAGTAACGAAAATTGCAGTAGGACCGTCTGCACCGCCTATAATACCGATAGAACTTGCCTCGGGACCGGTAAAGCTGAGAAGTATAGCAACAGCATAGGTGGCAAAAATACCTATCTGAGCAGCAGCACCAAGCAAAAGGCTTTTGGGGTTAGCAATCAGCGGACCGAAGTCTGTCATTGCACCAACGCCGATAAAGATAAGACAGGGGTAGATACCAAGCTTCACACCGAGGTAGAGAACGTCAATGAAGCCGATATTTTTTACGTCGGCAAAAGCAGACCAGTTAATATTTCCGTTTGCAAATATGTTTTCATGAAAAATGCCTGCACCGGGAAGGTTTGTGAGGAGCATACCTATTGCAATGGGAAGGAGGAGTAGGGGTTCAAATTTTTTTCCAATAGCAAGATAGCACAAGAGACATGCAATAGCTATCATAACAAGATTTTTCCATCCGCCTTGAGCGAAAAAAAGGACAAAACCTGTATCGTTTAAAAAATTAATTAAAGCGTCCATTCAGAATCCTCCGAGAAAATTAAGCAAGAGTGCAGAGGACAGTGCCTGACTCAACGGAGGAGCCGGCCTGAACGTTAAGGGAAGCTATTGTGCCGTCGGAAGGAGCCATGATTTCATTTTCCATCTTCATAGCTTCAAGAATCATAAGAACGTCCCCTTTTTTTACATTCTGTCCGTTTGTGATATTTACTTTAAGAATCGTACCGGGCATGGGGGAGTTAATTGTAACAGAGCCTGCGGAAGCGTTAGAAGCAGTGGGGGCGGGAGTTGTTGCAGGAGCTGTTGCGGGTGCATTTTTAATTTCTTCCTTATCGATTATTTCGAGCGTGATTTCATATACATTTCCGTTTACGGTTACTTTGTAAGCTTTCATTATTTTTACCTCTCAATTAAATGTCTTAAAGTTTTTTAAACGAAACAACACGGATAGCCGAAATATCTGTTCCGTTTTCTTCTGCAATTGCAGTGCATACAGCAGCAATCAATTCTTGTTTGTTCTCAATAGGTGTTGATTGAGAAACGACGTGACTTGCGGGTGAAGCAGGTATAGTCGGGGTGTTTTGAGTGTCTTTGTTGTTACGGAAGAAGGCATTCATAAGAGAAACGATTCCGACAAGCAAGGCGAGACCGACAAAAACAACGCCGATACCAAGCCCGCAAACCAGCAATGTCGAAGGTTCTTCAGTGCCGGTTGATTGGAGTAGGTAGTTGGTCATAGTATTTGCTCCTTTAAATTCTAAAAATCAAGCGAAAATTTAAAAACAAAAATCAAACTTATTATACCATCTCTTGGAATATATTTGCTATAAAAACGGAAAATATTCAAAAAAAATTCACAATTAAGAATATGTGCAGTTTTACTTTTTTGTTTGTTGAACAAGAGATTTAAATTAAATATATATCTATTGACAATAAATAGTAAAAGTTTTATAATGAAAAATTATAGAAGTAATATTTTAGTAGGGGAGCAAGGAGCATGAACGATCTTCAAAAAGCAAGAGAGATAATCAACGAAGCAGACAAGGAGATGGCACGTCTTTTTGAGAGAAGAATGGATGCCGTAAAGCTTGTAACTGCTTACAAAAAAGAAAACGGTATTCCGATTGACGATTTTGGAAGAGAAGCAGAGATGATAAAGCGTAATTCCGAGTATGTTGAAAACGAAGAATACAAGGCGTATTATGTGAGCTTTTTGAAGAATAATATTAAGCTTTCAAAGGATATGCAGCATAAGCTACTTGAAGGAATGAAGGTTGCATATAGCGGGGTTGAGGGAGCTTTTGCGAATATAGCGGCACAGAAAATATTCCCCGATGCATTATGTGTGCCATACGGTGATTTTAAGGCGGCATATAAGGCGGTAGAAAAAGGCGACTGCGACTGTGTTCTTCTTCCCATTGAAAACAGCCACAACGGCGACGTTGGAAACGTTCTTGACTTGGCGTTTTTCGGTTCTCTTTATATAAACGGCGTATATGAAGCCGACGTTGTTCAGAATCTTCTTGCAAATAAGGGAACAACGATAGACGATATAAGAAAAGTAATCAGTCATACTCAGGCACTCGGACAGTGTGCAACATATATTGAGAAACACGGTTTTGAAACAGAAGATGCAGTTAATACTGCAATTGCCGCAAAAAAGGTTGCAGAATCCGGCAGAAAGGATATTGCCGCTATCGGCAGTGTTGAGGCGGCAGAAAAGTTTGGATTAAAAGTTCTTGCTTCGCATATTAATGAAAGCAATACAAACACGACAAGGTTTGCAGTGTTTTCCCGTTCAAATAGGACGCCTTCCGCGACCGATGACAGATTTATTATGCTGTTTACGGTAAAAAATGCGGCAGGTTCTTTGGGACGAGCGATTTCCGTAATCGGTCAGCACGGCTTTAACCTAAGAGCTTTGAAGAGCAGACCTACGAAGGAATTGGTTTGGGATTATTTCTTCTATGTAGAGGGTGAGGGCAATATAAACAGCTGGCACGGCAAAGCGATGCTTGAAGAATTGGAAAAGTGTTGTGCACATTTGAAGATAGTAGGAACTTTTGAAAAAGAAATTCACATTTAATGAGGCTGAAAAATATGATTATTCCGGTTAAGACTCAAAACGGTTCATATAACATATACCTCGAAAGAGGAGCGTTGAAAAAGGCGGGAGAATATTTTAACCTGAACAGAAAGGTTATGATAATAACCGATTCGGGTGTTCCTGCATTTTATGCTCAAACGGTCGCTACTTGCTGTAAGAATGCGGTTATTACGACAATTGAACAGGGAGAAAAATCTAAAAATATAGATACATATAAATATCTTTTGGAATGTATGGTGAAAAATAACTTTACCCGTACTGATTGTGTTGTTGCGGTCGGCGGAGGAGTTGTGGGCGATCTTTCGGGATTTGTTGCAGCCGTGTATATGAGGGGAATTGATTTTTATAATATTCCTACAACAGTTTTATCGCAGGTCGATTCATCGATCGGTGGCAAGACTGCAATAGATTTCATGGGTTTAAAAAATATAGTAGGAGCTTTTTATCCACCTATGGGTGTTCTTGTTGATTCCGAAACATTGAATACCTTGCCCGAAAGACAAATATCAAACGGACTTGCAGAGGCTTTGAAGATGTCGATGACAAATGATCCTATATTGTTTGATATATTTGAAAACAAAAATATTATGTGCAATATCGATACGATTATTGAGCGTTCACTTTATATAAAGAAATATGTTGTTGAGAAAGATGAGAAGGAATCGGGATTGCGTAAGACTCTGAATTTTGGACACACCTTGGCACATGCGATTGAAAGTGTAAACCAACTCGACAACCTTTACCACGGTGAATGTGTAGGTATAGGTATGGTGCCTATGTGTGCTTCCGATATAAAAGAGAGGCTTTTGCCCATACTAAAAAAGCTCAAGCTTCCTACAGAGACCCAATTTACTGCAGACCGGCTTATCGATGCCTGCAAACATGATAAGAAGGCTTCCGGGGATGATATTACAATTGTTTTCGTTACAGAAATAGGAAAATCGGAGCTTCGTAAAATGCATTTCAGCGAATTTGAAGAATTAGTAAAGAGGGGACTTGGCTGATGAAGAATACTTTTGGAAACAATATATCTTTTACGGTTTTCGGCGAGAGCCACGGTGTTGGAATCGGTGTTATTATTGACGGAATAGCCCCCGGAATTGACGTTGACGTTGAATATATAGACAAGCTTCTTTCGCTCCGCAGACCTGCCGGTGCTATATCAACGGCAAGGCAAGAAGCTGATGAATATGTAATACAAAGCGGTGTCTTCGAGGGGAAGACAACAGGTACCCCCATTTGTATTTTTATTCCCAACAGTGACACGAAATCCGAAGACTATTCGGCAACACGGTGGCTTGCAAGACCGTCTCATGCGGATTATACGGCAAATTGCAAATATCACGGATTTGAGGATTACAGAGGCGGCGGACATTTCAGTGGGAGAATAACTGCGGCAATTGTTGCGGCAGGAGCAATAATTATGCCTGCTCTTAACAAAAAAGGCATAAAGATTGGTACGCATATAAAAAAATGTGCAGGTATTTTTGACAGAGATTTTTCCGAAAACATAAATGAAGAGATAGATTCGCTTTACGAGAAAAGTATAGCGGTTCTTGATGATGCTGTCGGCACTAAAATGTCAGATGCAATACTTGAAGCAAAGAGGGACGGCAACAGTGTCGGCGGTATTCTTGAAACTGTAATTGCAGGACTTGATGCAGGACTCGGCGAGCCTATGTTCGATTCTGTTGAGGGGATGCTCTCCCACGCACTTTTTGCAATTCCCGGGATAAAAGGGGTTGAATTTGGTGCAGGATTTAGTATTGCCGATATGACCGGGAAAGAGGCAAACGATTCTTTTTATACTGAAAACGGCAAGGTTTATACAAGAACTAACAATGCAGGGGGTATAAACGGCGGTATAACAAACGGTATGCCAATTTTGTTCAGATGTGCCGTAAGACCTACGCCAACATTGGGCGTAGAGCAGGATACGGTTGATATGAAGTATAATGAAAATGCACTTCTTTTATCAAAGGGAAGACACGACCCATGCATTGTACAGAGGGCAAGAATCGTTGTTGATTGCATAACGGCATTGACTGTAGCAGATATATTGAGCACAAGATACGGAACAGATTGGTTGGCGAAGTAAAAAATGATATACGGTTGTATAGCTGAAAAACTGGGACACAGTTTTTCAAAGGATATTCACAATAGGCTTTTTGATTACAGTTATGAGCTTTGCGAGGTGCAAAGGTGTGAGCTTGATGCATTTATGCAAAAGAAGGATTTTAAGGCGATAAACGTTACGATTCCCTATAAGGAAAGCGTGATACCTTATCTTGACGAAATAAGCGAGACGGCAAAAATGATAGGGGCGGTTAACACAATAGTAAACGATAACGGTTATCTAAAAGGCTATAATACAGACTTTTCGGGAATGTCAGCTCTTATAAAGCGGAACGGGATAGAACTGAAAAATAAAAAAGTTCTGATACTCGGAAGCGGCGGAACGTCGAAGACAGCACTTGCAGTTTCCGAAAGCATGGAATGTTCTTCAGTATATCGTGTTTCTCGAGACGGAAAAGAGGATTGCATTACATACGGTACAGCAAAGGAAAAACATGCCGATGCAGAGATAATAATTAATACGACTCCCGTAGGAATGTATCCTAAAATAGGCTTTTCTCCAATAGACCTTAACGATTATCCCAAGGTCGTTGCGGTGGTTGATGCCGTGTATAATCCTCTTCGCTCAAAGTTGGTGTATGATGCAAGAAAAAGAGGAATTAACGCAGTAGGCGGTTTGTATATGCTTGTTGCCCAAGCCGCTGTTGCAGCAGAAAAATTTATAAATACCAAGGTACCTGTATCGGAAATAGACAGAGTTTACGGCGAGCTTGTGAGAGCGAAAGAGAACATTGTTCTGACAGGTATGCCCGGAAGCGGTAAATCGACTATAGGCAAATTATTGGCAAACGAACTTTCGAGGGTGTTTATCGATACAGACAGAGAAATAGTAAAGCGGGAAAAAAAGCCTATACCGCAAATATTTTCCGAGGTTGGGGAAAGCGGATTTAGGAAAATAGAGACAGAGGTAATATTTGAATTGTCAGCCGTACAGAATGCGGTTATTGCAACGGGGGGTGGAGCGATATTAAATCCCTTAAATATAGAAATGCTGGGAGAAAACGGAAGAATTTTTTTCATTGACCGCAATGTTGAGAATATTGTTGCAACCTCTGACAGACCGTTATCAAGTAACAGGGAAGACCTTGAAAAGAGATACAACGAAAGATATCCTCTTTATTGCTCAAGGTGCGACAGACATATAAAGATTTGTAACGATGTAATTGAAAATATGCAAAGAATAAAAAAGGATTTTTACGATGAAATTGCTTGTAATTAACGGACCTAATATAAATATGCTCGGTATAAGAGAACCGCATCTTTACGGAAGCCAAAATTATGCATATCTATGCGAGAAGATAGAAAAATATGCTTCCGAAAATAATATACAGGTTGAGCTGTTTCAGTCAAACCACGAGGGATGTATAGTTGATAAAATACAGCAGGCATACGGCGTTTTTGACGGTATTGTGATTAATCCTGCGGCATATACACATACGAGTGTTGCCTTGCTTGATGCATTGAAAGCGGTTGCTGTTCCTGCGGTTGAAGTGCATATATCCGATGTGTCGAAGAGGGAAGATTTCAGACAGATAAGTTATGTGAGATACTACTGCGAAAAGACAATAGCGGGACACGGTTTTGACGGGTATATCGAGGCTATGGAATACTTAAACGGAAAATACGGTAAAAAATAATGAAAATAATTATAGAAAGCTCAAAAGCACACGGAAGTGTCGTTGTGCCACCGTCAAAAAGCATAGCACACAGAGCATTGATATGCGGAGCATTAAGCGAAGGCACATTAATAGACAATATAGCTTATTCCAAGGATATTACCGCAACTTTGGATTGCCTTGAAAAGATGGGAGCGAAAATCGAAAAGGAAGGCAGTAAAGTAAAGATAGGCGGACTTGACCCGAAGAACATTGCTGATGTCTCACAGCTTTTTTGCAATGAAAGCGGAAGTACGTTAAGATTTCTTATTCCCCTTTGTATGCTGTCGGGAAAGAAAACATGCTTAAGCGGAAGTGCAAGACTGTTTGAAAGACCTTTGACCATATACGAGGATATTTGCATAGAACAGGGAATATTGTTCGATAAAGGCGACTGTTCGGTAAGTGTTTGCGGCATATTGAAAAGCGGCGACTACTATGTCCCGGGAAATATATCAAGTCAGTTTATAACAGGACTGTTGTTTTCGTTGCCGCTATTGGACGGAGACAGCAGGCTTACTGTGACGGGCAAATTTGAAAGTGCATCATATATTGACCTTACACTAAGTGTATTGAGCGATTTCGGTATAAAGATAACAAGGCAAGATAATGTTTTCTATATTAACGGAAAGCAAAAATATTCTTCTGCTGACTATACAATCGAAGGTGATTGCTCCAATGCGGCATTTCTTGAAGGATTCAATATTTTCGGCGGAAGGGTTGAAGTTGAGGGTATAAAGGACGCCACTTTGCAGGGTGACAGAGTTTATTATAATATGTTTAACGCATTAAAATGCGGTAAAAAAAGTTTTGATCTGTCCGATTGTCCCGACCTTGCTCCCGTGATGTTTGCAATGGCGGCATACTGCGGCGGTGCTGAATTTACGGGGACGGCAAGACTGAAGATAAAAGAAAGCGACAGAGCTTCTGCGATGGCAGAAGAGCTTGCAAAATTTGGAGTTGAAGTTTCAGTATTTGACGACTCGGTTACAGTCCATAAATGTGAGCTGAAAAGGCCTGTTGAAATTTTGAATGGACACAATGACCACAGAATCGTAATGGCACTTTCGCTTCTGTGCTCGGTGACGGGCGGAGAAATTGACGGTGTTGAGGCAGTTTCGAAGAGTTATCCTGACTTTTTTGAGGATATAAGAGAATTAGGAATAATTTTAAAAAAACAAGGGTAAAGATCATGAAAATAGATACATCAAAAAAATTTTTGATAGTAGGCTTAGGTCTGCTTGGCGGTTGTTACGCAATGGCACTGAAGAAAAAAGGATACAGAGTAAATGCCATAACAAAAAATGAGGTTGATATAAAATATGCTCTGGAAAAGGGCTTAATAGATAAAGGCAGCGTTTCAGTTGATAAAGAATTGATCGAAAACGCTGATATAATCGTATTTGCCCTTTATCCACACATCTTTATTGAATGGATAAAGGAATATGGACACTTGATAAAAGAGGGGACAGTTTTGACCGATGTAACCGGTGTAAAAGGAGGCATAGTGTATGAGATACAGTCTCTTTTGAAGCCGGGGGTTGAGTTTATTGCTGCCCACCCGATGGCAGGTCGTGAGGTAAGCGGTGTTCAAAACAGCGATGACAGTATATTTAAAGAGGCAAACTATATTGTAGTACCTACGGAAAAAAATACATTCGGATCTATAGAGCTATGTAAGGAGCTGGGGGAGATTCTCGGTTTTGCACGCGTGTCTGTTTTGAATCCCGAAAAACATGATGAGATGATAGCCTTTTTGTCGCAGCTGACTCACTGTATAGCGGTGTCTCTTATGTGTGCAAACGATAATCCCGGACTTGTGTTTTACACCGGTGACTCATTCAGAGACTTGACCAGAATAGCAAAAATAAACGATGAAATGTGGAGTGAGCTTTTTCTTTCAAACAGAGATGCATTGCTTCGTGAAATGGAAAAATACAGAAATACTTTTGATAAATTATACAACTGTGTTAAAAATAACGACAGAGAAGAGATGCGAAGTATGATGCGTATTTCGACAGAGCGTAGGGGCGAATTTAACAAGAAAGGGCAGGAGTAATCTTATGAATATGCATTTTTACAGAAAGCTTCCCATACCGCAGGTGATTAAGCAGGAATATCCCGTTTCTGCCGAAATGGAAGCTGTTAAGATTAAAAGAGACAGTGATATAAGTGCTGTATTTGAAGGGCGATCAGATAAATTTCTGCTTATAATAGGTCCTTGCTCTGCCGATAACCAAGAAGCTGTTCTTGATTATATATCCCGTCTCCGCAGGGTTGAAGATGTTGTTAAGGATAAAATCATAATTATCCCCCGTATATATACGAACAAGCCGAGAACAACGGGGGCTGGCTATAAGGGGATGCTTCATCAGCCTAATCCCGACGAAAAGCCCGATATGCTTAAAGGAATAGTTGCAATAAGAGAAATGCATCTGAAAGCACTTAATGATTACGGTTTTACCTGTGCAGATGAAATGCTTTATCCCGAAAATCACCGTTACCTTTCGGACTTGCTTTCATATGTTGCAGTGGGGGCACGTTCAACAGAAGACCAACAGCACAGATTGACGGCAAGCGGACTTGATATCCCTACAGGTATGAAGAATCCCACAAGCGGCGATCTTTCGATTATGATGAACTCAATCAAAGCGGCACAAAGCAGTCATACTTTTATATACAGAGGGTGGGAAGTAAAGAGCGAAGGTAATCCGCTGACTCACGCTATTTTGCGTGGATATGTTGATTTTGCAGGTAAAAATATATCAAATTATCATTATGAAAACCTGCTTGAAGTTTGCGAAATGTATGCAAAGGCGGGACTTGCAAACCCTGCCGCAATTATTGATACCAACCACGCAAACTCCTCAAAACGTTATCTTGAACAGGTAAGAATAGCAAAAGAGGTTGTGGAAAACCGTAAGCAAAATAGCGACATAAAAAAACTTGTAAAGGGCTTGATGATTGAAAGCTACATCGAAGACGGTGCACAATGTGTTGGTGAACATGTTTACGGGAAATCTATTACAGACCCCTGTCTTGGTTGGGAAAAGTCCGAAAAACTTATACTTGAACTTGCGGATATGCTTTAAAAGAAGACACGCTCTATAATAAATAAAAACTTGCTTTCCTACGAATTTTCGAGGAAAGCAAGTTTTTTATTTAAATATTTTATGCTTGATTTTTGAGAGAACCGAACGGAACTTAGAGTATGCCATTCTGAGATAGTATGTTCTTCTATTCAACTGTATATAGAGCTTATATCCTGCATTTTTAGAACAGTCAATAAATTTTTCGTCTCTGTAAAAGCCTTCAAGGATACCAACAATGTTTTCGTCCCTAATGTTGTATTCATTGAAAAAATTGTTGTCTCCGCGAATTATATATCCATTGTCAAGTACTTTAATTACGCGATGCAGAACGTATTTATCTTCATCATTCAAGTAAAGAAGAACGTCGTTTTCTTTGGGCTTTTCAGTGATTCTTTTTATGATTACGGTATCTCTGTTTTGCCTGAGCATTGGCATCATGCTGAACCCCCTGGTAAGTTGTGCAATTACTCCGTCCTTCTCAATCTGGGTTCTATAATCGATAGCTTTTTGTTGCTCTAACATACTGTAATTTACTCGATTAAAAGCTCGTTTGTTCTTAAAACTTCGAGATATGGCTCTATGGATTTTTTTGCTTCTTCAGCAGATACGTCGTAGCTTTCTGTCAGCTTGTTTACGATTTCCTCGGTAGTAATATCATTTTCAAGAAGTTTGAAAATAAACTCTCCGACGGAATTCAATTTTATCATACCGTTAAATTTGTTGTTTTCCTCGCCTACGCAGAGTGCAACGGACTGTCCGGCAACGTTTCTCACAATAAAGTTGTATTTAAGCTTCATTTTTTAATACCTTCTTTAAAAAATTATTGTTTTTGCGTGTTCTTATATACCGAGTTATAGTCTTCCTTGTCTGACTTCTTCTTGTTTACAACAGATCTTACAATCAAAACAACACAAGCTGCGACAATATAAACTATAGCAAAGAAAACAGTAAATACAAATACAAATGTTTTTTGCTCGTATGCTTCGGATAAATTAAACAGGCATACGTAAAAGCCAAGAACAGATGCAACAAAATTCAATATCATTCTAAGAATAATATTAAGTTTTTTGATTTTCAGCAGAATTGCAGACAGCGAAAGCCAAAGGGAAAGCAAAGCCAAAACCAACAGGGCTGAAATATTGAGTTGGGAGCTTGTGCCTGCACCTGCGGAAAAAGAAATAATTATGCATATCAAAACGCTGAGTGAAAAAATGACACAGGCATTTTGAAAGATATTGTATAATGATCTAAAAAATTTATTTTTCATTTTTAGTAAATACACCTCTTAGCAAAGATCGGCGAAGCTGATTTCAAAGGTGTTTACAACCTTTTCCTGAGCCTTAAGATACTTCTGAGTGCCGTTTTCGACGTTTGCCTTAAATCCCGAGTTTGTTGCGGTCATAGGTTCAAGACCGCATACGTAAGTACCCGACTGACACGCCTTCCATTCAAGGAAGTGAGTAAGGGCAGGAGAGAGATAGTTTATTCTGAGACTTGTGTTGATATCGGGGTTATCAATACCGAAACATTTTTCGGAAAGCTCGTGTTCAAACAGCATTTCGCCGAAATCGTCTTGAGGAGCCTCAAAATATTTCCAAGCATCGGGATTCTCTTTTGCCAATGCGTTGAACGGATGGCATTTGGTTGAAGGAATAACTATCTTGGAATTTTCCGACATAAGCGGATAACCGAGATTAAAATGATAGAGCATGGAAAGATGAGTATCGGTAAAGCCTTCGTTTTTGATAACGTCTTTGACGAATATTTTATCTTCGCCGTATTTGCAGGAGATTGAACGGGTCAATGTCATATTTGAACCGAACAAAATAGCCTCGTGCATAACCCCCGAAACTGTAACGGAGCTTCCGTCCTCGGGGATTTCTATATTAAGCTGTTCGCAGGGGGTGTTACCTATTCTTCCGTGGAATGTGAGTTCGGGATTTGTACCGTCGGTTCCTCCGTAATTTTTGAGACCGCAGGTAGCCAAAAAGCCGCCGCCGAAAGAACGGAGCCAAGCGTTTCCGAGTTCGTTATAATATGCGGGATTTACAACGCCGTTGGGGGTGTGGAATGCCATATTTTTATTCTTATAACGTACTGTGAAAAGATCAAGACAACGGTCGGGGAGTATTGTAAAATGAAGATTAGCACCGTTCCAAATGTCAATAGCACGGGTTCCTTCCGATTTTCCGTTGCTGAATTTGTATTCTCTTACGTCGAATAATTGCATTCTGTTTCCAATGTACTTGTTGTTCATAGTGCACCTCTTTTTTTGTTCGTGATTTTTAGTTGAAATACATCCTCACTTGGGGTAAATCTATATACATTATATCACATTTAATGCTTAATGCAAGTAATAAACGAAAAAAATATATATTTTATCCAAAAAGCACCTTTTTTTTGAATATAAAGCGGAAGGGAAGAAGTTGTATAATATTTATTATAATATAACTATAAATTTATTGACTTTTTATGCACAAAAGGTTATAATATACACTGAATAAATGTATAAAATTTTACGAGGTGTCATATATGAACAGACGACAGGCGAGAGAAAACGTATTCTATCTGGTTTTTGAGACGGAGTTTCAGAAAGAGGAAATAAATTGTGCGGAGCTTTTTCAGACTGCACAGGATATAGGCGTTATTGAATACGATGAATTTACCGAGCGTGTTTTTTTCGGTGTTATGGCGGAGATTGAAACGGTTGACAAGAAAATTGAAGAAAATGCAAAGGGGTGGAAGCTTGAAAGAATTTCAAAAGTATCACTTGCTATTATGCGTATTTGTGTTTACGAAATGCTTTATTGCGACGACGTTCCTTTCAACATTTCAATTAATGAAGCAGTTGAACTCGCAAAGAAATTTGATTACGACAAGGCACCTTCCTTTATCAACGGTGTTGTAAATAAAATTGCCGAGAACGAAGGTTTGAAAAAATAATGGGTGTTTTTCTCGGTATAGATACAAGTAATTATACGACCTCTGTTGCTGTATGCGATGAAAACGGCGTAATAATAAACGAGAAGATACTGCTCGAGGTTAGAGAGGGAGAAAGAGGCCTGCGTCAAAGCGATGCTGTCTTTTTGCACATAAATAATCTTCCTTTTGTTACAAAGAGGATAGGTGTGCATAACATTACTGCTATAGGCTGTTCGTCAAGACCGCGTGACGTTGAGGGATCGTATATGCCTTGCTTTAGAGTGGGTGAAAGCTTTGCAGACTCTCTCGGGAGTATTATGGAAGTTCCCGTGTATAAGTTTTCTCACCAGACGGGACATGTGACGGCGGCGGCATATTCGGCGGGCTGTATGGAGTTGCTGTCGGAAAGGTTTAATGCATTCCACGTTTCTGGCGGTACGACTGAGATACTTTGCTGTGACGGCACCGAAGGCAAACTTAAGATAGATAATATTGGCGGAACTCTTGATTTAAATGCGGGACAAGCGATTGACAGAACGGGTGTTCTGTTGGGACTGAAATTTCCTTGCGGTCCCTTTTTAGAAGAAATGGCTTTGACGGGAACGCTTCCCGAAAAACCGAAGGTTTGCGTTAAGGAGCTTAATTGCAATCTTTCGGGACTTGAAAACAAGGTTATAAAATTTAAAGAAGCGGGAGTAAGGGAAGAAGATATTGCACTGTATGCATTAAAATATGTTGAAATGACACTGGATAAGCTTACAACTAACCTGAGAGAAAAATATGAGCTTCCCATACTTTATGCAGGCGGTGTTATGAGCAACGCAGGAATCAAAAAGGCTTTGTCAAAGTATGATAAGACTTTTTTTGCCGAAAAGGCTTTTTCCGCAGACAATGCGGCAGGGGTAGCTCTGCTTGCAAGAGAGGCTTACTTAAAGAAAAAATAAAAAACGAAAGAGAGGGAAGATGGTGGCAGAAGAAACAAGGCGGATAATCACTGTTTCCCAATTAAATGAATATATAAAAGCTGTTATTGAAGGACAGCCCGTTCTTCGCAGTTTGTTTGTCAAAGGTGAAATTTCAAACTTTACCAATCACTATAAAACGGGGCACTTTTATTTTACCTTGAAAGACGAAAACAGTCTTGTCAGGTGCATTATGTTCAAAGGCTTTGCCGAAAAACTGAAATTTGTTCCTGAAAACGGTATGAAGATTATTTTGCACGGTAAAGTTTCGGCATACCCGAGAGACGGACAGTATCAGATTTATGCCGATAATATGGAGCCTGACGGTATCGGGGCATTATATATTGCTTATGAACAGCTTAAGGCAAAGCTTGAAAAAGAGGGACTATTTAACCCCGTATATAAAAAGCCGCTGCCTAAGATTCCCAAAAGCGTGGGGATTATAACATCACCTACGGGGGCGGCGATAAGGGATATAATTAATATTTTAGGCAGACGTTTTCCTTATGCCGAGGGGATTTTGTATCCGTCGCTCGTGCAGGGAGACGGTGCTCCGGCACAGCTTATTGCGGGTATTAAGTATTTTAACTCAGCCAATAATGTTGACGTTATAATTATCGGAAGAGGCGGCGGATCTATCGAGGATCTGTGGGCATTTAATGACGAGGCTTTGGCACGTGAGATATTTGCATCGAAGATACCCGTTATTTCTGCTGTCGGACACGAAACAGATTTTACGATATGCGATTTTGTGGCGGACAGACGTGCTCCGACCCCATCAGCCGCTGCTGAGCTTGCTGTTCCCGAAACTATGGAGCTTAAGCAAAAAATATTTAATATAATCGGCAGAATTGATATGCTTATTATGCATAACATCAAGAACAACAGACAAAGGCTTGAGGAGCTTGCAGGGAATCGTGTCTTGAATACGCCGGATTTCATTGTTGATGACAGACGTTTTCAGCTAATGAATCTTGATGCAAGAATGGAAAACGGCATGAAGTATTCTCTTAGCTTAAAAAAAGAGATTTTTGCACGATATACGTCAAAGCTTGAGGCTTTGAATCCTATGTCGGTCATATCAAGGGGGTATTCTGCGGTATTTTCCGACGACGGACAGCTTATAAAGAGTGTTGACCAGGTGAACGTGGGCGACAGATTTAATTTTAAAACGGTGGACGGAAGCGTATCTGCCGAGGTGAAAGGAAAGGTTAAGAATGGATAATAATATTACTTTTGAACAGGCTTTGGCAAGACTTGAGGAAATAGTAAGAATGCTTGAAAACGGTTCTGCTCCCCTTGACAAATCGCTCGAATATTTTGAAGAGGGCGTAAAACTTGTAAAAATGTGTAACTCCCGACTTGACAGCGTTGAACAGAGAATAAAAATACTTTCCAAAAACGATTCGGGAGAGATGATGGAGACAGATTTTGTCGGAGGAAACGAATGAGCTTTAAGGAATTGCTGAAATCTGACCTTGCACTTGTCGAGGCAGAGCTTGAGAAATATCTTGAAACAAAAGACGGTATGTTTCCGCAGCTTTTTGAGGCTATGAAATATACGACAATGGCAGGAGGCAAAAGAATAAGAGCTTTTTTGGTGCTTATGTTTGCGAGGCTCTCGGGCGGCTCTGTTGAAAGTGCTTTACCTTTTGCTTGTGCTGTAGAAATGATACACGCATATTCTCTTATTCATGACGACTTGCCCTGTATGGATGATGATGATATAAGAAGAGGCAAACCCTCGAATCATATAGTTTACGGTGAGGCTCAGGCGTTGCTTGCAGGCGATGCGTTGCTTACATACGCTTTTGAGGTATGTGCTTCCAATAAGCTTGTTGACCCGGCACTTGCGGCAAAGGCTGTGGCATTACTTGCGGGCTTTGCAGGTTCCTGCGGAATGGTGGGCGGGCAGGTGCTCGACCTTGAGGGAGAGAACAGAAAGCTTTCCAAGGATGAGCTTCATCACGTTCACGAGCTAAAAACCGGTGCACTTATTCAAGCGGCGACAACACTCGGTTGCTGTACGTCTGCCGTCGGTGAAAAATATATTGATATTGCAAAAAAATATGGACATAACGTCGGACTTGCTTTTCAGGTAGTTGATGATATACTCGACGTAACAAGCGATGAAGCGACCTTGGGGAAGCCTATAGGAAGTGATGCTGAGAATAACAAGACGACATATATGGATTTTATGACGATTGATGAAGCAAGAGCTTATGCGGAAAAGCTTACCGAGGATGCTTGTTCGGGACTTGGGCAGGGTGAAAATGTCGACATTTTAAAGGAACTTGCATATTACTTGCTTGAAAGAAAGAATTAAAAGAGAATGCGTCTTGATGTGTATTTAACGGAAAAAAATATATGCGAAAGCCGAAAGAAGTCTTCAGATACCGTGAAGGCGGGATACGTTTCGGTCAACGGGAAGTTTATAACAAAGCCTGCATTTGAAGTTGACGGCTCGGAAAAAATCGAGGTTGTCGGTCAAGTGTGTTCCTATGTAGGAAGGGGCGGTCTTAAGATGGAGGGTGCAATCAAGGCGTTTGAACTTGACGTCGGAGGCTTGGTTTGCGTTGATATAGGTTCATCGACGGGTGGATTTACGGACTGTCTTTTGCAAAACGGTGCATTAAAGGTATTTGCCGTTGATTCGGGAAAAGACCAGCTTCACCCAAAACTCAGAGCCGATAAACGTGTTATATGTATGGAAAGCTTTAACGCGAGGTATCTTACGTCGGATAACCTTGGTGAAGAATGTGATTTAGCCGTAATGGACGTATCATTTATTTCGCAGGTGCTTCTTTACGGCACAGTTTCATCTGTATTGAAGGACGGCGGTTTGTTTGTTTCTTTGATCAAACCGCAGTTTGAAGCGGGGAAGTCGGGAATAGGTAAAAACGGGATAGTAAAAGACGAAAAGGTGCACTTGCATGTTTGTGAAAAAATTAAAGAAAATGCAAGACTGTTTGGTTTGGAAAATTTAAAAATAATAGAATCGCCTATTCTTGGTGGTGACGGAAATAAAGAGTTTTTGGGGTTATTCAGACTGAGAAAAAATCACGTTGGAGAAAAGTGATATGAAAAGAATTGCGTTGATCATAAAAAATGACACGGAAAAGGGAATTGCGGTTGCCAAAGAGACGGTTGAAATACTGTGCGGTTACGGCTGTACTCTGTTTCTTCCCGAATCCGATAAGTGCTTTTTTGGCGATATTAAAGGTGTTAATTACAAAAACGAAAGCTGTGTTTTTGATACTGCGGAGTGTGTGATTGTATTTGGTGGCGACGGAACCATAATGCGTACTGCACACAGAACAAGACTGCCCGTTCTCGGTGTGAATTTAGGAAGAATCGGATATATTGCCGAGCTTGAAACAAACGAGCTTCAAATGCTTAAAGACCTTGTAAATGACAACTTTTCCATTGAAAACCGAATGATGCTTAATTATTCCGTAACTAAAGCCGGAAAAGTTGTGGCTGACGCTCATGTATTGAATGAGGTCGTTCTTTCAAAAGGCGGATATTCCGCTATGCCTGAAATAGAGCTTATATGTAACGGCGAAGAGGTCGGAAAATATTTTGCCGACGGCTTAATATGCACAACTCCCACGGGTTCGACGGCATATTCGCTTGCGGCAGGCGGTTCGATAATCGATCCGGGTATGGAGTGTTTCGGTGTGTCTCAGATATGCCCTCAGTCTTTTTATGCAAAGCCATTGATCTTCGGCGGTACATCTGTTCTTGAATTTAAAAAGGGAAAGCGTGGGCACGGCAAAGTTGTTCTTACAGGAGATGGAGAATTTATTTGCGAGGTAGAGACTGGCGATGTTGTTGTCGTTAAAAAGAGCGATATATTTACAAAGCTTATAAAAATAAAGAAAAATAATTTTTACAGCGTTATGCGTAGTAAGGTGACCGAAATATAAAGATATAAAAGAGGAAAAGCGATGAAAAAAGAGAGACAAAAAAAGATACTTGAGATAATAGAACAATACAATGTTGAGACTCAGGAAGAGCTGACGGAAAGACTGAAAAATGAAGGATATAATGTTACTCAGGCAACGGCATCACGTGATATACGTGAGCTGAATCTTGTAAAGGTGTCTGTTGACGGTATTTCTTATAAATATGCAGAAGCACCCAAAGAGGATATGAAAATATCCGTTAAATATAAAAATATACTGAGAGAAACTCTTGTGAGTGCAGATTATGCTTGTCATACCGTAGTTTTAAAAACTTATTCCGGCATGGCACAAGCGGCTGCGGCGGCTATCGATAATATGGGGTGGAAAGAAATAGTAGGTTCTGTTGCGGGGGATGATACTATTTTGATTGTTATGCGTAGCGATGACAGTGCAAGGGAGTTTTATTCAAAATTCAACAGTCTTATCGGCATAAAATAAAATTGATTAAAAAGGGAGAATACGGTAATGCTTTCATCATTACATATTGAGAATATCGCGGTTATCCGATGTGCGGATATTGATATAAGCCGAGGCTTTACCGTTTTGACCGGCGAAACGGGTGCAGGTAAATCAATTATTATTGATTCTATCAATTTTCTTATGGGTAATCGCACGGGAAAAGAGCTTATAAGAAGCGGAGAGAACAGTGCACTTGTTTCCGCACTTTTTACGGACATTCCCGCCGAGGTTACAAGTAACCTTGAAGAGTTTGGAATTTCGCTTGATGAAAACGGGGAACTGTTTTTACAGAGAACATTGAATGTTGACGGAAATTCGCAAATTAAAATTAACGGAAGAACCTGCACAGCGTCCATTCTTAAAAAAGTTACAGGCTTGCTTATTAATATACACGGTCAGCATGACAGTAAATATTTACTGGAAAACAGATATCATATAGAGCTTTTGGATTCTTTTGCGGAAAACAGTGAAAGACTTTTGAAATATAAAGGCTATTATGAAAGAATGAACGAGCTTACCGCAAAGATAAAAGAAATACAAATAAGCGAGGGGGAAAAAGAACGTATTACCGAGATACTGTCATATCAAATCAAAGATATTGACAATGCAAAGCTGAAAAAAGGCGAGGAAGAAGCCCTTTTGGCAAGAGAAGGTGTTTTAAGAAACAGCGAACACATTTCCAAACAGATAAGATTTTGTTATAAGGCTCTTTACTCAAACGACAAAGGTGTTACGGCATCGACCCTTGCAAGAAAGTCGGCAGATGCTTTACTGTCGGTTTCGGACGTACTGCCCGATTTTAAAGAGATGGCTGAAAAGCTCAACAGTTTTGCCTATGAAATGGAAGAGATTGCTGTCAGTGCAAAGGAAGCTGCAGGAGATATAAGTCTTGACCCTCTTTTTGAGTTGAACGAGGTTCAGGCTCGGCTTGATGTAATACACAAGCTGAAGAGAAAATACGGCAACAGCGTTGAAGAGATATTGGAATACAGAGACAAGAGGTCAGAAGAATTAGATAATATAACGAGAAGCGAAGACAGAATAGAAGAGCTTAAAAGAGAGTATCTTGAAATAAAAGAAAAAGCAGACGAGATTGCTTATTTGATAACGCAAAATAGAGTTAAGGCAGCAGAAATCCTTGAAAGCTCGGTTTGTGACTGTCTTGCCTTTCTTGAAATGCCTAAGGTTAAGTTTAAGGTGGATGTTACCGACTGCGGTAAATATACGTCAAAGGGAAAAGATGAAGTCAGCTTTATGCTGTCTGCTAATCCGGGTGAGCCGCTGAAGCCTCTTTCAAAGATAGCATCGGGCGGTGAACTGTCCAGAATAATGCTTGCATTGAAGAGCGTGCTTCGCGAAAAGGAAAGTACGGGAACTGTAATATTTGACGAAGTTGATTCCGGTGTTTCGGGCAAGACTTCTCAGAAGATTGGCATAAAGCTTAAGCAAACCTCCGAGAGCTGTCAGGTTATTTGTATAACCCATTCGGCACAAATAGCGGCATTAGCAGATGACCATTTATTTATATTGAAGAGAGAAAAGGACGGACGAGTAGAGACTGAGGTAAAAAGCCTTGACTATGATTCGAGAGTAAACGAGCTTGCAAGAATTATGGGCGGTCAGGAAATAACGAAAGTCTTACTTTCAAGTGCAAAGGAATTGCTTGATACGTCTAAAAAATATTAAAATATTGTGAAGATTGTTTGTTTCATTACATATACTAACGGTATATTAACTTTTATTCAAAAATAAAAAAGGGGAAATTATATGTTTGAGTGTTCTAATTTAGAGCAGTTTATGAAAGAATGTGCATCCCTTGATTTTGAAAAGAATGTATCACTTGCTGAACATTCCACTATCAAAGTCGGCGGTCTTGCCGATTATATAGCATATCCGAAGACCGAAAGTGCACTTTGTGCGTTGATTGATTACTTGAATGACGAGGGTATAAAATACACGGTTGTCGGAAACGGCAGTAATTTGATATTTGCCGACGAGGGATATAGGGGAGTTATAGTTCTGACCACCCATTTGAAAAAAATAAGAAAATCAAGAAACACTTTGTATGCCGAATGTGGAGTATCTTTGACAGCACTTGCTGTTTATGCACAGAAACACGGACTGTCGGGCTTGGAGTTTGCTTACGGTATTCCGGGAACTGTCGGCGGTGCTGTATACATGAATGCAGGTGCATACGGCGGCGAGATAAAAGACGTATTGCAAAAAAGTGCATACTTTGACCCCGCTATTTCAAAGCGGTGTGAATTATACAAGGCAGGACATAAATTTGCTTACAGAGACAGTGTTTATGAAAACAACAACCACGTTATTCTTTCGGCTGTTTTTGAATTGAAGCCGAGAGACCCTGCGGATATTAAGGCTGAAATGGATGGATATATGGCTGCACGAAAAGAAAAACAGCCTTTGGATTATCCGAGTGCCGGAAGCACATTCAAAAGATGTGAGGGGCATTATACTGCACAGATGATTGACGAATCGGGGTTGAAGGGCTTTTCTGTAGGCGATGCTCAAGTTTCCGAGAAACACGCGGGCTTTGTTATAAATAAAGGAAATGCAACATCAAAAGAAATTAAAGAACTTATTTCAATTATAAAACAGAAAATCAAACAGAATTACGGTGTTGATATACAAGAAGAAGTTAAGTATATAGACTGATAAAAGTATAAGTTAGGATAGATATTATGGAGTTTGTTATATTAACGGGAATGTCAGGTTCGGGAAAATCATGTGCGGCAGATACTTTGGAGGATATGGGCTATCTTTGTATAGATAATATGCCTGTTGCTTTTATTCCCAAGTTTGCTGAAATATACAATCAGACGCCAAACCAAAACTCAAAGGTTGCTTTTGTTATTGATGTCAGAGGCGAAATAGAATTTGAAACTCTTATATCAGAGCTTGACGCCCTCAAGAAGAGAGGATACAGCTGCACTACTCTTTTTATAGAATGCGAGGATTCGATTCTTATAAACAGATATAAAGAGAGCAGAAGGATACACCCTCTTGTACCTATAAAAAATGTCAGTATGCAAGGAGCTATTGAGCTTGAAAGAAGTATGCTGTTGCCTATAAAAGAGTATGCTGATTACATTATAGACACGTCTTATCTTACAGTCAGACAGTTTAGAGATAAAATACTTGCTATCCACCCTGAGAAAAATAAGAGGGAGTTGGTAGTAACGTGTATGTCCTTTGGCTTTAAAAACGGTATTGTGACAGATGCCGATATTGTTTTTGACGTAAGATGTTTCCCGAACCCGTTTTATATCAACGAGTTAAAAGAGAAGACCGGACTTGAGACGGCTGTTAAAGAATATGTTTTTTCAAGCGGCGAAACTAAAGTTTTCCTTGATAAGCTTTACGATATGCTTGACTACATGATTCCTTTGTATGAAAAAGAGGGGAAATCACAGTTGACTGTTGCCGTTGGTTGCACCGGAGGAAAGCATAGATCCGTTGCAATTGCTGAGGAGCTTGGAGCACATTTGAAAAATAATTATAAGACGGTTATCGTTCACAGGGATATAGAAAAATTGTATTGATTGATTAAAATGGAGACTGTAATGTCATATTCAAGTGCACTTAAAAATAATCTTAAAGAACTCAGTATGAAAAAAAAGTGTTGCAGGCGTGCTTATTATTACGGGGAGACGTTGTTTACTCCCGAAAGCAAAAGAGGAGTCAATGCCGATATGACTAAGTTTGGGTACGGAGATATAGATGAGGTTGACAGAATAATAAAAGAAAACTTTAGATGTCCCTCGTGCAAGAGCAGTTTTTTGAGAGGTGTATTTTGTGCTGCAGGTACTGTTTCAAATCCCGAAAAGTCCTTTCATCTTGAGATAAAAACGAAGAGTAAATTGCTTGCGGACGCTCTGTTTGTTTATATTTCCGAGAATTGCCTTGATATGAAAAGAACAGTAAGGGGAGAAAACTACTGTCTTTACCTAAAAAAAGGCGATGATATTGAGGATATAATGCACTTTATGGGGGCAGGCAGAGAGGCTTTTGAGTTTGCCAATGAGAAAATAAAAAGAAATATTTCCAATCAGGCAAACAGAAGAAGTAATTTTGAGGTAGTTAATATACAAAAGACTGTTGATGCTGCTCATGATTCGGTTGAGGCAATAAAAAAATTAATGAAAAAGGGGAAAATATCCGAATTGCCGAGAGGCTTTGCGGAAACTGCTCGGTTAAGAGTGGATAACCCGTTTGCAAGTCTTGAAGAATTGGCGGCTATGCACTCGGACAAAATTTCAAAGTCGGGGGTCAACCACCGATTGAAGAAAATGACTATGCTTGCCGATGAAATATAAAACGGAAAAAGGAGTAAAGTATGGGCGGATTTGTTCACTTACATTTACATACGGAATACAGTCTGCTCGACGGTGCTTGCAGAATTTCTGATATTCCCAAAATGGCTAAAGAAATGGGACATAACGCTGTGGCGATTACAGACCACGGAACTATGTACGGTGTTGTTGATTTTTATAAGGCTTGTAAAGCTAACGGTATAAAGCCTATAATCGGTTGTGAGGTTTACGTTGCTTCAAGAAGCCGATTTGATAAAGAATACGGTCAGGACAGCGGATATAATCATTTGATACTCCTTGTTAAAAATGAAATCGGTTATAAGAACTTGATATACATGGTTTCAAAAGCGTTTGAGGAGGGTTTTTATTCCAAACCGAGAATTGATAACGATTTGCTTGAGGAACATTCCGAGGGACTCGTTTGTCTTTCGGCTTGTATAGCCGGTACAATTCCCAAAATGATTATGAAAAATGATTATCAGGGAGCTATGGAGTATGCTGTGAAATTGGACAGGCTTTTTGGACGCGGAAACTTTTATCTTGAATTGCAAGATCACGGAATTGATGCCGAAGATGAGGTGAGACGGGGGTTATTGAGGATACACAAAGAGACGGGGATTCCTTTTGCGGCGACAAATGACGTTCATTATTTAAAAAAGGGCGACGCGGAGACTCAAGCCGTTCTTATGTGCCTTCAGATGAATACAACTATTGACGGCGGCAGACCACTCGGTTTTGAAACTGATGAATTTTATTATAAATCAACAGAGGAGATGGATGCACTATTCTTAGAGTATGAGGATGCAGTAAGCAACACGCAAAAAATTGCCGATATGTGCGAATACGATTTTACTTTCGGAAATACTTTTTTGCCAAAATATACTCCGGAAAACGGGATGACCCCTCAAGAATATCTTCGTTTTCTTGCTGTTGAAGGATTTGAGAAAAAAATAAAAAACGGTCAGATAATTTTTAGTGACGAGCATACAGAAGAAGAGTACCGAACAAGAATGGAGTACGAATTGTCGGTAATTACAAAAATGGGGTATGCCGAGTATTATTTGATAGTTTGGGATTTTGTAAATTATGCAAAGAGCCACGATGTTCCGACAGGCCCCGGAAGAGGGTCGGGAGCAGGTAGTCTAATTGCTTATCTTATCGGAATAACAGAGGTAGATTCAATCAAGCACAGTCTTTTGTTTGAGCGTTTTCTGAATCCCGAAAGAGTAAGTATGCCCGACTTCGATATAGATTTCAGCGACGAAAAACGCGATACCGTTTTTGATTACGTATCCCGTAAATACGGAAAGGAACACGTTTCTCATATTATAACCTTTGGTACTCTTGCGGCTCGTGCATGTGTAAGGGACGTAGGACGTGCTATGGGTATGTCATACAACAGCGTTGCGAGGATTGCCGAGGCTGTTCCCCAAAGAATAGCTGTTAAAAACGAGGACGGTACTACCGAAAATATAAACAAAGTTACGCTTGATATGGCTCTAAAAACCGAAAAACTTAAAGAAATGTACGAAAACGAGCCGGAAACAAGAAAGCTTATCGATACTGCACGTGCCCTTGAGGGTATGCCGAGACACGCTTCGACACATGCTGCAGGTGTGGTTATTACAGAGAATGCAGTCTGTGATTATGTTCCGATGGCTGTGACAAAAGGGTCTCTTGTTACTCAATTTGATATGAATACGGTTGCCGATCTCGGACTTCTGAAATTCGATTTTCTCGGACTGAGATTTTTGACGGTTATAGAGAATACGGTAAAAGCGATTAAGAAGATTGATCCGAATTTTGATATAGAAAAAATTTCACATGAAGACAGAGAGACATTCAAGGATATTTCAGATGGTGATACTATAGGTCTGTTCCAGCTTGAAAGTGCAGGTATGAGAAGTAAGCTCGTTCAGCTAAAACCCGAAAGCTTGGCTGATATTATGGCGGCGATAGCACTTTACAGACCGGGACCTATGAATTCAATAGGTAAATATATAGAAAACAAGAAGAATCGTCATAACATCGATTACAAAATAAAGCTCATTGAGCCGATTTTGAAAGAGACATTCGGTTGTGTTGTTTATCAAGAGCAGGTTATGCAGATATTCAGGACAGTTGCCGATTACTCGTTTGGTCAGGCTGATATAATCAGGAAAGCAATGTCCAAAAAAAAGTCTGGTGTAATTGAAAATGAGAAGAACACATTTCTTTCAAAAGCGATCGAAAAGGGTATTAATGAAGCTGATGCTGCCGAGCTTTTTGAAGAGCTGGTAGGCTTCTGTAAATATGCATTTAATAAGAGTCACGCCGCCTCCTATGCCGTCGTAACCTATAGAACAGCATATTTGAAAACTCATTATCCAAAAGAATATATGGCATCGCTTTTGACTTCGGTTATAGGTGATGAAGATAAAATAGTTATGTATGCCGAGGAATGTAAAAGACTCGGAATCAAGCTTTTGCCTCCCCACATAAACGAAAGCTATGGCTATTTCAGAGTTGTGGGCGATAATATCAGATTTGCTTTATTGGCTTTGAAGAATGTAGGCAGAACGTTTGTTGAGGAGCTTGTCAGAGAGAGAAAGAACGGAGAATTTGTTTCTTTTGATAATTTTATTAACCGCATGCGTGAATCGGAACTTAACAAAAGACAGATTGAGGCGTTAATTAAGGTTGGATGCTTTGATTATACCGGTCTTTTCAGATCTCAGCTTTTGGCTGTGTTTGAGAGTATGATTGACAGTGTTTTGGAAAACAACCGCAGAAATGCTGCGGGACAGCTTGACTTTTTCTCGGTTGACAACGCTGATACTGTAACAGAAGCAAGCGGATATAATTATCCTGCCATAAATGATTTTGATTCCAAAGAAAAACTGCTCTACGAAAAAGAGTGTGCGGGCTTCTATTTCTCGGGAAACCTGCTTGATAATTATTCAAATCACGAAAAAGACTTGATGTGTGTTCCGATTAAAGCTATTATCGATTCTTTTGACGTTACCGACGGCGAGGATATAGTCGAGGGTACGGGAGAATTTAGGGACAGACAGAGAGTATCTATTTGCGGAATTATTACTAAGCTGGTTGAAAAGACCACTCGTAAGGGCGATAAAATGTGTTTTGTTACGTTGGAAGACAGAACAAAACAGATTGAGGTTGTTGTCTTTTCGTCTGTTTTTGAGGAATACGGATATATGCTTACTCTTGACAATATTGTTTCATTTTACGGTGAAATATCGGCAAGAGTTGAGAATGAAGTGAAATTTATTATGCAGAAGGCAGAGATACTGAAACCTAACGGGCAATATATTCCAAACCTGTCCGCCTTACCTCAAAAAGAAACGGTGAAAAATACCGAAAAGAAAGAAAAGGTGCTTTATCTTCGTGTTGATAATATGGATTGCGATACATTTAAAAAATCGGTTAATCTTCTTGAAATATTTGAAGGAGATACTAAGGTCGTGTTTTACGATTCTTCAAAAAAGAGTTATGTTGCCGCAAACGGCAGGTCTGTTGACCTTTCAGGAAACATATTAAATTTCTTTTTTGAGTTACTTGGTAAGGAAAACGTAATATTTAAATAAAATTTTTAAATAATATTTTAGAAATTAACAACAAATTTATAATTATGTGTTATAATAAAAAATAATTGGTTAATTGTAATAAACTTACCGTATATTAACGGAGGATTGTAATGAATCAAAACAGAGATCCAAAGCGAGCTGCAAAAGCTCCTGTAAAAAAGAATGATTTACTAATGAGTAAAATCAAAAAGAAAGAAAAAAGGAAGAAAGTCAAGGGTCAGAAGGAGCCGAGTATTTTTAAGAAGATACTTTCAGGCTTTGCTATTTTCATGCTGACTGTTTTGCTTATCGGTTTTATAACGGGTTTGATTGTAGTAGGTGCTTTTGCTATTTATATTAAGAACTATATCAATCCCGTAATTGATGATTTTGATACTATTTCAACTGAGCAGAAACTGTCGTCGAAGATATACTATATGGATTATACCGACAGAGAAAATAGGGTTGGAACACCGGTTGAACTTGATGGTGAGACATTGTATGGCTCGGAAAACAGAATATGGGTAAGTTTTTCGGAAATGCCTACTTATTTATATGAGGCGTTTATATCTATCGAAGACGAGCGTTATTGGACACATAACGGCGTTGACTGGAAGAGAACGCTCGGTGCGAC
>JAZOUV010000004.1:0-27647 GCA_045658315.1 Eubacteriales bacterium
AAACCTACCACGAGGGAACCATCCCGCTACAGACCATTCGTGCCGACATCGACTACGGCTTCGCAGAGGCTGATACGACCTACGGTAAGATCGGTGTTAAGGTATGGCTCTACAAGGGTGAGGTTCTCCACGACAACCGCAAGTCGAAGAGAGAAGGAGGCGCTCGCTAATGTTACTGCCTAAGCGTGTTAAATTCCGTCGCGTACAGCGTGGCCGTCTTACCGGTACTGCTTCGCGCGGTAATACAGTAAGCTATGGTCAGTTCGGTCTTCAGGCTTTAGAGCCTGCTTGGATTACTTCCAACCAGATCGAGGCTGCCCGTATCGCCATGACCCGTTACATTAAGCGTGGCGGTAAAGTTTGGATTAAGATATTCCCCGATAAGCCGATCACAGCAAAGCCTGCTGAGACTCGAATGGGTTCCGGTAAAGGTTCTCCCGAGTACTGGGTAGCTGTTGTTAAGCCCGGAAGAGTAATGTTTGAAATGGACGGCGTTGAAGTTGAAGCTGCAAGAGAAGCTATGCGTCTTGCATCTCATAAGCTTCCTATTAAGTGCAAATTTGTAGTTAAGGAAAGCGCTGCATCCGAAGATGAGGAGGTATAAGCCGTGAAAGTTGAAGAAATCAGAAAATTAACTTCCGAAGAGCTCAATGCAAAGCTTGCTGAGCTTAAAGGCGAACTGTTTAACCTCCGCTTCCAGCATTCGATAAACCAGCTTGACAACCCTCACAGAATTGCAGATGTCAAGAAGGATATCGCACGCGTAATGACAATTCTTCGTGAGAAGAACGCTTAAGTTGCAGGAAGGAGAAACAGTCATGAGTGAAGTAGTTCGTAATCTCAGAAAAGTCCGTGTTGGTAAAGTTATTTCCAATAAAATGGAACAGACTATCGTTGTTGCAATTGAAGACAACGTAAAGCATCCCAAGTACGGCAAGGTTATTAAAAACACAATCAAACTTCATGCACACGACGAAAAGAACGAGTGCAATGTTGGCGATAAAGTTAGCATAATGGAAACAAGACCTCTCTCCAAGACGAAGAGATGGAGACTTGTTGAAATCATTGAAAAGGCGAAGTAATAAAGTAGATACGTCGAAAATCGTATCGAAAAGGAGGAAACGCAGTGATACAACAGCAATCATATATGAAAGTGGCGGACAACACCGGCGCTAAAGAACTTATGTGTATTCGCGTGCTCGGCGGAACAGGCAGACGTTATGCAAACATCGGCGATGTTGTAGTTTGTTCAGTCAAGAAAGCTGCTCCCGGCGGCCAGGTTAAGAAAGGCGAAGTCGTAAAGGCTGTAGTCGTAAGAACAGTTAAGGGCATCAGAAGAAACGACGGTTCATATATCAAGTTCGGCGAAAACGCTGCTGTTATAATTAAGGAAGATAAGAACCCGAGAGGAACACGTATTTTCGGTCCTGTAGCGAGAGAGCTTCGTGAAAAGGATTATTTGAAGATATTGTCCCTTGCTCCGGAAGTACTTTAAGGAGGTATTGTCATGAATAAGAAAGTTCACGTTAGAAAAGATGATACTGTAGTTGTTATTTCCGGCGACGATAAGGGCACTAAGGGCAAGGTAATTGAAGTCTCCCCCGAGGAAGGCAAGGTTATCGTTGCGGGTGCAAACATCGTAAGTAAGCATGTTAAACCCAGAAGACAGGGTGAAGCAGGCGGTATCATCAAGGTAGAAGGCGCTATGTACGCAGATAAGGTGCAGATTTACTGCTCCAAGTGCGAAAAGGGCGTTAGAATTAAACATCAGATTAAAGACGGCAAGAAGATCCGCGTTTGTGCAAAATGCGGTCAGGTGCTGTAAGAATTGCGGAGGTAGAGAACAATGGCAAGACTCAGAGATTATTATAAGTCAGAAGTAGCCCCCGCTCTTATGAAGAAGTTCAATTACAAGAGTGTAATGCAGATTCCCCGTTTTGACAAGATTGTTATTAACGTTGGTACGGGCGACGCTAAGGATAACTCAAAGGTAATTGAAAACGTTATCGAAGAAGTAACAATGATATCCGGCCAGAAGGCAGTTCCCACATACGCTAAGAAGTCCGTTGCGAACTTCAAGCTCAGACAGGGAATGAAGATCGGTGTTAAGGTAACACTCAGAGGCGAAAAGATGTACGAATTTATGGATCGTCTTTTCAACTTCTCCCTTCCTCGTGTTCGTGACTTCAAGGGTATTAACCCTAACGCTTTCGACGGCAGAGGTAACTACTCTCTCGGTTTGAAAGAACAGTTGATCTTCCCTGAGATCGAATACGATAAGGTTGATAAGATTCGCGGTATGGATATCGCATTTGTAACGACAGCTCAGACAGATGAAGAAGCAAGAGAGCTTCTCACATTGATGGGCGCACCGTTCGCAAAATAAAAGGAGGAAAAAATCGTGGCAAAGAAGGCAATGGTTTTAAAGCAGCAGAAAACACAGAAGTATTCCACTCGTGAATACAACAGATGTAAGATCTGCGGTCGTCCTCACGCTTACCTCCGCAAGTACGGTATCTGCCGTATTTGTTTCCGCGAGCTGGCTTATAAGGGCGAGATTCCGGGCGTGCGTAAAGCAAGCTGGTAATTAATTTATTCAGTAAAAAAGCTAATAAAGCTTCCAAACCTGCCGGTAGGAAAGTAACATACTTTAACCCCCGGTATGCAGCCTGTAAAATATTTAAAACAGGCGGCAAGAAATTTAACTTGCATATATGGAGGAAATAAAAATGCAAATGTCAGACGTTATTGCAGATATGCTCACGCGTATCAGAAATGCAAACAGTGCAAAACACGAAACAGTTGATGTTCCTGCTTCTAATATGAAGAAGGCTATTGCAGACATTCTCGTTGCAGAAGGTTTTGTAAAGGGCTATGAAATCATTGAAGACGGCAAGCAGGGCGTTATCAGAATTACACTTAAGTACAAGAATAAGCAGAGAGTTATTCAGGGTCTCAAGAGAGTATCTAAGCCCGGTCTCAGAGTTTATTCAAACTGTGAAGACATGCCGAAGGTTATGAACGGTCTCGGCATCGCTATCGTATCCACACCCAAGGGCATTATGACCGACAAGAAAGCTCGTAAAGAGAATGTTGGCGGCGAAGTACTTGCCTTTGTATGGTAATCGGGGAGGTAAGAAGAGATGTCAAGAATAGGTAGAAATCCGATTGAAGTTCCTGCAGGCGTAGATGTAAAAATCGAAGCAGGTAACGTTGTAACAGTTAAAGGTACTTTGGGTACTATGACTCAGGCACTTCACAAAGATATGATCATCAAGAAGGAAGGCAACGTGCTTATCGTTGAACGTCCCTCCGAGATGAAAGAGCACAAGGCTCTCCACGGCTTGACAAGAACATTGTTGAGCAACATGGTAGAAGGTGTAACAAAGGGCTTTAGCAAGACTCTCGATATCAACGGTGTTGGTTACAGAGCTGCAAAAGCGGGTAAGACTCTTACTCTTAACCTCGGTTACTCACATCCTATCACATTCGAAGAAGCAGACGGACTTACAATTGAAGTTCCCAATGCTAACCAGATAATCGTTAAGGGTACAGACAAGCAGAAGGTTGGTCAGCTCGCTGCTGAAATCAGAAGCAAGAGACCTCCGGAACCCTATCTTGGTAAGGGTGTTAAGTACTCCGACGAGAGAATTCGCCGCAAAGCCGGTAAGGCCGGTAAATAATGAAAGGAGTGGAACAGAATGGTATCAAGAAAAGATAGTAAGGCTCAGCGTCTTAAGAGACATAAGAGAATCAGAGCAAAGATTTCGGGTACTACCGAAAGACCTCGCCTTTGCGTATATCGTTCGCTTCAGAACATTCAGGTTCAGGTTATTGACGATACTAAGGGCGTAACATTGGTATCCGCATCCACTTTGGAAAAGGCCTTTGCAGGATACGGCGGTAACAAAGAAGCCGCAAAACAGATTGGTAAGACAATTGCTGAAAGAGCTCTTGAAAAGGGCATTACAGAAGTTGTATTTGACCGTGGCGGTAACCTTTATCACGGACGTGTTAAGGAACTCGCAGACGCTGCTCGTGAGGGCGGCCTTAAGTTCTAAGGAAACAGGAGGAAAAGTTTAATGAATCAGAGAATAGATGCTTCGACACTCGATCTTCAGGAAAAACTCGTAGCTCTCAACCGTGTTTCCAAGACAGTTAAGGGCGGCCGTATTGCAAGATTTACAGCAATCATGGTAGTTGGCGACGGTCAGGGCCATGTTGGCTACGGTCTCGGTAAAGCAGCCGAAGTTCCGGATGCTATCCGCAAGGGTATCGAAGATGCAAAGAAAAATATGATCACAGTATCCATGAAGGGTGATACAATTCCTCACGAGGTAATGGGTATCTACGGTGCAGGTAAAGTTCTTCTCAAGCCTGCCGCAGAAGGTACAGGTATCATCGCAGGCGGTACTTGCCGTGCCGTTGTTGAAATGGCAGGTATAAAGAACATTCGTGCTAAGTGCCTTCGTTCAAACAATCCCACAAACGTTGTTAAGGCAACATTTGAAGGACTCAAGGCTCTTCGTACAATGGAAGAAATTGCAGCTCTCCGCGATGTAAGCGTAGAAGCTATCAAGGACTAAGGAGGCAGAATTATGGCAAACGTAAAAGTAACGCTCGTAAAAAGCCTCATCGGTGCTAAGCCTAACCAGAAGACAACAGCTAAGTCCCTTGGACTTGGCAAAATCGGTGATTTTATCGTACACGCTGAAGGCGATGTATTGAACGGTAAGATCAGGGTTATTTCCCACCTTGTTAAGGTGGAAAAGATTGAAGGATAAGGAGGAAATACAATGAAACTCCATGAACTTTCTCCGGCAGAAGGCTCTGTAAAGAGTGCATACCGCAAAGGACGCGGTGCCGGTTCCGGTAACGGAAAGACAGCAGGTAAGGGTCATAAGGGTCAGAACGCTCGTTCCGGTGGCGGTGTACGTCCCGGCTTCGAAGGTGGACAGATTCCCCTTTACAGACGCCTTCCCAAAAGAGGATTCAAGAACAGATTTGCAAAGGAATACGCTATTGTTAACATAAGCAAGCTTGATGCAAAATTCAACGACGGTGATGTAGTTGATTTGGCAGCTCTTATGGAGTGCGGCTTGGTTGGCAAGGAGCTCGACGGTCTTAAGATTCTGGGCAACGGTGAAATCACAAAGAAATTAACCGTTAAAGCTAAAATCTTCTCCGCTGCTGCAAAAGAAAAGATAGAAGCAGCGGGCGGAAAGACTGAGGTGGTATAATGCTTCAAACTTTGAAGAACGGTTGGAAAATCCCCGAGCTTAAGAGTAAGATACTTTTCACACTCATGATAGTTATTCTCTATCGTGTAGGTGCTGTTATACCGGTACCTTACATTAACTCGGAAATGCTTAGCTCTCTTATGCAGAGCTCGGGATCTTTCTTCCAGTATATTAACGTTCTTTCGGGTGATGCGTTTGCACAGGCAACATTGTTTGCTCTCTCGGTTTCACCTTATATCACATCACAGATTATTATGCAGCTTCTTACCATCGCAATTCCTGCTTTGGAAAGACTTTCCAAAGACGGCGAAGAAGGTAAGAAGAAGATAAACCAGATCAGCCGTTACGTAACTATCGGCATAGCTCTTATTACTGCATACGGTTACTACATGTTTATGAGAGTAAACGGTTTGATTTTGAACAAGTCGGTATTTGCAGCAATAGTTGTTTTGGCATGTTACGTAGCAGGTTCCGCTTTAATCATGTGGCTTGCTGAACAGATCAATGATTACGGTATTGGTAACGGTGTATCTATTATACTTTTTGCCAATATCCTTTCAGGACTTCCCACATTCCTCATTGATATGTTCACAAAGATGTTTACTGGCGGTTGGAAGGGGCTCGTATATGCATTAGTTGTTATGATTATCGGTCTTTCCATGCTTACATTTATTGTATTTATGAGTGAAAGCGAACGCCGTCTTCCCATTCAGTATGCGAAGAAGGTAGTTGGTAGAAAGATGTACGGCGGACAGAGCACAAACCTTCCTATTAAGGTTAATATGTCCGGTGTTATGCCGATAATTTTTGCAAACTCCATTCTTGGACTTCCCACTACTATTGCAGCTCTCCTCAGTACACCAAAAGAAGGTACCTTTTGGTACAACTTCCTTGAAGTGTTCTCGTATGAATCTCCCGTTTATGCGATTATATTTGTAATACTTATAATTGCATTTGCATATTTCTACATTGCGATTTCCTTTAATCCTGTAGAAGTTTCAAACAACCTTAAGAAGAATGGCGGATTTATTCCCGGTATTCGTCCCGGTAAGCCTACCTCGGACTATATCACAAAGGTTCTTAATAAGATTATTCTTATCGGTGCAATTATGCTGAGTGTTATCGCTGTATTACCTCTCGTAATCAATATGATAGCAAACGCAGCTCTCGGCACAGGCATTGGAAGCCTTGCATTCGGTGGATCTTCAATTATCATCGTTGTAGGTGTTGTAATTGAACTTGTACGTGCAGTTGAAGCGGAAATGACAATGCGTCATTACAAAGGCTTCTTGGATTAAGGAGACAATATGAAGATAATATTCCTTGGAGCACCTGGTGCAGGTAAGGGTACTCAGGCAGAGAAGATTGCAGAAATCTGCTCTATACCCACCATCTCCACCGGAGCAATTATTCGCGAAGCGATAAAGAACGGAACAGAAATGGGCTTAGCTGCAAAGGCTTATACCGAAAAAGGAGCCCTCGTTCCCGACGAAGTGGTAATCGGAATTATTAAAGAACGTCTTACTGCAGATGATTGCAAGAACGGCTTTATACTTGACGGTTTTCCCCGCACAGTTCCTCAGGCGGAAGCACTTGACGAACTTGGCGTAAAAATTGATTATGTCGTTGACATTGACGTTGACGATGCCGATATTGTTGAACGTATGAGCGGACGCCGTGTGTGCGAAGCGTGCGGTATGTCTTATCATATCAAGTATATTCCTACAAAGGATAACAAGACTTGCGACAAATGCGGCGCAAATCTTATAATCCGTAAGGATGACCAACCCGAAACTGTTCTTGAGAGACTTAAGATTTATCACGATCAGACAGAACCTCTCAAAGAGTACTACGGCAAGAAGGGAATCCTTAAGTCCGTTGACGGACGCGGAGATATAGCTGAAATAACAGAATTGATTTTGAAATCAATTCGTGCCTAAAGGCAAAATATATGATACAACTCAAAAACGCAGCTCAAATTGCGATTATGAAAGAGGCAGGCAGAATCACAGGTGAGGCTTTGTGCCTTGCCGGTGAGGCTGTTAAAGTGGGAGTATCTACAAAATATCTTGATGATATAATCTATAATCATATTGTGAAATCGGGTGCAAAACCCAGTTTTCTCGGATACGGCGGCTTCCCCGGAAGTTCTTGTATATCCATTAATGATGAGGTTATACACGGTATTCCGTCAAAGAATAAGATTCTTCGGGACGGAGATATAGTTAAGATAGATGTGGGTGCCTTTTACAAGGGTTTCCACGGAGATTCTGCCAATACCTTTGTTGTCGGAAATGTTTCCGATGAAGCAAAGAGACTTATTGAAGCGGCGAAGACTTCCTTTGAGAAGGGAATTGAAGCTGCGATACCGGGCAACCGGATAGGCGATATCGGAAGTGCTGTCGAAGAACAGGTAAGAAAATACGGGTTCAGCGTTGTCAGACAGTTTGTAGGACATGGAATCGGTAAGGAATTGCACGAGGATCCAAGCGTTCCGAATTACGGAACACCGGGACATGGAGCCAGACTTGCTAAGGGAATGGCTTTGGCAATTGAACCGATGGTGAACGCAGGAACACACGAGGTTTACGTGCTCCCCGACGGATGGACGGTAAAGACCAAAGACGGCAAGTTATCTGCTCATTATGAACATACAAACATATTGACAGATGACGGTGTAATATCTACAACACGAGTAAACTGATTTGTGAGTTTGCTCGGAAATATCGCAATTTCCCTTGCCGGACGTGATAAGGGCAGAGCATACATCATAGTCGGTGTGCTTGATGAAAGCTATGTGCTTATGGCGAATGGAATAGAGCGAAAGATTGAGAAGCTAAAAAAAGAAGATGAAGTATATAAGGCTTGTGGGTGAGCTTAACGGTGATTTAGCAGCACTGTTTGAACAAAAAAGTTCTCCGATAAGACCGCGGCAAAAATTGTTTCATCGTATCATAACAGTCCCGAAAAATAAGAAGGAGTGATTATTCTGCCAAAGGACGATGTTATTGAATTTGAAGGCACAGTGCTTGAGGCACTGCCTAACGCCACCTTCAAAGTACAGCTGCCCAATGGGCACACTGTAAACGCTCACATTTCAGGTAAGCTCAGAATGAACTATATTTGGATTGTACCGGGCGACAAAGTTACTGTAGAAGTTTCAGTATACGACCTTACAAAAGGACGTATAACCTGGCGAACTAAATAATAATACGCGTAAAGAAAGGACCGGTGTAAAGAAATGAAGGTCAAACCCAGCGTAAAGAAAATATGTGAAAAATGCAAGATCATTAAGAGAAAAGGCAAAATAATGGTTATTTGCGAAAACCCTAAGCATAAACAGAAACAAGGCTAAAGAGGTGAAAATAAGAAATGGCACGTATAGCAGGTGTTGATATTCCAAATGCAAAACGCATCGAAATAGCTCTTACCTATATATATGGTATTGGCCGTAAAAGTGCAAACGACATCCTCGCAAGTACAGGTATAGACCCTGACAAGAGAGCTAAGGATCTCACAGAGGACGAAGTTGCAAAGCTCAGAGATGAGATTGAAAACAACTATAAAGTAGAAGGTGACCTCCACCGTGAAGTTGCACTTGATATCAAGAGATTGGTTGAAATCAACTGTTATCGCGGTATCAGACACAGAAAAGGTCTCCCTGTCAGAGGTCAGCGTACAAAAACAAACGCAAGAACAAGAAAAGGCCCTGCAAAAACTATCGCAAACAAGAAGAAGTAAAGGAGGGTAATACTTCAAATGGCAAAAGCAGCAAATAAAAAGGTTGTAAGAAAGCGTCGCGAACGCAAGAACATTGAAAAGGGTGCGGCACATATCCGTGCAACTTTCAATAACACAATCGTAACAATATCCGATGTTAACGGCAACGCAGTATCCTGGGCTTCAGCAGGCGAACTCGGTTTTAAGGGCTCTAAGAAGTCTACACCCTTCGCAGCACAGATGGCAGCAGAAACTGCAGCAAAAGCAGCTATGGAACACGGTATGAAGACCGTAGAAGTTTACGTAAAAGGCCCCGGTAGCGGCAGAGAATCCGCAATACGTGCTCTTCAGGCAGTAGGTCTTGATATTACACTTATCAAGGACGTAACACCCATTCCTCACAATGGATGCAGACCGCCTAAGAGAAGACGTGTTTAATACGTAAATAGGAGGAAAAATAAGTTATGGCAAGATATACAGGACCTGCGTGCAGACTTTGCCGCAGAGAAGGTACAAAGCTCTTTTTGAAGGGCGAACGTTGTATGTCAGATAAGTGCTCGGTAGCTCGTAGACCCGCAGCTCCCGGACAGCACGGTGCAAACAGCAAGAAGCTTAAGGAATACGGTTTGCAGCTTCGTGAAAAGCAGAAGGCAAGAAGATACTACGGTGTGCTTGAGAACCAGTTCAAGCACTACTATGAGCTCGCTGCTAAGCAGGAGGGTGTAACCGGTGAAAATCTTCTCTCATTGCTTGAACGCCGTTTTGACAATGTAGTGTACAGAATGGGCTTGGCAGAAAGCCGTAAGGAAGCTCGTCAGCTTGTTACACACGGTCATTTCTCAATCAACGGTAAGAAGGCTAACGTTCCTTCTATCATTGTTAAGCAGGGTGATGTTATCGCTCTTAGAGAAGGCGCACGTGCATCTGAAAAGTTCAAGGGCTTGATGGAAGTTATGGAAAGCAACAACGCTCCCAAATGGCTTGAGGTTGATAACAGTGCTGTATCAGCAAAGGTTATTGCTCTGCCTAAGAGAGACGATATCGACTTCCCATTCGAAGAACAGCTTATCGTAGAGTTGTACTCAAAGTAAAACAGCACCTCCGTCCACATAGCCGGAGAAAAACCGGTGAAAACACTAAATTTACAGGAGGAAAATTATGATCGAAATAGAAAAGCCCAATATATCCACGATAAACTTAAGCGAAGACGGCTCAAAAGGCAAATTTATAATTGAGCCCCTTGAAAGAGGTTACGGAACAACACTCGGCAATTCACTTCGCAGAGTCTTGCTCAGCTCCCTTCCCGGCGTAGCTGTAACAAGCGTAAAAATTGACGGTGTTCTCCATGAGATTTCGACTATCCCCGGAGTGACCGAAGATGTTACGAACATTGTTCTTAACATTAAGGGAATTATCGCAAAGCTTAACAGCCAGGGGCCCAAGACTGTAGTTATTGATGTAACAGGTCCTATGGATGTAACAGCCGGTGACATTAAGCAGGATGCAGATATCGAAGTTCTCAACCCTGACCATCATATTGCAACAGTCAGCGAAAACACTCGTTTGTATATGGAACTTACATTTGATCACGGTCGTGGTTACGTTTCTCAGGAAAAGAACAAGCAGAACAACCAGTCCGTTATCGGTGTTATCTATACCGATTCCATTTACACACCTGTTTACAATGTTAGCTACACAGTTGAAAACACTCGTGTAGGTAATATTACTGACTACGATAAGCTTACCCTCGAGGTGTTGACTAACGGTACTATCAGTGCCAAAGAGGCAATATCCCTCGGTGCCAAGATACTCAACGAGCATCTCAATCTGTTTGTAGACTTGTCTGACGAGCCTATTAAGGCAGATATATTAGTTGAACGCGAAGAAACTAAACTGGAAAAGGTTCTTGAGATGACCATTGAGGAGCTTGAACTGTCCGTAAGAAGCTTCAATTGCTTGAAGCGTGCGGGTATAGATACTGTACAGGATCTTACAAACCGCACGGAAGAGGACATGATCAAGGTCAGAAACGTCGGTAAGAAATCGCTTGACGAAGTTATTCAAAAATTGCACTCACTCAATCTCGGACTCAAAAAAGAGGAAGACTGAGAGTTGGCGTGACATACGCTCATTTAATTGATATGTAAGAAGGAGGTCCCTTACAATGCCAGGAACCAGAAAACTCGGCAGACCTACTGCTCACAGACAGGCGATGTTAAGAGGTATGGTAACCTATCTCCTTGAGAACGGCTCCATTGAAACAACTCTTACCAGAGCTAAAGAAGTACGTAGCTTGACCGAAAAAATGATTACTCTCGGCAAGAAGAATACTCTTGCTGCTAAAAGAGCTGCTATGGCTTTTGTAACAAAGGAAGACGTAGTTAAGAAGCTTTTTGATACAATTGCACCCGAATACGCTGACAGAAACGGTGGTTACACCCGTATGTACAAGCTTGGTCCACGTCGCGGTGATGGTGCAGAAATGGCTCTTATTAAACTCGTAGCTGACGAAAAGGCTGCTGGAGAAGCTAAGAAAGAGACAAAGAAGGCTGCAAAGAAAGCAGAAGCTAACGCTGAAGAAGCAAAGGTTGAAGAAGTTAAGGCTGAAGAAGCTACTGAAGAAACCAAAGCAGAATAATTTTAGTTTTAGTCAAGGGGACTCGTGCTTTGGTGTGAGTCCCCGTATTTTGCTTTTTAGTTTTTTTATATAGTGTTGATGTTCACAAGAAGGAGTATTTTTGATTATGTCAGATAATATAAAAAATAAGGGTGGTATATCAGTCGAAACAGAACATATATTTCCGATAATTAAAAAATGGTTATATTCGGAAAAAGAGATTTTTTTGCGTGAAATTGTAAGTAATGCGTCTGATGCTGTTACAAAGCTTAAAAGACTTATATCTCTTGGAAAAGTAAAGGATATCGACGAGGATTTTAAAATTTACGTCAGACTGAACAAAGATGAAAAAACCTTGACCGTAAGCGACAACGGTATAGGAATGTCGCTTGAAGAGGTCAATAAATATATATGCCAGATAGCTCTTTCCGGAGCTCTTGATTTTATTAAAGAATACGAGAACGAGGAAAGTGCACAAAACGGAATTATTGGGCATTTTGGCTTAGGCTTTTACTCGGCGTTTATGGTAAGTGATACCGTAGATGTTGTTACGAAGAGCTATACAAATTCTCCTGCTGTAAAGTGGGTTTGCAATGAAGCGGGAGAATATGAGATTTTTGAAGATGTTGAAAAGACTGGTAGAGGTACCGACGTTGTAATGCATATAAGCGACAGCGAGGCGGAATTTCTGTCCGAAGATAAGATTCGCTCCATACTTAACAAATACTGCTCGTTTATGCCGGTTGAAATATACTTTGAAATCGAGGGCGAAAAAAGTAAATGTGAACATAGTCATGAGGGCGAAGAGTGTGATTGCAATTGTAAGGATACACCTATTAATGACGTTAATCCTCTCTGGAAAAAGCTTCCCTCTGAATGTACTGAGGAGGAATACAAGGCGTTTTACAATAAGGTATTTACCGACTTTAAAGAACCCTTGTTCCACATACACATAAATGCGGATTACCCCTTGAATTTTAAAGGTATTCTTTACTTCCCGAAAATTAACCATGAATACGACAGTCTTGAAGGTCAGGTAAAGCTTTATTACAATCAGGTTTTCGTGGCTGACAATATAAAAGAAGTTATACCTGAATTTATGCTTATGCTCAAAGGTGCTCTTGACTGTCCCGAGCTTCCCTTAAACGTTTCAAGAAGCTATTTGCAGAACAGTGCATACGTTGCAAAGATGTCGGCTCATATCGTTAAGAAGGTTGCCGATAAGCTGAATTCTATGTTTAATACCGAGCGTGAGAAGTACGAGGGACTTTGGAACGATATTAAGCTTTTCGTTGAATACGGCTGTATAAGAGATCGCAAGTTCTACGAGCGTGTTAAGGGTAGTCTTATGCTTGGCCTCACCGACGGCAGATACGTTACTGTTGACGAATATCTTGAAAAAGCTAAGGATACAAACGAAAATACGGTTTACTATGCGACTGATAAGACGATACAGGCACAGTATATTTCGCTCTTTGCGGCAAGAGGTATTGAGATAGCACTTCTTGACAAGGTTATTGACACCTCGTTTATGGGACTTCTCGAACAAGAAAAGAATATAAAATTTGTTCGTGTTGATGCCGATATCGAAGCGTTAAAGGGCGACGGAGAGTCATTTGAAAATGAAAATTTGGCTAACCTTTTTAAGACGGTAAGCAAAAATGACAAGCTGACTGTAAAGTTTGAGGCTCTTGCCGATACAAAGACACCTGCACTTTTAAATATATCCGAAGAAGCACGCAGAATGGACGATATGATGAAATTCTATGCGGCAAACGGAGCTATGGAATATATGAATATTCCTGTTGAGTCAACTTTGGTGCTAAATACGCAGAGTCCTCTTGTAAAGAAGATGGCAGACGATACCGACAGCGAGAAGACGAAGATAGTTGCACATCAGGTATATATGTTAGCACTCCTTACCCAAAGACAGCTTAATGCCGATGAGCTGCAGGAGTTTTTGACCGACAGCTTTAAATTGCTTGAGGACAATATTTGATTTATAAAGGAAAAGCGATATGCCATCTGCTGAGGAGAAAAATTTTATAATAGACGAAAACCTAAAAGAGAACGATGTTTTGATAAGTGAGGCTCTCGAAAAAAGGGCGGCACATATATCGGACAGAGCAGAGCTGATAATAGGACTTTCAAGAGAAGAGGCACGGAAGGCGTACGAGAAGAAATTTGCGTTAAAGGACAGGCAAACGGCTTGTCTTTCCGAGAACAAAAAGTATGTATCTTCAGTGCACAAGCAAGTATGTTTATATGATAAACTGAATTGTGTTGACATTTTTTATCCCGATACGGAAACGGATATATTTGATTCGGATACAGAGACGGTGTTTGAAGTTGATACCGTGTCATATTTGAAAAATTCTCTTGCGGATGTGGCGTACAACAATTTTTCTAAACTATTGAAAGACCCAAGAGTTGCATACGGAGAGACTTTTTTGGACGTATGCGAAGATGTATATTACAGCAGGACCCCTTATTGCATACTTCCTCTTGAAAGCTCGGAGGATGGCAGAATGGCGGGCTTCGGTAATATGATTCGCAAATACGGGCTGAAGATAGTGCTTACCTGCAATGTGGAAAGTGCAAACGGTAAGACAACAAGATTTGCCTTGTTAAAGCGTGAACTTGCAAAAATTGAATGCAAAAGCGGAATTTCTGAAGGGGATTACCTTGAAATAGGTTTTAATTTCGGTGAGAATTTACGATTGCAGGAAGTTTTGCAGGCGGCGAACTATTTTGGATTTTTTTTGAATAAAGTTGACTCTCTCCCCATATACTATTCGGTAAAGGAATATTATTTTGATGTAATATTCAAGGGAAAGGGCGACTTGAATAAATTTTTATTTTGGCTTGAGCTTGAGATACCCAGATACGAAATAATTGGTGTTTATACGCAAATTAAAACAACAAGAAATAAGCGTGGAGGATAAATATGGCTGACTATTTGTGCGAATACAAAAGATGGAAAGAGAATGCGTCTCTTGAAAGCGACGTTAAAGAGTCTTTATTAAAAATGGAAGGTAACGATGATGAAATAAAAATGTTTTTTTCATCGGATATAGCCTTTGGTACTGCAGGTCTTAGAGGTGTTATGACGGCGGGAACAAATGCGATGAATGTTTATACCGTAGGCAGAGCTACTCAAGGAATTGCGAACCTTATAAACAGTATAGGAAAAAATGACAGAGGTGTCGCTATTGCTTATGACTGCAGAAACAATTCGGAGAGATTTGCAAAAGTATCTGCAGAGGTTTTGGCGGCAAACGGCGTAAAGGCATATATATTTGAGTCTCTTCGCCCCACTCCTGTGCTTTCCTTTGCATTGAGAGAATTGAATTGCATTGCCGGAATAAATATAACGGCGTCTCACAACCCCGCAAAGTACAACGGCTACAAAGCATATTGGGAAGACGGTGCACAGCTTGCTTCTGAAGAGGCAAATACCGTTGCAGACTATATGAAACGTACCGATATCTTTGACGACGTAAAGAGAATTGATTTTGATTCAGCTGTTGCCGAGGGTAAGATAGTTGTTATCGGCAGAGAGATAGATGAAAAATATCTTGAAAATGTAAAACAGCAGGCTATATACCCCGAGCTTTTTGATAAAGTTGCGGATACGTTAAAGATTGTATATACTCCTTTGCATGGAACAGGACGATTGCTTGTTCCCGAGATACTAAAGACTTGCGGACTTCGCTATCTTTATACGGTTGACAGCCAGATGGAGCCTAACGGCGATTTCCCCGGTACTCCCAATCCTAACCCCGAGTTTCCCGAGGTATTTGAAGAGGGCATAAAGCTTGCCGAAGAGGTTAAGAGTGATCTTATAATAGCTACAGACCCCGATGCTGACAGAGTGGGCATTATGGCACGTAACAAGCAGGGTGAATTTAAGACTCTGACAGGTAATCAGGTTGGTTCGTTGCTTCTTGATTACATTATTACAGCATATAGAGAAAAGGGTATTATACTTCAACACCCTTACGCTGTAAAGACTATTGTATCTACAGAGCTTGTAACAAAGATTTGTAAAGAAAATAACGTAACTCTTCACAACGTTCTTACCGGATTTAAGTTTATCGGCGAGGTTATAAAGAACTATGAGAAGAAGGGGTACGGTGACTTCTTGCTTGGCTTTGAAGAAAGCTACGGCTACTTGAAAGGAACTTATGCAAGAGATAAAGATGCAGTTGTTGCGACGATGCTTATATGCGAAATGGCGGCATATTATATGCAGAAGGGTATGACGCTATACGATGCGTTAATGTCTCTCTATGAGAAATACGGCTATTATTTTGAGGGTGTACAGAGTATTTATATGGAAGGTGTTGACGGCAAGGCTAAAATGGACGCCTTTATGGAAAACCTCAGAAATAATCCGCTTGAAAGTTTGGGCGGACTTAAAGTGGTTTCTGTACGCGATTATAAAGCCGGTACGATTACCGACGTTGAATCCGGTAAAACTGTGCCTACAGGACTTCCTTCATCAAACGTGCTTTACTATGAGAACTCTAACGGCGACGTAGTTGTAGTAAGACCTTCGGGAACAGAGCCGAAGCTCAAGCTCTACTATCTTGTAAACGGTAACACCGCCGAAAAAGCAAACGCCGCAATAGAGGCCTGCAAAGCAACTATGAAGCAGTATTTGTGATAATAAATTAAAAAAAGCCTTTTCCGTAAATTACAAGGGTAATCCTTGTAAAAAACGGAAAAGGTTTTTGTTGTAAGCAAACAAAACGGGCGGATTCAATATCCACCCGTTTGCAAAAATTTACTCAAATGAACTACGAAGAATATCTCCAACCTTTACTTCAAAAGGGGTTTTTACGTAGACATACATTCCGGGGTGAGGAGCCGATTCAATCGGCATTTTTTTCTCGTCAAGTATCTCGGTTACGGTAAATCCTCTTCCCACCATACCGGGTGAAAGAAGCTCCGCTTTGTCGCCTACCTTAAATTTATTCCTTTGTCTGAAATATGCAAGTCCGGTTTTGGCATCATAGCCCTCGGCTATTGCATAATACGACTGTTCACATACGTTTTTGTTACCTCTGCTTATGTTCGCTTCTTCGTTAACTTTATCATAGAAAAAGCCCGTCGAATAATCTCTGTGGCTGACACTTTCAAGCTCTCGTTTCCAAAGAGGGTCGTACTTGTAGTTATCTTTATTCTTAATATAGCTATCTATAGCCATTCTATAGGCATTGGTAACGCAAGCCGTATAATAGGCACTCCTCATTCTGCCCTCAATCTTAAAGCAGTCAATACCACACTCCATAAGGTCGGGAATGTGCTCGATCATGCACATATCTTTCGATGCCATAATAAACGTGCCTTCATTTGTTTCAATAATGGGCATTCTTTCATCGGGACGTTTTTCTTCCTCGATTTCATACATTTTGTAATTCCAACGGCAGGGCTGTGAGCAAGCACCCCTGTTGGCATCACGGGCATTAAGATTGCCCGAAATAAGACATCTGCCGCTATATGATATACACATAGAGCCGTGAATAAAACATTCAAGCTCAAGTTCGGGGGAAACCTTGCTCCTTATAGCTCTTATTTCATCGAAGTTTAATTCTCTTGCAAGAACTATACGCTTAGCTCCCATTTTATGCCATGCGTTGCAGGCAGCGTGGCTGACTGAGTTTGCCTGAGTGGAAATATGTATCTCCATATTCGGCAATAATCTTTTAACCGTTTCAAAAACGCCAAGGTCGGATATTATAAGTGCGTCAATGCCAGCGTCTTTTATCTCATTCAAATATTTTTCTAAGACTTCGTATTCATACCAATGCGGCATTGTATTTACTGTTAAATATACCTTTTTTCCGAGAGAATGAGCATATTTTACCGCTTCATATATTTGTTCTATGTTAAAGTTCGTTGCTGCCGCCCTCATACCGAAGACGTTACCTGCCATATATACGGCATCGGCACCGTAAGAAATAGCACTTTTCAGTTTTTCCATATCTCCCGCGGGAGACAAAAGTTCAATATTCATTTTCTCACCTTAAATTTTATCCCCGCTTAAAGCAAAGCTTGGCGGGGATAAACTTATTTTTAATTACCTGCAGCTGCAGCCGCCGCGTTCTTCTCAACTTTTGCAATATTAGCGTTATGCTCTGGCAAATTCTTTGCATATAGCATATATCCGTCAATATCAGAAACAAAGAAATAGTATTTTTCTTGTGTCTGTTCGGGATACAAAGCGGCTCTGATTGCCTTAAGGGTAGGATTGCTTATAGGACCGGGGGGGAGACCTCCGTTCTTATACGAGTTGTAGGGACTGTCGATAAGCGTATCATCATGAGTAAGGTCTTCTTTTCTCTCGGGCAGAACGTACTGTATGGTAGCGTCGCAGTCGAGTCTGTGCATATAATAAGTGCTGTTGAGACGGTTGTGGATTACCGATGATACGATAGTATAATCTTTCTGGTGTTTAGCTTCCATTTGAATAATAGACGCGAGGTTTACAACGTCGTCAATACTCATACCTACCTTTTCACATTCCTGCTTATATTTGATATCAAACTTAGCGTAGAAGTTTGCGAGCATCTTGTCAATAATTTTTTCTTCAGGCCATTCCTTGTAGAAATAATATGTGTCGGGGTAGAGATAACCTTCGAGTCTGTACTTTCTGTTGGGGTTAATAACCTTAAGCTCTTTAATGAACCAATAGTCATATACTCCGTTCTGAATAGCGTCGATAAAGCCTTCTCTTGTACCCATGCCTTTTTCTTCGACAAACAGCTTTATCATATCATCAATGGTGTAGCCTTCGGGAATAGTAACCGATATTTCGGTCATCGTAGATGTTTTTCTTTCGACAAAAGTGGATAGAAGCTGGTCATAATTTTGTGAAGGGGACACGGTATATACACCGGCTTTATACTTGCCCGGATCCTTATCTCTGATTATAGTATAGAGAACAAATATTTTTGGATATTTTATAATTTGTTTTTCGTGGAGCTCATCTGCTATCTGGTCGAGAGTAGCATATTCGGGAATAACGACTTCAATCTGAGCATCGGCTTTAACGAAAGCGAAAACATCATTTGCAACAACAATTATAAAATATGATGCAAGACCCGAAATGAGAAGAACGACGGCAATATAGATAAGAGCTTTGGAAAGTACGGCAAGAGGATGTGCTCCCCTTGTTTTTTCTTTATATGGCTTTATGGTTTTTTGTTTTTTGTCTTTGCCGGGGAATGGCTTTCCGGAAGGTCTTCTTGAGGATGCGTCAAAAACTACTTTGTCGGGCTTAATGTCCGTAACATTCGGTGCTGTATTTCTTTGAGGCTGTTGCTGAGTCTGTTTGGGTACATTAGGCGTACGCGGAGCTGAGGTGATTGGTTTATTTGACTGAGCCTGAGAAGGAGCAGGTCGGCGTTGCTGAGAATGAGTTTTGGTGACGGTTGCCGGTTGCGGCGGAATATTAGCAGATTGAGCATTTGAGTTTTTATTCGCCTCAAGCTTTGCTTTGCGGTGGGCATCGAAATCAAAGATTTCCATATCGTTATAAACCTTAATTTTATCCGAAGTGGTATCCGCACTGCCTTCGGGAGTTTTTCTGATATCGTTTTCGTTCATAATTGTTTTCCTTTATATATGCATTTATCGAATTTAAATCTTATTAAAAAACAAGGTTATAATGAGGAACAGTAGAACACAGGCTAAGAAGCTTGGGGAAATAAGAGCTTCAAAGACGAGTTTGGCACCGCCTTCTCTCTTTGTTGATTCAGAGGGAGATTTCTCACCCTTTATGCCTGCATTGTAAAGAATAGTTTCAGCTCCGTTAAATGATAACACAAGAAATACTATAAAAAGTGTCATAATAACGAACAAAAAGAAAATTAAACTGTTTGGAGACTTAATAACGTCCCACAAAATCGATTCAAAGAATATAGCGTAAATATTATTAATGGAGTGCAGTATGATCGCCGCCCAAAGTGATTGAGTAATATATACGGCGTAGGATGCAACTACTCCGCAGAAGAAGAACACTAAAAACTGATTTAAGTTAAAGTGTATCATGGAGAACATAAGTCCCGACATAATAATTGCCGTAGATACGCCGTAAGCCGAATAATCTGCCAGAATAATACCGCGAAAGATAAATTCCTCGGTTATTGCAGGAACAATGGCAAATGCAATAACGGTGTAGATGATATTTATTAATTGGGAACTGCCCGAGGGAGTAAATGTGTTGTAAAGAGAATACTGGGCTTCACTTCCGAAAACATGAAAAACGGCGGTGTTTATAAGAGTGCTTCCAAAAACCAAAACTCCGAAGCAAGTAAAAACAAACCATATTTTTCCGGGAGAAATGGGTTTCAGCTTAAGTTTTTCGACAGTTGTTCCCCTCAGCTTGCAGTAGAATATTCCGGGGAGAATGAATATCAAAAGCTGAAGAATAATTAAGGTGAGATATATGTTGTCCCTAAAACGAAATGAATTAAGGTCAAGGTACCTTGAAGAAAGAAGGAGCACATATATAACTAATACAAGCAATGGGGCAGAAAACGTATTTTTAATTTTTTGCAAAGGACATCACTCCCTTTTCTGTAATAACAACGTCGGATTTGAGGTCAAATCTTCCGCACGGAATTTCATTGACAATAAAATCACTGTAAATAAGTCCCGCTTTTGTACCCTTAAAGCTTGCGAGAAAACGGTCGTAATAACCTTTTCCGTATCCGAGTCTGTAACCGTTTTTATCGTAAAGAATGGCCGGCAGAACACAGATAACGTGTTCTGCGGGAGAGGGAGCAAAAATGGGAAGTGCTTCTTTAGGTTCGTTTATACCGTACATTCCGGATGAAAGGTCACTAAACGAGGTTACGTAATGATAAACCATTTCATTACCTTCAATGCATCTGGGATAGGCAACCTTTTTGCCCTTCGAGAAAGCATCTATAGCGATTTTTGAAGTGTCTATCTCGTATTTAAGAGGCGAATACAAAAGAATTGTATCGGCAAATCTGTATGAGCTGAGTGAAAGGAATCTGTTGCAGATAGCATTATCTCTTTTGTGTTTTTCTTCAAGCGGAATGTTTTTTCTTTTTTCCTTGTATGTGTTTCTTATTTGGTTTTTCAGTTCTTTTATATTTACTTTGTTCATTTTTATTTGTGAATTATGCAAAAATAGAATTTTTTATATTTTCAGCAGTTTGTTTGTCTTTTAATGCTTCAATGATAGTACATGAGAAGTCAACGGCTTTGCCCATGCCTTTTGCGGTTATTATTTTTCCGTCACAAACGCAGCCGTTATCAACAACCTCAGCTCCAATGAGATATTGCTCGAATCCTGGATAGCATATTGCTTTTTTGTTTTTCAAAAGACCCTTTTCGCCAAGTATTCTGGGAGCCGCACAAATAGCACAAACAAATTTGTCCTGCTTTACTGCAACATCTATAAATTCGTTGACTTTTTCGTTAAGTCTTAAATTATCAGCACCGGGGAGTCCGCCGGGCAATATTACAGCGTCTATATCGTCGGGGGCGACGTCAGTAATAGTTTTATCGGCAATTATTTTTATTCCGTGTGTGCCCGTTACCGTTGTATCTTTGTTGATAGATACGGATGTAACCTCGATCTTAGCACGTCGAAGCATATCGAGAGGCGTTAAAGCCTCGATTTCTTCAAAGCCGTCTGCAAGAAATAAATATACCATATTGTTTTTCTCCGTGTTTTATAGTTCCAATGCTTTTACAATATCAGCAAAAATATCTTGAATACTTCTGAGATTGCCGTTGTCATCGCAGCAGTGTATCATATCCCATCCCAGCTTTTCGCTTGAATAGAGGGCGGCTGAATAACTGTTTACAAGGTGACTGTTGTCTGATTCGTGAATATCTTTAACCCTTCCCGTTTGCTCTGAACGGCTGTTAATAAGAGACATAGAGACCTGAGGCTTCATTTCAAGATAGATAACTCTGTCGGGGGCGGGAAGACCAATCTTTTTAAATTCAAAATCCCACAGCCATTCAAGAAAACCGTCCCATTTATCTTTTGGGAGCTTTGAAAGCTGGTGTACGGCGTTGGCTGATGTGTATCTGTTAGCGATAATATAGGTGTCCTCATCGTTATAGTCCTTTGACCAATCGGTGCGGAAGCTGTAATATCTGTCTATGGCAAAGAACACCGATGCCGCATATGCATTTGTGTCTTCGGGGGTTTTGCCAAGCTCTCCTTTAAGATACATGTCAACGAAAGCAGAGCCTTTTCCGTCATATGTCGGAAAAGACAGCAGCCTTGCCTTTTTGCCTTTTGAAGCAAGATATTTAATAAGCTGTTTGCTTTGAGTTTCCTTGCCCGAGCCATCCAGCCCGTCTATAGCTATAAGCATTGCCATAAAAATCTCCTCTGTTGTTTGAAAATAGTTTTTTTATAAACGGAGTGTTACTCTTCCTGCTTAAATGCCATTTCCATAAATTCTTGGCGACTGATGAGGACTGTACGGGGTTTTTGACCTTCCGGAGCACTTACGATACCATTTTGCTCCATTTTGTCAATGAGCTTTGCGGCTCTTCCGTAACCTACGGACAATCTTCTTTGAAGAAGGGAGGTAGATATTTTACCCGATTCAATGGCAAGCTCAACAGCTGCTCTGAACAAGGGATCACCATCTTCTCCGCCGTCATCGTCTCCGAAACTGCTGTTCTTTCCGTCTCCGCATTTTGCCGCCTCTTTTTCGATGCTTTCAATAACGCTTGCATCGTAGGAGCTGACACCGCTGTTTATTTTAATAAAGTCAATGATTTTTTCTATTTCCGATTCGCTTACAAAGGCACCCTGAACACGTGCAGGTTTTGAGAAGCCTACGGGAGCGTAAAGCATATCACCCCGTCCAATAAGCTTTTCCGCACCGGCAACGTCAATAATCGTACGAGAGTCAACCTGAGAAGCCATTGTAAATGCAATACGGGAGGGCACATTCGCCTTGATAAGACCCGTAACAACGTCAACTGACGGTCTCTGTGTACCGATAACAAGGTGCATACCTGCGGCTTTTGCTTTCTGTGCAAGACGGCAGATAGATTCTTCAACGTCCTTGGGAGATGTCATCATAAGGTCAGCCAACTCGTCGATTACGATTACTATCTGCGGCAGGAATTCTTTATCGGGATCGTCTTTTGTTATTCTGTTGTAGCTTGCAACGTCTCTGACACCGACTTCTTCAATAAGCTCAAAACGTCTGTCCATTTCGGTAACTGCCCAATGGAGAGAGCCTGCTGCTTTTTTGGGGTCGGTTACAACGGGAACAAGGAGGTGGGGGAGACCGTTATATATACTCAGCTCGACTTTTTTGGGGTCAATAAGTATAAGCTTGACCTCGTCGGGCGTTGCTTTATAAAGAAGGCTGACTATCATAGAGTTGATACATACAGATTTACCCATACCTGTAGCACCCGCAATAAGAAGATGGGGCATTTTTGCTATATCAAGATAAATGGGAGAGCCGGCAACGTCCATACCGAGACCTACTGTAACACGGCTTTTTGCCGTTCTGAACTGTTGTGTATCGAGAAGCTCTTTTAAATAAACGATAGAAACATTCTTGTTGGGGACTTCAACACCGATAGCAGACTTGCCCGGAACCGGGGCGATTCTAATCCCCGTTGTAGCAAGGCTGAGGGAGATATCGTCAACGAGGTTTTCAATAGCACGGACTCTCACGCCCTCTTCGGGTGCAAGCTCGTATCTCGTAATTGAAGGACCTCGTGATACGTCGATTATTCTTGTTTTTACCTTAAAGCTTCGTAACGTTTCAACAAGTTTTATCGCCGTTGAACGCATTTCTTCGCTTACGTCTTCATTTTTTACGTTATTTTCAAAGTTGAGCAAACTGTAAGGAGGGAAAATATATTCCTTGACAGGCGGAATTTCTTTCGACTGGTCAACCGGTACTTCCTTTATTTGTTTACGCTCGACCATAAGCTCAAGCTCTTTTGCATCGGGAACGCTTCCGTCATCAGATGCATCTTCATCAAATTCGTCTTCGTCGCTGAAAATACCGTTGAGGTCTATTTTTTGTTTTGAGGAGGACTGTTCGCCATTTTGCTCGGCATCTTCAAGGGTTGCTTTTTTTGGCTTTCTGAATGGGAATATAGATTCTTTTTTGGTTGAGTTGACGTTTTCAGCTAATTCGTCGAGAGGAACGTCGGGGTTAAAAGGCTCGTCAGCCGACTCTTCGGCTTCAATATTTTTTCTGCGTTCTTTTTCTTTCAAGGCATCGTCGTATGCCGTCATATCAACGGAAACCGAAGAAGTATCAGGCTCGAGTGCCGACTCGTCAATCGTAAGCTTCTTCTTATCCTTGGGGGAGTGCCATACCTTTTGCGTGTCCTCTTCAAAACGGTCTCTGCCTTCGCGGAGCTTGTTTTTTAACCTTACAAACGCAGAAGCGGGGGTAAGACCGAATATAAATGTTGTGAAAATGAGAAGAAGGGGAATAAATATGCAAAGAGTCAAGGGCTTGTCTATACCCATTACGAATAAAGATGAAATAAAACCGCCGACAATTCCGCCGCCCCTCCACGCAAGACCGTCAGTCCATAATGTAGCGGGATTTAATGTGGAAGCCGCTGTAAATATTGTGTGTAACGATACCGAGCACGAAATCAAAACGAACAAGGAAGAAAGAACCTTGAAGAATACCGTATCGGTTTCAATATCTTTTTTCCAGAGAAAAGCTTGGATTATTATAAGAAGTGGAATTGATGCGGCACCTATCCCGAACAAACCGCAAAGCAGAGGCTTTACTATTTTCATACCGATAAAGCCTGAATGTTCGGTAAATATAAGACAAAACGCAATTGCAAAACCGAGTAAGCCCCATACATACGGGAGTATCTGATTCAATATGCTGTTGGGGTTGCTTGGAGCTTTCTGTTTTTTTACCGACTTGTTTTCCGGCTGTTCTTTGGTATTCTTTTTCGGAGTATCTTTTTTTGACATTTGGGGAGCCGATTTTTTCGTATTTACTTTTTTGTATTTGTAAGTAGCCATTTTTTCCTCTTTTGTTTTGGTAGTCTGTATTATTTTAACCGAATATTATTGCAAGGAGTCCGACTGCCCAGCAATAATACGAGAACATTCTGAAGTTGGATTTTTTGGATATGTAAATAAGCAGTTTCATCGCGAGTATTCCTACAACGGCGGCGGCAATTGTTCCTGCAATATATGGAATGATATCCGACGAAGCAATTGGGTTTTCGGCGATATCAGCTAAAGAAAGTACGTTTGCACCGAGTATGGCTGGGATAGACATAATAAACGAGAACTTAACGGCAAGCTCACGCTTAAAACCCATAAACAAGCCGCCTGTTATGGTAGAACCTGAACGCGAAAGACCGGGAACAAGAGCACACATTTGGCAAAGACCTATAAAAAGAGCGTGGCGTGGCTTTGTGTTATCGAGTGATATAGTTCCCTTTTCGAGCTTGTCGGATATGAAAAGAACCACACCGTTGAAAAGAAGTATACAGCCTATTATCTTTGTGTAGCTTGAAAGCGACTCAACGTAGTCTTTAAACAATACGCCGACGAAGAGGGGAAGAGTTGCTATTATGACGTATATAACAAATTTTTCGGTTTCCGTATATTCGGACAATTTAAATTTGCCCTTAAATACTTTTCCGAGCATTGTGAAAACGGCGGGGACGAGAGCGAATATATCTTTGTAATATACAATGAAAACGGCGACAAGTGTGCCGAAATGAAGAAGGATATCAAAAGTAAAATAGGAAGCTTCAAGATTCTCCATACCAAACATATTATGGGCTATGGCTAAATGTGCCGAGCTTGAAATGGGGAGAAACTCTGCTATTCCCTGAATTATACCGTATAAAATTGCCAAAAATATATTCATATCGCTACTCCTAAATTAGATTATATTTAATATATAATAACATATAAGTCAGAAAATTACAATAGATATCGCAATAAAAAAGGAGAATTAAGAAATGACCGGCATTATACCGATAATATTTACAGGAAGCTTTGCAGGGTTTATAAACGGGTTACTCGGAACGGGAGGCGGAATAGTGCTTATTTTTGCATTAAATTATATGTTGAAAGGGGAGAAAAACAAGGATATATACGCATTTACGCTTACAGTAACATTAGCACTCTCTCTTGTATCCCTGTTTGTGTACGCAAGAAAGGGAGCTGTTAATTTTTCTGAGAGTGTGCGTTATGGGTTGGCGGCGATACCCGGTGGAGTTATGGGGGCTTTTTTGCTTGACAAGCTTAACGGAAAAATTGTGAAAAGAATATTCGCCGTATTACTGATAGTGGCGGGGGCGAATATGGCGGGGCTTTTTTAAAGGAGAGGAATTATGTTTGATTTTGTAATAGGGGTTATGATAGCGGCTTTGGCGGGGATGGGAGTCGGCGGCGGAGGACTTTTGGTTTTGTATCTTGTTTTTGTGAAGGATATGGCACAGCTCGAGGCACAGGGAATAAATTTGGTGTTTTTTGTGTTTGCCGCAAGCTCGTCGCTTTTATATCATATAAAAAAGAGAGAAATAAAGTGGAGACTTGCATTATGGGTTATCGGTGTGGGTGTTGTGGGTGCATACCTGGGGGCAAGGACAGCGGCGGCACTTGACCCGCTTCTGATAAGAAGGCTTTTTGGATGGCTTATGACGCTTTCGGGAGTTGTCGTGTTGTTTGGTGGAAGGATAAAGAGAATAAAAAATAAAATTTTTCAAAAAAGGGGTTGACATATCGGAGATAATGTGGTAGTATACATGGGTAATCTAAAGACAGCAGGTATCACAGTAAATCCTGCCGAGGATGAAAACAATCGAATTTATTTGAATATGAATTGGTTTGCTTTCTGTCGGTGTGTTTTGTGAACGCTGCAAGAAAGCATTTTTTGATTCAGGAGGTGAAAACCATGCCGAGCGCAAAAATATTGGAACAGAAGAAAGCAGTTGTTGCTGACCTTTCAGAAAAGCTGAAGAATGCGACCGCAGGTGTAGTAGTAAACTATTCCGGTATCACAGTTGAGAACGATACAAAGCTCCGTGCAGAACTCCGTAAAGCCAATGTTGAATATAAAGTATACAAGAACACTTTGACAGCAAGAGCGTGCGAAGAAGCAGGACTTGAAGGACTCAAGGAGCAGTTCGAAGGAATGACAGCTATCGCAATCAGCTCAGAAGATCCCATTGCTCCCGCAAAGATTCTTAAGGAATATGCAGACAAGATCGAAACATTTGAGATTAAAGCAGGTTTCCTTGACGGTGAAGTAATGGACAAGGACCAGGTGCTTGCCCTTGCAGAAATTCCATCAAAGGAAATTCTCATTGGACGTATTATTGGCAGCCTTATGTCTCCGCTTTACGGCTTTGCATTTGGATTGCAGGCAATTATCGACAAGAATGGCGAAGGTGCGGCTGAACCCGCAGCAGAAACAGCAGAAGCTTAAGCCAAAGCTTCAAACACAAAAAAGAAACAATTATAATATTTATATTGGAGGTAAAACAAAATGGCAAACATTGAAAATATCATAGAAGAATTAAAATCCCTTACAATTCTTGAACTCGCAGACCTCGTAAAGAAGGTTGAAGAAGAATTCGGCGTATCTGCAGCTCCCGTAGCAGTAGCAGGTGCAGCAGCTCCCGCTGCAGCAGCAGCTGAAGAAAAGACAGAATTCGACGTAGTACTTAAGGAAGCAGGCGCTAAGAAGCTTGACGTTATCAAGGCAGTTCGTGAAATCACAGGTCTTGGACTTAAGGACGCTAAGGATCTTGTTGAAGCAGCTCCCAAGGTAGTTAAGGAAGCAGCTCCCAAGGATATGGCAGAAAGCATCAAGAAGCAGCTCGAAGAAGCTGGTGCTGTTGTTGAACTTAAGTAATTAAGTTTACGAAAAAAGTATATTGACTTTGGCAGGCTCCGGACAAAACGGAGCTTGCCGAAGAAAAATATTAATAAATATGTATGCAGAGATGGCTGAGCTGGTCTAAGGCGCACGACTGGAAATCGTGTGAACGCTAATACCGTTCCGAGAGTTCGAATCTCTCTCTCTGCGCCA
>JAZOUV010000005.1:0-40234 GCA_045658315.1 Eubacteriales bacterium
AATGGGTGATTTGTGTATAATTGTAGATAAAATAAAAAGAAAATTGTGCAAAACATAGAAAATTTTGCATAAAATAGAAGCTTGTTGACAATTATAAAAAGTGGTGATATAATCTATTGTATCTACGTATGCATAGGCATAGTTATGCCCATTTATGAGTAGAAAAATTGAAGAAGGAGGAAGAATATGCCAACCTTTAACCAGTTAGTAAAGCAGGGCAGATCAGAGAAGACATACAAGTCTAAGGCTCCCGTTCTCCAGAAGGGTTTCAATACCATTAAGAACGCTCCTACAGACCTCAGTGCTCCTCAGAAGCGTGGTGTATGCACCAAAGTTTCTACAACAAGCCCTAAGAAGCCTAACTCAGCTCTCCGTAAAATTGCGAGAGTACGTTTGACAAACGGTCTTGAAGCTACGACTTATATCCCCGGTATAGGCCACAACCTTCAGGAACACTCGGTTGTACTCATCAGAGGCGGAAGGGTTAGAGACCTCCCCGGTGTGCGTTATCACATCATCAGAGGTAGCTTGGATGCTCAGGGCGTTGCAAACCGCAAGCAGAGCCGTTCCAAGTACGGTGCAAAGAGACCTAAGTAAGACTCTGTACCACATTTTATTTTAAGGTAACACATGAATATCGTCATTGCGATTATCCGAATGACCGGTACTTATTTATATATAAATATTTAACCGCCTCGGAAAAAGCATGTACGAAGTTATTCTTCGAGTACCTATGAATTCATTATTATTTATGAAGGAGGGAAGATCCGTGCCAAGAAGAGGTAAAATTGCTAAGAGAGATGTATTGCCCGATCCTTTGTACAACTCAAAGTTGGTTACAAAGCTTATCAACAACATTATGTTGGACGGTAAGAAGGGCGTTGCTCAGAAGATCGTTTACGAGGCTTTCGCAGCTGTAGAAGCAAAGACAGGTAAGCCCGCACTCGAACAGTTCAATGCTGCCATGGAAAACGTTATGCCTGTACTTGAAGTAAAGGCTCGCCGTGTAGGTGGTTCAACATATCAGGTTCCTATGGAAGTTAGAGCAGAAAGAAGACAGACACTCGGCCTTCGTTGGTTGACAGCATTCTCAAGAACTCGTGGCGAGAAGACAATGGCTGAAAGACTCGCAAACGAAATTATGGATGCAATCAACAGCACAGGCGGTGCTTTCAAGAAGAAAGAAGAAACACACAGAATGGCTGAAGCTAATAAGGCTTTTGCACATTACAGATATTAATGCCGCATAAAATTAAGGAGATATTATAATGCCAAGAGAATATACACTTGAAAAAACACGTAATATAGGCATTATGGCACATATCGACGCCGGTAAGACAACCACTACAGAGCGTATCCTGTTCTATACAGGTAAGACTCATAAGATGGGTGAAACACACGACGGCGGAGCAACGATGGACTGGATGGTTCAGGAGCAGGAAAGAGGTATTACAATTACTTCTGCTGCTACAACATGTTTCTGGAAGAACCACCGTATCAACATCATTGATACTCCCGGACACGTTGACTTTACTGTTGAAGTTGAGCGTTCGCTCAGAGTTCTCGACGGTTCAGTAACAGTATTGTGTGCTAAGGGCGGCGTTGAGCCTCAGTCTGAAACCGTTTGGCGTCAGGCTGATAAATACGGCGTACCGCGTATGGCATATGTTAACAAGATGGATATTATGGGTGCAAACTTCTACCGTGTTGTTGACATGATGCATGAAAGACTTAAGGCGAACGCTGTGCCGATTCAGCTCCCCATCGGTGCTGAGGATACTTTTAGAGGTATCATCGACCTTCTTAATATGGAAGCTGACGTATATTACGATGAATTAGGAAAAGATATGCGTGTCGAACCCATTCCGGAAGACATGCTTGAAATGGCTCAGGAATACCGTGCAAAGCTTATTGAAGCTGTTGCTGAAACAGACGATAAGTTGCTTGACAAGTTCTTCAATGATGAAGAAATCACTGTAGAAGAGCTTAAGGTTGCTATTCGTAAAGCTACTATTGCAAACCAGATAGTTCCCGTTGTATGCGGAACTTCTTATAAGAACAAGGGTGTTCAGAAGCTCCTCGATGCTATTATCGATTACATGCCTGCACCTACTGACGTTCCCGATATCGGTGGTATTAACCCCGATACTCAGCAGGAAGAAACTCGTCCTTCTTCTGATGACGAACCCTTTGCTGCTCTTGCATTCAAGATTATGACCGACCCCTTCGTAGGAAAGCTCTGTTTCTTCCGTGTTTACTCCGGTGTTATTGAAACAGGTTCAACTGCTTACAATACTACTAAGGGTGCAAAGGAAAGATTCGGTCGTATTCTTCAAATGCACTCCAATGACCGTCAGGATATAGACAAGTGCTATGCAGGTGATATCGCAGCTGTTGTAGGCGTTAAGAATACAACAACAGGTGATACACTTTGTGACGAAAAGCATCCTATTATCCTTGAATCGATGGAATTCCCGGATCCCGTTATCCGTGTTGCTATCGAGCCTAAGACCAAGGCAGGTCAGGAGAAATTGGGTATTGCTTTATCAAAGCTTGCTGAAGAAGACCCCACATTCAGAACTTATACAGATGATGATACCGGACAAACAATTATTGCCGGTATGGGTGAATTGCACCTTGAGATCATCGTTGACCGTTTGCTTCGCGAATTTAAGGTTGAAGCTAACGTAGGTAAGCCTCAGGTTTCCTACAAAGAAACCATCAGAAAGTCTGCATACTCCGATACGAAGTACGCTCGTCAGTCCGGTGGTAAAGGTCAGTACGGTCACGTTAAAATTACTATTGAACCTAATGAAGCCGGCAAGGGCTATGAATTTATTAACAAGGTTGTCGGCGGTGCTATTCCTAAGGAATATATCCCCGCAGTAGATGCAGGTATCCAGGGTGCTATGCTCACAGGTACAGTTGCAGGTTACAACGTTGTTGACGTAAAGATTACCCTTGAAGACGGTTCTTACCACGAAGTTGACTCTTCTGAAATGGCGTTTAAGATTGCCGGTTCTATGGCATTCAAGGATGCGATGAAGAAGGCAGATCCCGTTCTTACAGAGCCTGTAATGAAGGTAGTTGTTATAACTCCCGAAGATTACATGGGCGATGTAATCGGCGACCTTAACTCAAGACGTGGTCAGATTCAGTCTATGGAAGCAGTATCGGGTGCACAAGAAATTAAGGCATTCGTACCTCTGTCCGAAATGTTTGGTTACGCAACAGACCTCCGTTCCAAGACACAGGGACGCGGTCAGTACTCTATGGAGCCCAGCCACTTTGCTGAAGTTCCGAAATCAATTATGGAAACATTGGTTTCCGCAAGAATGAAAGATCAAAATAAGTAATATTTTAGGAGGAAAACTAAAATGGCAAAGGAAATATTTGAACGTACGAAACCCCATGTCAACATTGGTACTATCGGCCACGTTGACCACGGTAAGACAACTCTTACAGCAGCTATCACAAAGACACTTTCTCTCAACAACGATAAGATCGAGTTCCAGGCATACGATCAGATCGACAACGCTCCCGAAGAAAGAGCAAGAGGTATCACAATCAACACAAGACACGTTGAGTATGAGACAGATAATCGTCACTACGCACACGTTGACTGCCCCGGACACGCTGACTATGTTAAAAACATGATCACCGGTGCTGCTCAGATGGACGGTGCTATCCTCGTTGTTGCTGCATCTGACGGTCCTCTTCAGCAGACTCGTGAGCACGTTCTCCTCGCTCGTCAGGTTAACGTTCCTCAGATCGTTGTATTCATGAACAAGACAGACCTTGTTGATGACGAAGAACTTCTCGAACTCGTTGAAATGGAAATCCGTGATCTCCTTTCTCAGTACGAATTCGACGGTGACAACACACCTATCATCCGTGGTTCTGCAAGAACTGCTCTTGAATCCACAAACACAGACATCAACGCTCCCGAATATGCTCCTATCATGGAACTCATGGCAGCAGTTGACGAATACATTCCTACTCCCGACAGACAGGCTGACCTTCCCTTCCTTATGCCTGTAGAAGACGTATTCTCTATCTCCGGTCGTGGTACAGTTGCTACCGGTAGAGTTGAACGTGGTACAGTTAAGGTTTCTGACACTGTTGAGATCGTTGGTCTCGCAGCTGAAAACAAGACAACTGTTGTTACTGGTGTTGAAATGTTCCACAAGCTTCTCGATCAGGCTGAAGCAGGCGACAACGTAGGTCTTCTTCTTCGTGGTGTTGCAAAGAACGAAATCGAAAGAGGACAGGTTCTCTGTAAGCCCGGTTCTATCCAGCCTCACACCAAGTTTGTTGGTCAGGTTTATATCCTTACAGAAAAAGAAGGCGGACGTCAGAAGCCCTTCTTCTCCGGTTACAGACCTCAGTTCTACCTCAGAACAACAGACGTGACCGGTATTATCAACCTTCCTGAAGGCGTTGAAATGTGCAAACCCGGTGATAACGTTGACATGACTGTTGAACTTATCACTCCCGTAGCTATCGAAAAGGGTCTCCGTTTTGCTATCCGTGAAGGTGGTAGAACAGTTGGTTCCGGCGTTGTTTCCGAAATCATTGAATAATTTTTAAAGATAATATTTAAAAAATATTTCTACAAAAAGCAGGCAGAGTTTTTACTCTGTCTGTTTTTTTGCTTGATAGTACTTGACAATTTGATATAACACGCATATAATAATAACAACAGCTTCGGGGCGGGGCGGAAATCCCCACCGGCGGTACAGCCCGCGAGCCGTTTTCGTGTTTTAAGAAAACGGTTGATTTGGTGAAATTCCAAAGCCGACGGTTACAGTCCGGATGAAAGAAGAATGGTTATAATGTTGTTATGTTATAATTATGCTCTCCGACAAGCGGAGGGCATTTATTTTTATATTTGAGTGAGGTAATTATGAAAACAAATCAAATAAAAAAATTGACTGTACTGTCGATGATATGTGCACTTGGTTTTATTGCAATCTTTTTTTTCAGATTTAACGTTGGATTTTTGACATTCGACTTTAAGGATGCAATTATGTCGGTTGGTGCATTTTTATACGGTCCTATTGCAGGTTTTGCCTGTGGTATTCTTGTGCCTGTACTTGAATCGGTTACGGTTGGTGATACGGGTATCTACGGACTGATTATGGACATTCTTTCAAGTGTCTCGTTCCTCGTTCCGTGCGGTTTGGTATATAAATATAAGAGATCTTTTTCGGGAGCAATAATTGCTGCTGTAATCTCGGTAGTATCTGTAATCGTCGTAATGTCACTTGCTAATATTATAATTACCCCTTTATACACGGGTGCATCGAGAACAGAAATTGTGGGTATGATTCCTACTCTGTTGTTCCCGTTTAATTTAAGTAAAGGTTTGATGAATGCGGGCGTAATGCTTTTGATATACAAGCCCGTTACTCAGATACTTCGTAAGACAAGAATGCTGCCCATATCTAAGCACGAAACCAATATGAAGAGTGCAAAGTCAGTGTTGCTTGCGGTTGGTGCATTAGTTGTACTTGCAATAGGTGCAATTATCATAATTTACGGACTCGAAGGAAGATTTGATCTTTTTAGTGCAAAAGGTTGACAAAATCCGACGTATCGTATATAATATTTAATGTTATTTAATTGAATATTCCCTTATCAAGAGTGGCAGAGGGACAGGCCCTATGATGCCACGGCAACCTGTAATTTAGTCAAGGTGCCAAATCCTGCGGAAATATCCGAAAGATGAGGTTAATTTTTGCCGCTTCTTTCGAGGCGGTTTTTGTTTTGTTTACTATAATCTTTTGTTATATGGAGGAAAAAGAATGAAGAAGTTTTTGTTTACGTCGGAATCGGTAACAGAGGGACATCCCGACAAGGTTTGCGATAAAATAAGCGACGCTGTGCTTGACGCTATGCTCAAAGAGGATCCCAAATCAAGAGTTGCTTGTGAAACGGTGGTTACAACAGGTCTCGTTATGGTTATGGGTGAAATTACGACTAAGGCTCATATAGATATTCAGTCTGTCGTAAGAAATACAATTAAGGAAATAGGTTATACGAAGTCGGATTACGGTTTTAGCTACGACTCATGTGCGGTTATAAACTCTATCCACGAACAGTCTCCCGATATTGCTATGGGTGTAAATGAGTCCGAAGAGGCTAAGAGAGGCGAAATTTCCGACAATCTTAACGAGGGTGCGGGCGACCAGGGTATGATGTTCGGTTATGCTTGTAACGAAACCGAAGAGCTTATGCCTATGCCCATTTCTCTTTCTCACAAACTTGCAAAGCAGCTTACCAAGGTTAGAAAAGAAGGTTTGCTAACCTATCTCCGTCCCGACGGCAAAACACAGGTAACTGTAGAATACGTAGATGATAAGCCGGTTCGCGTTGATACTGTTCTTATTTCTACACAGCATGACCCGGAGGCAACTCAGGAACAGATAAGAAATGACCTCATTGAGAGAGTTATTAAGCCTATTATTCCAGCAGAATTGCTTGACGAAAATACAAAATATTTTGTAAATCCTACGGGCAGATTTGTTATAGGCGGACCTGCAGGAGACTCGGGGCTTACGGGCAGAAAGATTATTGTTGATACATACGGCGGTTATGCAAGACACGGCGGCGGAGCTTTTTCGGGCAAGGATCCCACCAAGGTGGACCGTTCCGCGGCTTATGCTGCACGTTATATCGCTAAAAACATCGTAGCATCGGGAATTGCAGACAAATGTGAGGTTGAAATTGCGTATGCTATCGGTGTTGCGAAGCCCCTTTCGGTTATGATAGATACGTTTGGTACGGGTAAGATAAGCGAAGAGAGAATTTCTGAAATTGTAACGGAGCTCGTTGACCTTAGACCTTCGGCGATTATCGAGAGATTTGAGCTTCGCCGTCCTATCTACAGTCCGGTTGCTGCATACGGACACATGGGCAGAGAAGACATTAATGCTCCTTGGGAAAGACTTGATATTGCTCAGCAAATTAAGAAATTTATATAAAACTGCTAATTGAACATTAGTCCCCCTTATTGCATATTATGTGAATAAGGGGGATTCCTATGTTAAGTACTCTTTTAGATATAATACTGGCATTATTTGCTGTTTACGGCGGATATTGCTTATATATAAATTTGGTTTACATATTATTCTGCAGAAACAAATCGAAAATTTGCTTGGCATATATGACAAAAGAAAATAATAATAATTTTTCTGAAATTTTTTTTGCAAAAAAGGCCTTTTTGGGGAGAAGTCATGTTATAATATTGGTAGAATGTGATTCAGGGGATAGTATTCTCAAAGAAATACAGGAAAAAGCATCGGGAACTGTTGTTTACCGTGCGGAAAGGATAGACGGATATGAGCGACAATTTTACTAAAAGTGAACTGAACGATGACAAAGCCGAAATTGCGGGAACCGTTGAACACATAATATACCAAAACGAAGAAAACGGATATACGGTATGTGAGATAGCAACCGAAAATGACGAGCTGTTTACTGTGGTTGGAGAAATGCCTTTTTTAGGTGCAGGCGAAATGATAAAAGCTGTCGGAAGATGGACTCTTCATCAAAACTTCGGCAGACAGTTTCGTGTTGATTACTATGAAAAAGAGTTACCTGCATCTGAAAATGCAATTTTAAAATATCTGTCATCTCGTGCGATTAAAGGTATTGGGCCTTCCATTGCTTTAAAGATAGTAGGACAGTATGGGGTGGATAGTTTCGATGTTATCGAAAACCACCCCGAGTGGCTTGCCGAGATACCGGGAATATCACTAAAAAAAGCAAAGGCCATGTCCGATGACTTTAAGGCACAGTTTGGACTTCGAGCTGTTATGATGTTTTGCAGGGACTTTTTTGGACCTGCCACCGCAGTAAAAATATATAAAAAATGGGGCGGCGGTGCAATTGACGTAATAAAAAGAAATCCCTACATTCTCTGTGATGAAATTTACGGAATCGGTTTTGAAAAGGCTGACAAAGTTGCCAAGAGTCTTGGTGTTGATAATTATAAAGAAGAGCGTGTCAGGGCAGGAGTGAAATATGTTCTGTTCTATAATGGAGTCCAAAACGGACATATGTTTATTCCAATGGACAAGCTTATACCTGCAACATGCCGTATGCTTGATACCGATGAAGATACAGCAACTAATGCCATAGAAGAATTGATTATGGATAAAGAGCTTATTCAAAAGAAGTATAACGGAAGAAAGTGTGTTTATCTCGAATATTATTACGAATCAGAGAAATATGTATCGGAAAAGCTTCAAATGTTGGACAACTTCTGCTTGAAAATAGAAACCTCGGATATAGGCAGAATGATAATGCGTATAGAAAATGAATTCGGGGTAGAATATGCTGCAATGCAAAAAAAGGCTATCGTTAATTCGGTAAACAGCGGCGTTATGGTATTGACTGGTGGTCCCGGAACGGGTAAAACTACAGTTATAAGGGCGGTTATCAGAATTTTTGATGAGCTTGGATATAAAATAGCACTTGCCGCACCGACAGGACGAGCAGCAAAAAGAATGAGTGAATCAACATTGCAGGAAGCTAAAACGATACACCGTCTTTTGGAGATGGATTTTTCTCAGGACAAAATGCCCGTTTTCCGCAGAAATGAATCCATGAAGTTAGAGGAAAACGTTATTATTATCGATGAAGTGTCAATGGTGGATACTATGCTTTTTTCGGCACTTCTCCGTGCAATTAAGCCGGGGGCAAGGCTTATACTTATTGGAGACTCGGATCAGCTTCCCTCGGTTGGTGCGGGAAACGTTTTGAGTGATATAATAAGAAGCGATAGATTTAACACGGTTGAATTAAAGGAAATATTCCGTCAAGATGAGGAAAGCCTTATTGTAACAAATGCTCACGCAATAAACGAGGGTGAGTATCCGACACTTACTTCAAAAAACAGTGACTTTTTCTTTTTGGCAAGAGAGGACGACGAAGCGATTGCCCGTACTGTTGCCGAGCTTTGTGCCGTCAGACTGCCCAAGACTTACGGCAAAGACATAGTAAACGATATTCAGGTCATTACCCCATCAAAAAAGGGAAATGCAGGAACTGAAATGCTGAATGCATTACTCCAAAGGGTTATGAATCCGAAAGATGAACGAAAAAAAGAAAAAAAAGTAAGAGACGTTGTTTTTCGCGAAGGCGATAAAGTTATGCAGATAAAAAATAACTACGATATAGAGTGGGAAAATGAGAAAAAAGACGGTATTGGAATATTTAACGGCGATATAGGAACCATAAAAGAGATTGACGTAAAAAATGAGCGTATGAAAATAGTTTTTGATGACAACAGATGTGTTGACTATGATTTTTCGCTTCTTGATGAGCTTGAGCACGCCTATGCAATAACCGTACACAAGAGTCAGGGAAGTGAATATCCCGTCGTTATCATACCGATGTATAATTTTAATTCCCGACTTATGACCAGAAACTTGCTCTATACTGCAGTAACACGAGCACAGAAAATGGTTATTATGGTAGGAAAGGCTTCGGTAGTTCAAAAAATGGTTGATACCAACATACCTACAAAGAGGTATACGGGACTTGAATTACTGTTGAGTGATTATGAATAATTTCAAAAGTATTTTTGACAGATTATTTAAGATTGTTTGTGTAAAAAGATGTGTTGCCTGCAAGGAACTGCTTGAATTTGATTATAAAGGCAGTATGTGTCCGAAGTGTGCAGCAGAGTGGGATGAAGCCAAAAGGACTATGTGCGACAGGTGCTTTGAGATGCATTCCAAGTGCCGTTGCGGTTTCGGAAAGCAATATGTTGACGGTGTGAGACATCTTGCTCTTTATGATCATACCGAGAGAGACTGTGTTGTAAACAGAATTGTATACTCCTTAAAAAACAGCAACAACGACGATGTGTTTGAATTTGTTGCAAGGGAAATGGCAGATAATCTCATAGACAAGAATAAACTTGACCAAGCTGTCGCTGTCAATGTTCCGAGAAGTCCTAAATCGGTGAGACATTACGGATATGACCACGCCAAAAAACTGGCAATAAAGCTTGCAGAGTTGTTGGATATTGATTATGTGGATGCTCTCGGTCATCGCGGCGGAAAAGTCGAGCAGAAAACATTGAATAAGAAACAAAGAGCCATAAATGCCCAAAATAACTGTTATATTAAAGCGGAGGCTGTCGAGAAGATAAAGGGAAAGACGGTCTTGCTTATCGATGATATCGGAACTACTGGGGCAATGACCAGTGCCTGTGCTGAGCTTTTGCACCAAAACGGCACCCGATGTGTACTGTGTGTGCTTGCTGCCCAAAATAAGTTGAAAAAATAAATTGTAATATATTTATGAACAAGAAAAATCCCCTTGACAAAAGGGGATTTTGTTGTTATAATGTGTAAAGCGTTTTGCTTTACAGGTGGGTTGCGATGAATTATGATGAGAAACTCAATATGTCTTTGCTGTTCGATTTTTTCGGCGACATACTGACCGAGCGTCAGAAAGAAATTGCATCACTTTCTTTTGATGAAGATTTATCTCTCAGAGAAATCTCCGAAATTACCGGAATTACCCCTCAAGGAGTGCGTGATTCTCTGAATAAGTGTAAAGCTATATTGACCGATATGGAAGACAAACTTGGACTTCTTGCCAAGTTTTCGGAAAATAAAAAGAACACGGACTATATTATCGAAAAACTTAACGGAATGAAAGAGAAGAATCCCTCTCTTTCAGAGGAAATAGACGGCATAATTTCAGTTGCCGAAAAAATGCTTGATTAAGGAGGTGCATTAAATGACATTTTCGAGTCTTGCGGATAAATTATCCTCGGCATTTAAGAATTTCAGAAGCAAGGGTAAGCTTACCGAAAGTGATGTCAAAACAGGTATGCGTGAAATCAAGCTTGCTTTGCTTGAAGCTGACGTAAACTTCAAAGTTGTTAAAGACTTTATAAATAAAGTAACCGAAAGAGCCGTAGGTTCAGAGGTTCTTGAAAGCCTTGTTCCCGGTCAGCAGATTGTTAAGATAGTCAATGAAGAGCTTATTTCTCTTATGGGCGGTACTCAGTCTAAATTAACCATTTCTCCTAAACCGCCTACAGTTATTATGATGACAGGTCTTCAAGGTGCGGGTAAAACCACGCATGCTGCAAAGCTTGCGGCACATTTTAAAAAGCAGGGAAAGAGGCCTCTGCTTGTAGCCTGCGACGTTTACAGACCTGCGGCTATTAAACAGCTCGAAGTTGTCGGTTCGCAGATAGATGTCCCCGTGTTTACTATGGGAGACAAGATAAGCCCCGTTGAAATTGCAAAAGCAGGGGTTGAACACGCAAAGAAAAACGGCTTTGATATGGTTTTCGTTGATACGGCAGGTAGATTGCACATCGATGAAGATATGATGCAAGAGCTGAAAAACATAAAAGAAAAAGTAGAGCCTACCGAAATACTGCTCGTAGTAGATGCTATGACAGGTCAGGACGCAGTAAATGTTGCTCAGTCATTTAATGACCTGCTTGATATTACCGGCGTTGTTGTAACAAAAATGGACGGTGATACACGAGGCGGTGCGGTTCTTTCCGTAAGATACGTTACGGGCAAGCCTATAAAGTTTGTCGGTACGGGCGAAAAATTGGATGCTATCGAGCCTTTCCACCCGGACAGAATGGCATCGAGAATACTTGGTATGGGTGATATGCTCTCTCTTATTGAAAAGGCGGAGCAGGCATACGATGAGAAAAAAGCTGCCGAGCTTGAACAAAAGCTTCGCGAGTCAAAGTTTACGCTTACCGATTACCTTGAGCAGTTTGAGCAGATCAGAGGTATGGGGTCTATGGAACAGCTTATGGGATTGATGCCGGGCGTTAAAGGACTTGACCTTAAAGATGCTAAGATAGACGAAAAACAGATAGACCGTATGGAAGCTATCATAAAGTCTATGACGGTAAAAGAACGCGAAAATCCCGATATTATTTCCCCGTCAAGAAAAAAGAGAATAGCTTTGGGAAGCGGTACTTCGGTTGAAGATGTTAATCGTTTGCTTAAACAGTTTGAACAGACAAACAAGCTTATGAAGCAGTTGTCGCAAGGGAAGGGAATACCCGGGCTTGGCGGTTTCGGCGGATTTGGAAACAGATATACAAAGAAAAAACTTAAAAAGAACAAGAAAAAGAAAAAATAAAAATTTAATTTATATAATTTTTGGAGGACAAAAAAATGGTAAAAATCAGACTTAAGAGAGTTGGAGCAAAGAAGCAGCCTTTCTACAGAGTAGTGGTTGCAGATTCAAGATCACCCCGTAACGGCAGATTCATCGAAGAAATCGGTTATTACAACCCCTTGACAAATCCCGCTGATATTAAGATTGATGCTGAAAAGGCAACAAAATGGCTCGGTAACGGTGCTCAGCCCACAGAGACTGTAAAAGCACTTCTCAAAAAAGCCGGAATCACAGAATAATCTTTTCTGCGGTAAAATACTATGTTGGATTTGAAACAGATTCTTACGGATATTGCAAAAGCAATAGTCGATGAGCCTGATGCAGTTACCGTAATCGAGGACGACAACGGAAACAGCGTTGTATTAACGCTTAGTGTTGCTGCTCCCGATATGGGTAAGGTTATCGGTCGTAACGGCAGAATTGCAAAAGCTATCCGTACTGTTATGAAAGCGGCGGCAAACGCCGACGGTAAAAAAGTTACAGTCGAAATCAGATAAAATACAAGCCTACGGACTAAAAAATCCGTAGGCTGTATTTTTTTGCAAATAAAGAATAGTGGCACAGACCAAGTTAGGCAAGTTCTTTGCCAAGCTTTCTGCGAAAGAAAGCGGGGGTTTCTTTGCCTACTTTCTTTCCTCAAAAGAAAGTAGGTTGGCTTCGGGGAGTTCAAACCAGAAGGTCGAGCCGCGTCCTACGGTGCTGTATACACCGTAGTAGCCTTGGTGAAGCTCAATTATCGATTTTACTATAGACAGTCCCAATCCTGAACCAATTTGAGCACGGCGGTGGAACTTGTCTACCTTATAATACCTGTCCCAAATGAGTGGAAGCTTATCAGGGTCTATTCCTTCGCCAGTATCCGTAATCTCTATTCTAACATATCTTTTACCGTTGTGTTCCGCTTCTGCTTGTTTGATCAAAACCTTTTTGTCTTCACCCGTATGTGTTACTGCATTATTTACAAAATTAAAAAGTACTTGCAGAATTTTCTGTCTGTCTGCATTTACAATTGCGGGTGTCGTTGCAATAAAGCTTATATCATATCCGTTTTGGTCAACAAGTTTTTGATAACGCACAGATGCTTCCCTTATTACCTCTGTTATATCAAAATTCTCTTTTTTCAGTTCAAAAGTATTTGCCTGAAGCTTTGACAGATCGAGTACGTCATTCACAAGGGAAGTAAGGCGTTTTGACTCGTCAATAATAATCTGCAGATTTTCCGCAGTCATCTCATTCGGAATATCACGCATAACCTCACTGTACCCCGTAATAAGTGTTAAAGGCGTACGCAGGTCATGGCTTATATTTGCAACAAGCTCACGTTTTAACACTTCATTCTTCTTTAACTCGGATGCTGCATAGTTAAGGCTGTCGGCAAGGATAGACACCTCTTTTGATGAACGTGATGAAAAATCGGTGTCGTAATTTCCTCTTGCAAGCTCGTTGGCAGAGTTTGTCAGCTTCTTTAACGGTCTGGTAAGGGTGTTTGAAATCAAAAATGACAGCACAATAGCAATAGCTAACAGCACAATGCTTATAAAACTGAGCATATTGTTAAGAGTCTTAACCGTTGCATTGACAGGGGTTAAAATAGAATTAATAAAAATAACGATATCTTCGTCATTCTTGTCTGTAATGCATTTTGTAAGTATAATATTTTCTTCGGAGGTTGTCTCCTTATCCTCTACCGAACGGAACACGCCCGTCTGCGGATCGAGCTTAAAGCGTTCATAAAGCGTTCCGCCCATACCTTTTGCATCTAAATACAATCTTGCTCGGTCTCGGTAAGAAATATTGTGTATAACGCAATTATGCAAAGCCTCTGTAGAAACAAGTGCTTTACCTTGACTGTCCTGCACTAAAATGCACAGCTCGTTTTCTCTTGCTAATTCCTCGGCTTTCGTATTTAAAGCATTGGTATACAAGCAGTCGGTTATTTCCGAAGCACTTTTGTTCAACTCGTTCATTTTAACTGCCTTGTATATATCATCGAGGAATACCGTTTGGGTAAGCCAAAGAATAACAAGAATGATTGACGTAAACAGGGCAAGAAAACCGAAAACCTTCCACTTTGTGCTTAATGGTCTTTTTCTATCAGTTTGGTGTTTCAAAGCGATATCCCACTCCTCTCACGGTTACTATCAGCTCAGCGTACTGTCCGAGCTGTTTGCGGAGCAGTTTTATATGTGTATCAAGCGTTCTGTTGTCTCCGTAAAAATCATATCCCCAAACATCGCATATAAGCTTTTCTCGGCTGAGGGCTATGTTTTTGTTCCTGATCAAATAAAAAAGCAAGTCATATTCCTTCGGCGAAAGGTTTACCCTTTGTCCGTCAACAAATACGAGTCTTGCGGTCAGGTCTGCGGTAAATCCGCCTATATTCATAACCTCGTTTTGCTGTGTCGGGGTATTGTTCCTTGCTCTTTTCATAATGGCATTTACTCTGAGCATAAGCTCTTTTGGCGAGAATGGTTTTACGACAAAATCGTCAACGCCTACTTCAAAGCCGTTTATTCTGTCGTATTCTTCGCCTCTTGCCGACAAAATCAGTATAGGTGTGTTTGAGAACTTTCTTATCTCCCTGCACGCCGAAAAACCGTCGAGTTCGGGCATCATTATATCCATAATTATTATGTCATATACGTTGTTACGGCACATATCAATAGCCTTTAAGCCGTTTTCGGCTTCAAAAACCGTGTGTCCTTCAAAAAAAGCGTATTTTCTTATAAGAGTACGAATGTGTTTTTCGTCGTCAACTACAAGTATTTTATACACAGTTTTCTCCTCCTACGTATCTATTAACAATGCTGTGCAAAAAACTTCCGCACAGCATTATTATATAATACATTTATTCTATTTGCAAGTAAATCCCAAAATATACTTATTCTGATACAAGTGTATTTTCTGCGGAATCAATAAGTGTTACTTCAACGTCGATGATCTTGTTCTTTCTTGAGACGGTTACAGTAGTCTTATCTCCTACCTGAAGATTGTTTATTATCGATTTAATATCAGAAGACGTGCTGACTGAGTTGCCGTCTATGGCAATAATTCTGTCACCTGCTTTAAGGTCTTCGTTGAGTGCCTTCTGAATATATACTCCATAGTCGCTTACACCATACATATATCTTTGGTAATCGGTTGTAACTTCTATTATCGCAATACCTATAGAGGGTCTGCCTGTAACGTATCCTTTTTCTATCAAATCCTTGATTATCACTTTTGCTGTATTTACGGGAATTGCAAATCCGAGACCTTCAACACTTGAACCCGAGGATTTTGCATTTACTACGCCGATAAGCTCGCCGTTTGCATTAAACAAACCGCCGCCTGAGTTGCCGGGGCTTACTGCCGCATTCGTCTGAAGAAGTACCATAGTTTCGCCTTCCACGGTTATCTCTCTGTCAAGGGCACTGATAATACCGTCGGTAACTGTACCGCCAAGCTCTCCCAATGGATTACCTATCGCAACCGTAAGCTCACCGATAATGAGCTTCGACGAGTCGCCTAATACCGCGGGAGTCAGATTTTCTGCATCTATCTTCACTACTGCAACGTCTGTTTGAGCATCGGTTCCCACAAGCTTTGCCTTATATTCATCGCCGTTTGTAAAACGAACCGTAATATTTGATGCTCCGGCTATAACGTGGTTGTTTGTTACAATGTATCCATCCGGAGAAATAACAACACCGCTTCCTGCTCCCTCGGTTACGTACTGACCGTAAAAGCTGTTGTTTACTACTGCCTCTGTTCTTATTTCAACGACAGATGGAAGTGCCACTGCCGCTACGGTTGCAACCGTGCCTGCTGTAGTTGTGCTTTCGGGAAGCTCTCTGTCTATCACTTCAAAAAGCACTGTTGAGCTTTCGGGTGTGTTGGTCGTTCCGGCATTTTCGGCAGGTTCATTTTTAAATGTTTTATTATACAGATACATTCCGCCGAATGCTCCCGCAAAACCGCAGAGAACGGACAGTAAAATACAACAGATAACAAGCCCTGTGCCGCCTTTTTTCTTTTCTTTATTCTTCTTTTTTTGAGTGGGTTCGGCAGGATTGTTATATACTTGATTATTTGAAGGGTAAGAATACATTGAGCCGGAGGGAGTTCCGTTTCCGTTAGCTGATGAATAATAACCCGTATTGTAAGAGGGATATGAATATCCTCCGTTATTGTCTTGAGGATTATATTGAGGATTTTCTCTGTTTTCGTAATAAGGTCTTTTCTCGGTATTCGGTGTAGAGTTTATGGATGCATCATTAGGTTGTTCTGATGCTTTAGGCTTCTGTTCGTTTTCATAACCGTCGTTTCTAATCTCGTCTGACATAATTTCTTCTCCTTTTTTATAAATATAAAGTTTGTTTTTGGTTTCATCTTTATTATAAATGCTGAATGTGATGTTTTTATGATGCCTTTGCGTTTTATTCATGAAATTCTAATGAAAATCTATAGTTAAGCATCATTATTATTCCTATTCAAACCATATTATAAACGCCTATTGTGAAGGTTGTGTGAAGACTTCACGAAACCTTAATGAAAATCTTTGAAAAAATTTCATTTTATGGATAATATTTTCAAATAATCCATTGTAAATATGCAAATAATTATGTAAAATATAATTATTGAAAAAATCACTGCTTTTATATATGGAGGTAAATTAACTTGATTGAAGTACAAAATCTTGTAAAAAAATACGGAAATCATACTGCGGTCAAAGGCATCAGTTTTAAAGTGGATACGGGTAAGATTTATGGGTTCCTAGGTCCTAACGGTGCAGGTAAGTCTACTACTATGAATATTATGACAGGTTGTCTTGCCGCTACAGAGGGTAAGGTTATTATTAACGGTCACGATATTTTTGATGAGCCTAAGGAAGCTAAAAAGAGTATAGGATATCTTCCGGAGCTTCCGCCTGTCTATATGGATATGACGCCACTCGAATATCTCCGCTTTGTCGGTAAAGCAAGAGGCGTTAAAAAGTCGGAGCTTTCTAAACAAATTGAAGATATTATGGATATGACGGGTATTTCCGATGTTTCCAACCGCCTTATCAAAAATCTATCAAAGGGTTACAGACAGAGAGTCGGTCTTGCACAGGCACTTATCGGTTATCCGGAAATAATTATTCTTGACGAGCCTATGGTTGGTCTCGACCCCAAGCAGATAATTGAAATCAGAGAACTTATCAAATCACTCAAAGAAAAGCATACAGTTTTCCTCAGCTCACATATTTTGAGTGAGGTTAGCATGATATGTGATTATGTTATGATTATCGCAGACGGTAAACTTGTCGCAAGTGATACGCCCGACAATCTCAGCAAACATATTTCCGGAAATACTCTTGATATTTCCGTTAAGGGTAACACGAAAACTATTCTTTCCGCACTTAAAGGTGTTAAAGGTGCGGGAGAAATCAACGTTGTTTCCGAAAATGACGGAATAGTAAAAATTAAAATTACATCTGACACGGATATTCGTTCCGAGGTGTTCTTTGCACTTTCTTCCATAAAGGCTTCCATTATGGAGCTGTCAAACAGCAGTATGAGTCTTGAGGATATATTCCTTAAGCTTACAGAAAAGGAAGAGATTGATGAAGCTGAAGAAAGCACGCTTTCAGAAGAGGGCGGAGAAAATGAAGGTGGAAATGAAGAAGAGGAATATACGCCATTGTTTTCGTCTGATGTTAAAACAAATGACAAGAAAGGAGAAGATGAATAATGTTCGCGATTTATCAAAAAGAGCTTAAAGCTTATTTTAACAATCTTTTCGGATATCTTTACGTTGCGATAGTTCTTCTCTTTATGGGAATCTTTGCTACGTTCTATCATTTCTCAAACTATCTTGTTGCGGATATCGCATATTCTCTCGACAATCTTGCTATTGTTGTAATGCTCGTGTCTCCTCTTTTGACTATGCGTATTATTGCTGAAGAGAGACAGAGAAAAACAGACCAATTGCTTTATTCTTTGCCATTATCCGTTACTTCTACGGTAGTTGCGAAATATTTTGCAATGGTTACCGTTTATCTTGTTCCTATGCTTATTATCAGCGTATATCCATTTGTATTGGCTTCATTCGGTATCGTTAATTTTGCACGTGCATTTGGCTCGATACTCGGATTCTTCCTTATGGGCTCTTGCCTTTTGGCTATAGGAATGTTTATTTCGGCATTGACAGAGAATCAGATAGTTTCGGCTATTATTTCTTTCGTAACGATGCTTGTTATATATTTCTCGGGTAGCATAGCAAGTATGATTCCTTCGGATTCTCTGGCTTCATTTGTTGCGATTACCGTACTTGTCGTTATTCTCGGAATTGTCGTTTATATTATGGTTAAAAACTACGTAGCTGCCCTTGCGGTAATGGCAGTTTTTGAAGTGGTTCTCGCTGTTTTATATAAAATAAACATAACCGCTTTTGAAGGCTTGTTCGCAAAAGTAGTAGGTTGGATATCCGTCTATGAAAGATGTGCAAGTTTCTATAACGGTATATTTGATTTGACTTCCATAATATATTTCCTTTCGGTTAGCTTCCTGTTTGTATTTCTTTCTATACAGGCAGTCGAAAAACGCCGTTGGAGCTGATAGGAGGTATTTATAAATGAATAAGTTAAAGCTTAATACAAAATATCTTAAAACGGGCGGTTATTCCGTTCTTATATCCGTAATTGCAATAGCTATCGTTATTATGATAAACCTCTTTGCCAACACTCTGCCTTCAACGTGGACAAAGCTTGATATGTCTTCAAGCGATATGTTTTCTCTCGGCGAACAATCGATTGAGCTTGTGAAGGGGATAAAAGACGATATTACTGTATATTACGTTGTGCAGCACGGTTCCGAAGACACAAACATTCAAACTATGCTTGATAAATACAGCGACCTTTCGAGTAAAATTACCGTCAAAAAGGTTGACCCCGCACTGAATCCCGCATTCCTTACCGGGGATAAAGCGACCGTGGAGGAGGGTAGTATTATCGTTGAAAGTGCAAAAAGAAATAAGGTTATCCAAAATATAGATATTTATTATCCCGGTGTAACTATGGAACAGCTTGAGAGCTATTATATGCAGTACCAGAGTTTGCCGTCGGCTACCGGATTCGATATGGAAAACCTTATGACGTCTGCTATCAACTACGTAACTACAGACGTTTTGCCGATAATTTATACACTTACCGGACACGGAGAAGATGAACTTTCTGATACCTACAAGGGTTATCTCGGCAGTGAAAGCTTTGATGTTAAAGAGCTTAATCTTGCTACACTTGAGGCTGTACCCGAGGACTGTGATGCTGTACTCGTAAATCTTCCCGACAAGGATATTTCCGAAGATGAGGCAACAAGGCTTCTTGACTATCTCAAAAAAGGCGGGAAAATGTTCTTTATTTCATATTTTGTCAATACAGCAGAAGCAGAGCATACCAATTTGCAGTCAGTTCTTGATTACTACGGTGTATCTGCTGTTGAGGGTGGGGTGTTAGAGGGTGATAGCAATCTCCATTATCCGCAGTACCCATCCATACTCCTTGCTCAGTACGGCAAACATGAAATAGTTGACCCTCTTGCAAATTATTATATGTTTATGGGTTACTGTCATGGAATCAAGCAGAGTGATGATATCCGTGATACAGTAACAGTTACACCCCTTCTTTTGACTTCAGATAAAGCTTATTCAAAGGTTAATTTGAACAGTGAGACAAGTGCCAAAGAAGAGGGCGACATTGACGGTCCGTTTGATTATGCAGTTGCTATAACAGATAAAAACGAAGACGGAAGCGAAGCTAAAATTGTGTGGGTAGCATCACCTATGATTGTTGATACTGATTCTGACTATTTTGGTACTCTTAAGGGAATGTTTGTAAACACATTCGGTTGGCTTTGCGATAAGGAAGATGCTATTTCCATTCCCGCAAAGACCATTGAACAAGAGTTTCTTACCGTTTCTTCAGCACAGGGAAATCTTTTGTCTGTAGTTTTCACCATCATACTTCCCATAGCTGCTATCGGTGTCGGCTTCGTCGTATGGATTCGCAGAAGGAGTAGATAATGAAAAAGGCAGTAAAGCTTATTGTTCTTTTGGTTGTTCTGGCAGGACTTATCGGCGGATACGTTCTTTACAGTAATTATGTTGCCGAGCAGGAAAAACAGAACACCGAAGAACCGGAAGATACCTCTGTAAACGTTCTCTCAATAGAAGAATCAAGCGTTTCTTCTATTGAATATAAGTATGGTGAAGAAGTTGTTTCTCTGAAGAAGAAGGGAGACAAATGGATATGGGCAGAGGACGAAGATTTTCCTCTTGCTCAGAGCTATCCCGAATATATGCTCAATGCACTTACGAACATTGTTGCTGACCGTCTTGTTGCCGAAAACCTTGATAACGAGGCCGATTTCGGTATGGACGAGCCTGACTTTGTTGTTAATTATGAAACCTCAAGCGGAGAAAAATATGTATATACTATAGGTGGTTATAACTCAGTCGCGAAGTGTTATTATTTTAAATCGAGTGTTGCCGACAAAATATATATGACCAAAAAATCTGCCGTGCAGCCTTTTGTACACTATATTCTAAAAATGGCTGAAACCGGTTCGCTTCCGAAATTTGAAGCTGAAAAGGTTACTTCGGTTGAATACACTGTAGGAGGTAAGACTTTTGTTCTTACTACAAACAGCTCGGGTGCTGACTTTTATACCAAGCCCTACAGCTATTTCTACGTAGGTGAAGATGGCGTAAAGGTTGCCGCTGACGGCGTTGCTGCGGGTGAATTTTTAAACTCGGTAGAAGCACTTTCGTTGGGAGATGTTATTGCATTTAAGCCTAGTGCGGAAAAACTTTCGATGTGCGGACTTGGCGAAGACGCAAAGCTCGTTTTGAAGGTTAGCTATGATGAGGAGATTGCTCCCGATAATACAGATGCAAGTGTAACCGTTACAAAATCAAACGAGTTTAGTGTTATAGTCGGAAAAGGCGTTGACGAAAACGGTAAGGAAGCATATTACGCTATGCTTGAAGACTCTGAGCTTCTTTATGAGCTTTTGAACGGAAAAACGTTTTTTGAAGACTTGAGTGCTGATTTTAAATCAAAGCTTGTTTGTCCTATTTCTGCCGATGAGACGGTTTCCGTTAAAGTAGAAGTAGGCAATAACGTATATTTCTACAACATTGAAGATATCAAAAACAGCGACAAGCTTACAAATGTTTTCAATAGCATAACAGGACTTGTCAGTGTAGGCAAAACAGATAATGAAAAGGGCGATACGGTTGCTAAAGCAACTATTGACGTTGGTGACACAGAACTCGTTCTTACGTTGTTTAATCTTGACGACAATAACTATATTGCATCTTTTGACAAAACGGATAACTTGCTTGTTTCCAAAGAAAAGGTCGATAATATTATAAAAGAATTACAGAGCTGATTTTTAAGTGCTGTCCTAATTGAAGGGGCGGCACTTAAAACTATCCGGGGGGCAGACGGACTTTCGGGTTTCGATTGAACTTAGCTCTTTTTTTGCTCAATGATATTGATTACTCAAGGGAGGGCTTTTTAGATTGTATTAATGCTTTATTTGTGCTTGTTTGTTTTTAGATTTTTTTGTTATTCAAATCTATAGACTTTTTATAATATTTGTGCTAAAATTTTATAGTAGATAATAAGATAATTATAAAAACGAAAGGAGAAATAAATATGAAGGTGCTTATGCTGAACGGAAGTCCGAGAAAGAACGGCAACACCTCGATTGCGTTGAACGAGGTTAAAAATATTCTTGAGCAAGAGGGAATAGAGGTTGAAACTATACAGGTCGGAAATATGGAAATAAAGGGGTGTAAGGGCTGTCTTTACTGCAAGGAGCATGGCAAGTGCGTTATAAATGACGTTGTAAATGAAATTGCCGCTAAGCTTGATGGGGCTGACGGTATGGTAGTGGGAAGTCCGGTATATTATGCTTCTGCAAACGGTACTTTGATTTGTCTGCTCGACAGACTTTTCTACAGCTCAAAGTTTAACAAGACTATGAAGGTGGGGGCTTCTGTTGCAGTTGCAAGACGCGGCGGGTGTTCCGCGACATTTGATGAACTTAATAAATATTTTACGATAAGCGGTATGCCTATAGCGTCCAGTCAGTATTGGAACAGTGTTCACGGAAGAGCTCTCGGCGATGCCCAAAAAGACGAAGAGGGGTTGCAGACTATGCGTACTCTCGGCAGAAATATGGCTTTCCTTATTAAGAGTATAGCTCTCGGCAAGGAAAAGTACGGTCTCCCCGAAAAAGAACCGGGAGTTATGACAAGTTTTATAAGATAAAAAAATGCTGTGCACGTATTTGATGTGCACAGCATTTGAATTTTTGCGGGGGAATTATCTGTTGAGGATAAGCTTTGTGAGTTCAACCGGTTCAACGATCTTGCCGTCCTTATATACACGCATGTTTCCGGAAGCAATTTCATCAATAAGAATAACTTCGCCGTTGTTGTAGCCGAACTCAAACTTAATATCCCAAAGGTCGAGCCCAATCGTTTTAAGGTCGTCAGCAACGATTTTTGTAATCTTGAGGGTTTGTTCTTTCATGGACTTGAAGAGTTCTTCACTCATAACGCCGAGAGCTGCCAAGCCTTCAGAAGTAACCAGCGGATCGCCTTTTTCGTCGTTTTTAAATGTACATTCAACATATCCGCCTTCAAGAACTGTTCCGTCTGCAATATATTCACCGTAACGGCGGATAAAGCTGCCTGTTGCAACAAGTCTGCAAATTACTTCAAGACCGTGTCCGAATACCTTTCCGGGAAGTACTTCCATTGTTGCGTTTTCAATATCAGCAGAAACATAATGAGTCTTGATACCTGCTTTTTGAAGCATTTCAAAATAATATACGGATGTACGAAGGTTAGCTTTACCGATACCTTCAATAGTAAGACCGACTGAGTTTTCTCCGGGATCAAATACGCCGTCTTTACCTGTGCAGTCATCTTTGAACTTGAGCATTACATTGCCGTTATCAAGTGCGTAAACGTCTTTTGTTTTTCCAGTGTAGGTTAATTTCATTGAAAATTCCTTCTTTCAAATAAATATAAAACTTTTTGTAAATTACTTCTTTTCTGTTTTGAGCTTTGCAACGAATATTTCCATCTTTTCAAGAGCCTTTTTAATATGCTCAACGGAATAAGCATAAGAAATTCTTGCAAAGCCTTCTCCGCATTCACCGAATGCAGTACCGGGAACTATTGCAACGCCTTCCTCACGCAAAAGCCTCTGGCAGAATTCATCACTTGTAAGACCGAACTTGCCGATGTTGGGGAATACATAGAACGCACCTTCTGCTTCAAAACAGTCAATTCCTATCTTGTTGAGACCTTCAATTATTGCAACTCGGCGTTTGTTGTATTCTTCTGCCATCATCTTAACGTCTTCGTCGCCATTCTTTATAGCTTCAATAGCAGCATACTGGCTGGTTGTAGGAGCACACATAATAGCATACTGATGAAGCTTCAAAATCTGTGTTGTGATGGGGGCGGGAGCCGCAATATAACCCATTCTCCAACCGGTCATAGCGTAGGCCTTTGAGAAACCGCTTGCGATAATTGTTCTTTCCCACATACCTGGGAGACTTGCAAAAGAGCAGTGTTGGCGTCCGTAAGTAAGTTCACCGTAAATTTCATCGGAAAGAACGAGAATGTTTGTGTCGCGGAGAATATCTGCGATGGGCTCAAGGTCTTCCTTTGTCATAATAGCACCTGTGGGGTTGTTGGGATAAGGAAGAATGAGCATCTTTGTCTTGGGAGTAATAGCAGCCTTCAATGCTTCGGGGGTAAGCTTGAACTTGTCTTTTTCTGTTGTGTTAATAATAACGGGTGTACCGCCTGCAAGCTCAACCAAAGGTGGATAGCATACGAATGCGGGGAGGGGAATAATAACCTCGTCGCCGGGATTTACGCAAGCTCTTATAGCATTGTCAATAGCTTCCGAACCGCCAACTGTAACGATAACTTCTTTCAACGCTTCATACTTTGTGCCAAATCGTCTGTCGAGGTAATTTGCAATTTCCTGACGAAGTTCTGTCATACCGCTGTTTGATGTGTATTTTGTAGCACCGTCCTCAAGGCTTTTGATAGCAACGTCGCGAATGTGCTTGGGTGTAACGAAATCGGGCTCGCCTACTGTGAGAGACACTACATCCTTCATTTCTGCTGCAATATCAAAGAACTTTCTGATGCCCGAGGGCTGAATCTTTTGAACTTTTTTCGAGAGTATGTTTTGGTAATCCATTATGTTTATGCTCCTTTCAAGCATATTATTTCAAATCACAAATATTATAACATTTTTTGCCGTCATTTGTCTATAGTTATTTTATAAAAACAGTAAAAAAAATTCCATATTTTTTATAAAAAAGAAAAGTGTGAATGAAAATGTTGCAGAATTGTAAACATATTAACTTTTAGGTTTATTTTTTTGGTAATATGTGCTATTATAATAGATAATATTTAATTGATTCAAAGGAGTCTTGAAAACAATGAAGAAACTCATTTTACTTGCAATACTTGTCCTTGCTTTGACTGTTTGTCTTTGCAGTTGCGGCAAGGAAGAAACACCTTATGATTTTGATCTTAAGGAATATTTGACCCTCGGCGAATTCCCGAATGTAGAACTCGACAAGGACAAGCTTCAGGAACGTTTGGAAGAAGAAATCTCTACTGTTACGTCAGAGTATTCAACCACTGTTGACGTTACAGACAGAGCTGTTAAAGACGGTGATATCGTAAATATTGATTACGTCGGTAAGATTGACGGTAAAGAGTTTGAAGGAGGCTCCGCTGAAGGTTCTGACCTTACTATCGGCTCAAATAAGTTTATTGCCGGTTTTGAAAAGGGGCTTATTGATAAGAAAATAGGCGAAGAAGTTACTCTTAACCTCGTTTTCCCCGAGGACTACGGCAAAGAAGACCTTAACGGTAAGGACGTTGTATTTACTGTAAAGATCAACAGTATTAAGGAAACTACCACTCCTGATATTTCCGACAAAATGGTTGAAGAAAAAACAGAATATGCTACAGTAAAAGAGTTTTGCGATGCAAAATCCAAGGAAATTGCAGAAGAGCTCCTCTGGGAAAAGTACATTAATTCCGCAAAAGTTACCCAATACCCCAAGGAACAGACTAAAAAGTATTATGATCAGCTTATAAACTACTACAAGCAGTTGGCTGCATATAACGGTGTTACACTTGAAACGATGGTATCAACTTTTGGCGGTTATGAAAGTGTTGACGCTTTCTTTGATTACGCATTGTCGTCTGCTAAGTCTACCGTAAAAGAGGAAATGGTTGTTTATCTTACTGTGAGAGAACACGATATTACTCTTACTGAGGAAGTATACAAAGAGAAAGGGGCGGCTCTTGCTGAAGAACAAGGGTACGAATCTTTTAAGGACTATGAAGATACCAACGGCAGAAATGCTATAGAGGCTAAGATTTATTCCGACATTATCTGTGAAAAGCTTGTGGATGCTGCTTCCGTAGAATACGAAATGCCCGAAACCTCTGTTGAAGAAGAAACAAAGGCTCCCGATAATGCTGATGATAATTCTTCCGAAACAAAGGACGAGTCTGCAGAGACAAAGGACGAACCTGCTGAAACATAATCAGAAAAAACAACAGGTGATGCACAGGGAACTGTTGCTGCTCCCGACGAAACAGTTGCATAAGTTGATATAACCTTAATCTAACCGTGTGTTTATGAAAATGCACGGTTATTTTTTGTTTTTTCTCCTATTTGAAAAATATTTAGAAAAATTTCTAAGAAACTATTGACAAATGCTCCTTATTAGGATATAATATCATCAAGGAGACAACAAAGGGGGGAACGGAGTGAAAAAGGAACGTAATACTTATCAGAAAACTTTGATTAAAGAAATAGTATTAAATTCGTGTACTCACCCGTCTGCCGATGCTGTGTATGATAAAGTTAAAGAAAACTGCCCAAACGTCAGTAAGGCTACTGTTTACAGAGTGCTTAGCGACCTTGCAGACAAAGGTGAGGTTTTCAGGGTAAAGGTTCTTGATGGTCCGGATAGGTTTGATAAGACTTTGCATAAGCACTACCATGTTAAATGCTCGGTTTGCGGTAAGGTGGTTGATACCGGATATGCTTGTAACGAGGAGCTTGAAAAAATTGCAGAAAAAGACTGTGATTTTAAAATTACGGGACACGAAATAATTTTTGAGGGAATATGTCCTGACTGTGCTGTTAATAATTAAAATATATATAACTTAAAGGAGAACTACTATGAACTTGAAGGGTACAAAAACAGAAGCTAACTTGATGGCTGCATTTGCAGGCGAATCTCAGGCAAGAAACAAATACACATACTTTGCATCTAAGGCAAAGAAGGAAGGCTATGTTCAGATTGCTGCAATTTTTGAAGAAACAGCAAAGAACGAAATGGAACATGCAAAAATTTGGTATAAGCTCCTCCATGATGGCGTAGGCACAACTTCCGAAAACCTTCTCGATGCTGCTATGGGCGAAAACTATGAGTGGACAGATATGTACGCTACATTTGCTAAAGAAGCTAAGGAAGAGGGCTTCGACAGAATCGCTTATCTCTTTGAAGCAGTAGGCAGAATTGAAAAGGAACACGAAAACCGTTACAGAAAGCTCCTCGAAAGAGTGAACGGCGAAGTTGTATTCTCCAGAGATGGCGAAACAATTTGGCAGTGCTCAAACTGCGGACATATTCACATCGGTAAGAAGGCTCCCGAAATGTGCCCCGTTTGTGAGCATCCGAAGGCTTACTTCCAGGTTAAAGCTGAAAATTATTAATTAAAAAGGAACTTTTAAAGTTCCTTTTTTTTTGTGGTTTTTATGGGGATTTTTTTAAAAAGTTATTTCTTTTAAATATCTTTTTATTGAAATTGTATGTTATATGTGTTACAATAACAGTATAATAGTTTTGCAAATGAGAGGGAAGATATATGAAAATAACTGTGCTTGATGCAGATGCTTTGGGAAAAGATTTAGACCTTACACCTTTAAACAGTGTTGGAGAGGTTACCGTTTACAATTACAGTAATCCTGAAGAAGTTAAGGAGAGAATTGCTGATTGTGATGTTGTTATATTAAATAAAATTAAATTAAATGAAAGCAATTTGGGGTATGCAAAAAATCTAAAGCTTATTTGTATTGCCGCTACGGGCTTTGATAACGTCGACGTAAAATACTGCCGCGAAAACAATATTGCCGTATGTAATGTAGTCGGTTATTCTACGAACAGTGTTGCTTTGATTACTGTGGCCTTGGCTTTGTCGCTGGTCAGCCACTTGCGTGAATATAATGATTTTGTAATTTCGGGTGAATATACAAGAAGTGGTATTCCCAATAGGCTTGAACCTACCTTTTACGAGCTTGACGGTATGACTTGGGGGATAATCGGACTTGGTACTATCGGCAAAAAGGTGGCGGGAATTGCACAGGCAATGGGCTGCAAGGTTATTGCCAACAAGAGAACGCCGATTGAATGTTATGATATAGTTTCGGTAGACGAAATAATGGAAAAGTCCGATATCATATCAATTCACACCCCCTTGAATGACGGCACAAAAGGTCTTATCTCTGCCGACAAGATTGCAAAAATGAAGAAAAATGCTATCCTTATAAATGTTGCTCGAGGTGCAGTGTGTGATGAAAAAGCACTTGCCGAAGCTATAAAATACAATAAAATTGGCGGTATCGGTGTTGACGTTTATTCTGCCGAGCCTTTCGGTGTTGACCACCCATTCTACGAAATCAAGGATAACAAAAATGTTATTCTTACTCCCCACAACGCTTGGGGTGCCTATGAAGCAAGAGAAAGGCTTCTTTCCGACATCGTCGAAAACATAAAAGCATTTAAAAATGGCGAAAAAAGATGCAGAGTAGATATATAATAAATCTGTTGACAACTAAGAAAAATAGTGATATAATATCAAAAGCTAAGATATAAAGGCGTTTGAAGGAAAGAGTAGTTTTACTTCAGTCTTACAGAGAGGAAAGCAAATTGGTGGAAGCTTTCTATGACGGGTATTACGAAGACCATTCCGGAGCCTCGGTGCTGAAAAAAGCTTTAGGCATCGACGTCCCTCTGCGTTAAAGAGTCGGTTTTAAAGTGAAAAATCAAGGTGGAACCGTGCGAAAATTAGAATATACGCACCCTTGACGGTCATAGGCTTTTTGCCTTTTGCCGTTAAGGGCGTTTTGTTTTTTGAAAAGGCAAATTTGGTTAAATTAAAATTAAAAAATATTTAAAATATAGGTGATATTATGAAGGTTATTTACAACGATGGCAGAGTTGATGTATGTCCTCCCGAAGAAGAACTGCACATACTCCGTCATTCTGCGGCACACATTATGGCACAGGCTATAAAGAGACTTTACCCTGAGGCTATCTTTGCATACGGTCCTGCAAATGAAAAGGGGTTTTATTACGACGTTGATCTTGGCGACACCAAGCTCATTGAAGAAGACCTCCAAAAAATTGAGCAGGAAATGAAGAAAATAGTAAAAGAAAATCTTCCTATTAAGCCTTTTATTCTTCCCAGAGACGAAGCTATTGCTCTTATGGAGAGCCGCGGCGAAAAATACAAGGTTGAGCATATTGGTGACCTTCCCGAAGACGCAGTAATCAGCTTCTTCCAGCAGGGAGATTATATAGATATGTGCGTTGGTCCTCATATTTGCTATACAAAAGCACTTAAAGCGTTTAAGGTTATGGACCAGTCGGGTGCATATTGGAAAAACGATAAAAACAATAAGATGCTGACAAGAATAAAGGGTACTGCATTTTCTACACAGCCCGAACTTGAGGAACATCTTAAAGCTCTTGAAGAGGCAGAAAAGAGGGATCACAACAAGCTTGGCAGAGAGCTTGGTTATTTTACGACCGTTGAAGAAATCGGTCAGGGACTTCCTATCCTTTTGCCTAAGGGTACGCGTGTTATCCAGCTTCTTCAGCGTTGGGTTGAAGATATTGAGCAGGAGCATAACTATCTTCTTACAAAGACTCCTCTTATGGCAAAGCGTGACCTTTACAAGATTTCGGGTCACTGGGACCACTACCGTGACGGAATGTTCGTTATGGGAGATCCCGACGACGAAGAAAAGGAATGTCTCGCTCTCCGTCCTATGACTTGTCCTTTCCAGTATCAAGTGTATCTTAATCAGGCAAGAAGCTATAGAGACCTTCCCATGCGTCTTGGCGAAACATCTACGCTTTTCCGTAACGAAGATTCGGGTGAAATGCACGGTCTTATCAGAGTTCGTCAGTTCACTATTTCAGAAGGGCACTTGGTGCTCCGTCCGGATCAGCTCGAAGCTGAATTTGAAGATTGTCTCAATCTTTGTAAATATTTCCTCGGTACTGTAGGACTTCTCGAAGACTGCTCATTCAGATTCTCACAGTGGGATCCCAACAATACCAAGAAGTACGAGGGTACTGCTGAACAGTGGGAAACTGCTCAGGCAACTATGGAAAAGATTCTTATTAACCTCGGCGTTAAATATGAAGTTGGTGTTGACGAAGCGGCATTCTACGGACCTAAGCTCGATATTCAGTATAAGAACGTTTTCGGTAAAGAAGATACTATCGTTACTATTCAGATTGATATGCTCCTTGCTGAAAAGTTCGGTATGTACTATATTGACAGCGACGGTCAGAAGAAGCTTCCTTATATAATCCACAGAACTTCTTTGGGCTGCTACGAAAGAACACTTGCATACCTTATTGAAAAATATGCGGGTGCACTTCCCACTTGGATGGCTCCCGAACAGGTAAGAATTCTTACTATTACCGACAGAGCACTTGATTATGCAAAGCAGATCGAGGAAAAGTTGGCAAAAGCAAAATACAGAGTTACGCTTGATGACAGCCAGAATACCTTGAAGTATAAGATAAGAAATGCTCAGATGGAAAAGGTTCCATATATGATTATTCTTGGTGATAAGGATATCGAGAACAATACTATTTCCGTTAGACATAGATCGGGAGAAGACCTCGGTGCTATTTCTCTTGATGAGTTTGAAGCACTCCTCGCAGATGTTGTAGGTAATAAACTTAAAAAATAACCAGAACCTTTTTGAAAAAAGGTTCTGGACTCCAAAAACTTTGAATAAAGAGTTTGTGCTTCCCAATAAAGTTTATTAAAACCTTATCGGGAAGCTTTGCTTTTTAAACAATAGATTCTTTTGAAAAAAGGTTCTGGACTCCAAAAACTTTGAATAAAAGGGCTTAAAAGGGCTGTACATACTTTGTTAAGTAGCACAGCCCTATTGTTTTTATATAACGTTATTGTATAGCACAAACCAAAGAAGCAAAGTTTTTGGGGGATTAAAAGGGGGCTTTTTTAAAAAAGCCCCCTTTGATTGTTTTTTATGCTAATGTTGCTGCCATAATGGCTTTGATTGTGTGCATACGGTTTTCAGCTTCATCGAATACGATGGACTGTTCGCTCTCAAATACTTCGTCGGTTACTTCCATACAGTCGATGCCGTATCTGTTGAACAGAGAACGTCCTACCGATGTCTTTAGGTCATGGAACGAGGGGAGGCAGTGCATAAATCTGCACTGAGGCCCTGCGATATCCATAAGCTCCTTTGTTACTCGGTAGTCAACAAGGTCGTTTATTCTCTTTGCCCATACTTCGTCGGGTTCGCCCATCGATACCCAAACGTCTGTGTAGAGAACATCTGCATTCTTTACCGCTTCCTTAGGGTCTTCGATAAACTCAAGAACGGCACCCGTTTCTTTTGCAATATCGCGGCATTTTTCAATAAGGTTGGAAACGGGGAAGTATTCTTTGGGAGAGCAAGCAACGTAATGCATACCCATTTTTGCACACCCTACCATAAGGGAATCACCCATATTGTAACGGGCATCGCCGAGATATACCAGTTTTTTGCCCTTCAGCGAACCAAAGTGCTCCTTGATGGTGAGAAAGTCAGCTAATATCTGAGTGGGGTGAAATTCGTTTGTAAGTCCGTTCCATACCGGAACGCCCGCATACTGTGCAAGTTCTTCGACCAGATCTTGACCGAATCCTCTGTATTCAATACCGTCAAACATTCTGCCGAGAACGCGTGCGGTGTCGGCAATACTTTCCTTTTTGCCTATCTGAGAGCCGGTAGAGTCAAGATATACGGGGTGCATTCCCAAATCAGCCGCCGCTACCTCGAAGGCACAACGTGTTCTGGTGCTGGTCTTCTCAAATATTAAAGCAATATTCTTGCCTTCGCAAAGTCTGTGGGGAATACCCGCCTTTTTCTTTGCCTTTAATTCTGCTGCATAGTCTATAAGATAGTCAATTTCTTCAGGGGTAAAATCCAGAAGCTTGAGAAAGTGTCTGTTTTTGAAATTCATAATAATCTCCTTGTATAATAGTCTAAGGAACTTTTTGAAAAAAGTTCCTTAGGATCCTCAAAAACTTTGAATAATGGGTTTTTATACAATGTTGTAGGTGGATTCCATATCCGCCTGTTTTTGCAGATTTGTTTGTTTTTCGCGGAGCGTCGAGGACGTCGCTCCCTACACCTCGTGGTGAAGCTTGTACAAACTCGAGAGGTAAAGTTTTTGGATTCTTAAACCTTTTTTCAAAAAGGGTTATGCCAATATTGCGTTTTTGATAATTTCTACTGCTTTTTCGAGTGCTCCCATAGGAATATTAAGTGCGGGGAGGAGTCTAATCTTATCTTTTGCGGTAAGGCAGAGAACGCCGTTTTCCATACAAATCTTAAGAACGTCTGCAGCAGTCTTGTTTGCGGGTTTAATACCTATCATAAGACCGAGGCCGCTTACGGACTCAACTTCTTTCATATTCTTAAATTCATTGAAAACAAATTCGCTCTTTTTCTTAACGTCTGCGAGCAGCTTTTCGTCAATTCTTTCGATAATGCTGATAGCACCCGCACAGCTAATGGGATTACCGCCGAAAGTTGAACCGTGGTCGCCGAATCCGAGAACGTTTTCAACTTTTTCGCCGAGCATAGTAGCCCCGAGGGGAAGCCCCCCGCCGATTCCCTTTGCGGTAGAAACAACGTCGGGTTCAATTCCGTAGTTCATATATGCGTAAAGCTCTCCCGTTCTGCCGTTACCGGTTTGAACTTCGTCTATCATAAGAACTATATCATTTTCTTTCGCATATTTTGCAACGCCTTTTACAAATTCGCCGTCGAGTGGAAGAACACCGCCTTCGCCCTGGATAATTTCCATCATAATGCCTGCAACCTTATTTGCTTCCACCGTCTTAATAAGTGCGTCAAGGTCATTTGCGGGAGTATGAACAAATCCGGGGGTCAAGGGTTGGAACAGTTCGTGGTAATGCTCCTGACCTGTTGCGGAAAGAGTCGTCAAGGTTCTGCCGTGAAAGCTGTTTACGAGTGTTACTATCGTTGAGTATTCAGCACCCTTTTTTTCTGCGGCATATTTTCTTGCAACCTTAATTGAACATTCGTTTGATTCTGCTCCCGAGTTGCTGAAAAATACTTTTTTCATACCCGTCTTTTCGCAGAGCATTTTTGCGAGTTTGGCACAAGGCTGTGTATAATAAAGGTTAGACATATGCTGAACCTTGTCGAGCTGTTCAGTTACAGCCTTTTTCCATGTGTCATCGGAAATACCGAAGCTGGTAACACCGATACCCGAACCCATATCAATATATTCTTTTCCGTTTTCGTCATATACGTAAGAGCCTTTTCCCGATACTATTTCAACGGGGAAACGGTTGTACGTACCTGCAACGTATTCTTTATCAATAACCTTTGTATTACTCATCATTAGTCACCTACTACCATAGTTCCGATACCCTCATCGGTCAATATTTCGACGAGAATAGAATGGGGAACGCGTCCGTCCAAAATAACAACTTTCTTTACCCCTTCAATAATAGCTTCAATACAGCAGTCAATCTTAGGAATCATACCGCCGGAAATAACGCCTTCTTTGTAAAGGTTTTTAGCCTCGTTTACGGTTACCTTTGTTATAAGAGATGAGGGATCGTTTACGTCCCGCAAAAGTCCTATTATATCGGTCGTCATTATAAGATTTTCAGCCTGCAACGCACCTGCGATATAAGCTGCTGCAGTATCGCCGTTAATGTTGTAGGTGTTGCCCTCGCTGTCGCAGCCTATTGTGGAAACAACCGGAATATATCCCATATTCAAGAGGTCTATAATTGGTTCAACGTTTACCTTTGTAATCTCTCCAACGTAACCGAGAGCTTCATTTTTTATTTTTGCTTCGATAAGCCTGCCGTCCATACCCGAAATACCGATAGCCTTTGCCCCCAAAGTGCCGAGAAGGTTTACAAGGTTTTTGTTGACTTTACCTGCAAGTACCATTTGAGCGATATCCATAGTCTCTTTATCTGTAACGCGGAGACCGTTTACAAATTCTGCCTTCTTGCCAACCTTGTTCATCATCTCGCTTATTTCGGGGCCGCCGCCGTGAACGAGGACTATCTTTATACCGATAGTGGAGAGAAGAGCAATATCTTCCATAACTTGCTTTTTCAAATCGTCGTTAATCATAGCATTACCGCCGTATTTGATTACAACAATTTTTCCGTTATAGCGCTTTATGTAGGGAAGAGCTTGTGTAAGTATTTCGGCTCTGTCTAAATTTGTAATTTTGTTTTCCATCATAATTACCGCCTATTTTTATTTTTAAGTACGATAGTCGCCGTTAATTTTAACGTATTCATAAGTTAAATCGCAACCCCAAGCCTGTGCCGTACCGTTTCCGTCGCCCGCTGTAACGAGTATTTCAATTTCTTTTTCAAGAAGTATCTCTTTTGCTTTTTCTTCGGAGAATTCAACACCCGCACCGTTTTTGCATACATCAATAGTACCCTTGTTTGAACGGAAGGAAACATCTATCTTGTTTATATCAACATCAGCACCGCTGTATCCGATAGCACAGAGAACACGTCCCCAGTTTGCGTCTGCACCGAACATTGCCGCTTTAAAGAGGCTGGAACAAATAACGCTCTTTGCTATGATCTTTGCGTTTTCTTCGTCCTTTGCACCGTTTACCGAACATTCAAGGAGTTTTGTTGCACCCTCTCCGTCGCCTGCTATCATACGGCAAAGGTATACGTTCACCGAGTTGAGTGCCTTCATAAACGCATCAAAATCTTCGCCCTCGGCTGTTATTTCTTTATTTCCTGCCATACCGTTTGCGAGTACTGTCACCATATCGTTGGTTGATGTATCGCCGTCAACGCTTATCATATTAAAAGTGTTCTTTATATCAGCCGAAAGTGCCATTTGAAGCATTTCTGCGGATATAGCAACGTCTGTTGTAATAAATACGAGCATCGTTGCCATATTGGGGTGGATCATACCGCTACCCTTAGCGATACCGCCCATACGGCATACTTTGCCGTCTATCTCAAATTCGACCGCAATCTCTTTCTTCACAAGGTCGGTGGTCATAATACCCTCAGCCGCATCATCGCTTCCGTTTTCAGAAAGTGCTGCAACGAGAGGTTTAACACCAACTTCAATGGGCTCAAGGGGGAGTGGCTGACCGATAACACCTGTAGAAGCAACCACAACATCGCTTGCCTTGACATTAAGCTCGTTTGCAAGGAGTTCGCACATCTTTTCTGCAACCTCGATACCGTTTGCGTTGCAGGTATTAGCATTACCACTGTTGCAGATAACAGCCTGTGCCTTGCCGTCTGCAATGTGATTTTTTGTAACCGTAAGGGGAGCACCTTTAACGAGGTTAGTTGTATACGTTGCTGCTGCAGTCGCTGTGGTTTCGCTGTATATAAGCGATAAATCTTTTTTTGTACGGTTCTTGCGTATACCGCAATGAACACCGCTTGCTTTAAATCCTTTTGCGGCACATATACCGCCATTAATCGTCTTCATAATTTTTTCACTCCTTGGAAAGCTTGAGTCCTATTGTTTCGTCGATACCCATGAGGATATTCATATTCTGAATGGCACTTCCTGATGCACCCTTGCCTAAATTGTCAAATCTTGCAATGAGAAGTATTCTGTCATCATTACCCTTAACTGATATCTGCATATCGTCAAAGCCCGAAAGGTAGCTTGCCGACATAAATCCACCTTCTTCGTCTTCGTCGTAATGGAGGAGGGAGGACTTATACAAGCTCTTGTACATATTTTTTATATCTGTGATACTGCCGTCAAGGTCATCGGCAAACAGGGGGACGGTTACTTCCATTCCGCTGTAAAAATCTCCGACTATTGGGCAGAACGCAGGGGCATTATCAAGGTTGCATATTGAAACTATTTCTTTCAGGTGCTTGTGCTGTTGAGTCAAAGCGTACTGACGGGGGGCGTTAAGAAGGGGAGAGCGTTCTGCGGATTCATAATCAGCTATCATCTTTTTGCCGCCGCCCGAATAACCTGTCAGTGAAAATGCGGTAAGCTTTGCATCGCTCTTGATTATTCCTGCATTAACAAGAGGGTGGACTAAAGCCACAAAACCGCTTGCGTGACAGCCGGGGTTTGCAACTCTTTTTGAGTTTGCAATTCTCTTCCTAAAGTTTCCTATTTCTGGGAACCCGTAAGTCCAATCGGCGTTTGTTCTGTGTGCCGTTGACGTGTCGATAACTGCCGTGTTAGGGTTATCTATCAGCGTTATCGCCTCTCTTGCTGCATCGTCGGGAAGGCAGAGAAATGCAATATCACAACTGTTCAGAGCTTCTTTTCTGTACTTATTATCTTTTCTCTTGTCATCATCAAGTATTATAAGTTCTATATCTTTTCTGTCGGAAAGTCTGTCGTAAATACGGAGTCCCGTAGTACCCGCACTTCCGTCTATAAATACCTTTGTCATTTCTTTAGTGCTTCCTTTACGTATTTTATCTGTGCTTCTACCGAGCTGACGGATGTGCCGCCCTCGCTTATTCTTTTTTCTACGCAGGTTTTGAGGTCGATTTCTGTATATAGGTCGTTTTCAAACGCATCGCTGTGCTTTTTGTATTCTTCGATAGGATACGTCTCAAGCACAAGCTCTTTCTTTATGCAGTCGGCAACAATACTTCCCGAAATCTTGTATGCCTGTCTGAAGGGCATCCCCTTTTTTACAAGATAGTCGGCAAGGTCGGTAGCGTTTATAAAGCCTTTTTGTGCCGCCTTTAACATATTGTCGGGCAAAGCCTTCAGTGTTTCTATCATACCCTTGGTTATATCGAGACACATAACTACCGTCTCAACCGAATCAAATACACACTCCTTGTCTTCCTGCATATCTTTGTTGTATGCGAGGGGAAGTCCTTTGAGGGAAGTGAGAAGTGTCATCAAATCTCCGTAAACTCTGCCTGTCTTGCCTCTTACCAGCTCTGCCATATCGGGATTTTTCTTCTGGGGCATTATAGACGAGCCTGTCGTATATGCGTCGGATAATTCAACGAATTTAAATTCCCAGCTTGACCAGAGTATAAGCTCCTCGGAAAAACGTGATAAGTGCATCATCATTAGAGCGATATCGCTCATTAACTCAACGCTGAAATCTCTGTCGGATACACCGTCAAGGCTGTTTAGCGTTATGGCGTCAAAGCCGAGTAGCTCAGCCTCGTATCTTCTGTCTGTGTCGTAGGTAGTACCCGCCAATGCACAACAACCTATGGGAGATATGTTCATTCTCTTTCTGCAATCATTCAGTCTGTCTACATCTCTAAGGAGCATCATAGCGTAAGCCATAAGATGATGACCGAATGTAATGGGCTGGGCTCTTTGCAGATGTGTATATCCGGGCATTATAGCACTCTTATATTCTTCTGCCTTGTTTGTAAATGCCTCAATAAGATTATTTGTCTTTTCGATTATTTCATCTGTTCTTGCTCTGAGATACATACGGATATCGAGAGCAACCTGGTCGTTTCTGCTTCTTGCTGTGTGAAGCTTCTTGCCCACTTCGCCTATTCTTTCGGTAAGTACTTGCTCAACAAACATATGTATATCTTCGCAGTCGGGGTCAAAGTCAAGAACGCCGTTTTCTATATCGTTAAGAATCCCCTCGAGACCCTTAATCAAAGCGTCCTTGTCGCTTTCTTCAATTATTCCGCATTTACAAAGCATTTTTGCGTGTGCAATACTGCCCGTAATATCCTCGCGGTACATTTTGCAGTCAAATCTTATTGATGAGTTGAAGTCGTCAGCCAGCTTTTCTGTTATGCCGCCTGTTCTTCCTGCCCACATTTTTGCCATAGAGAATAATTCACTCCTTGTTAAAAATCCTTGTAAAATAAAAGGCTATAAGGGACTGCTCATTTTGACAGCCCCTTATTCTGATTTAGTTTTAATTATTACTTCTCGTTGTTCTTCTTGTTAACAAGTGCCTGAATGGTGACAGGAAGACCGAAAAGGTTGATGAATCCGTCTGCGTCCTTCTGGTTGAAATCACTTTCGCCGAAGGTTGCAATTTCTTCGCTGTACAATGTGTAAGGAGACCAAACACCTGCATTTATCATATTGCCCTTGTAGAGCTTGAGTCTTACTTTACCGGTAACCTTTTCCTGTGTCTTGTCAACGAATGCACTCATAGCTTCGCGGAGAGGAGTGAACCACTGACCGTTGTAAACGAGCTCTGCAAACGTAATTGCCATTCTCTGCTTTTCGTGAAGTGTCATCTTGTCAAGACAGATGCTTTCAAGTACGCTGTGTGCCTTGTAAAGAATGGTACCTCCGGGAGTTTCATATACACCGCGGCACTTCATACCTACGAGACGGTTTTCTACGATATCGATTATACCAATGCCGTTTGCACCGCCGATTTCGTTAAGCTTCAAAATAATGTTCTTTGCTGTCATCTTTTCGCCGTCGAGAGCTACGGGAACACCCTGTTCAAAATCAATAGTAACATAAGTGGGGGCATCGGGAGCCATAATGGGAGATACGCTCATTTCAAGGAATCCGGGCTTTTCGTACTGAGGCTCGTTGCCTGTATCTTCAAGGTCCATACCTTCGTGTGAAAGATGCCAAAGGTTCTTGTCCTTGGAATAGTTTGTTTCTCTGTTTATCTTGAGGGGAATATTGTGTGCTTCTGCATACTCGATTTCTTCTTCACGTGATTTGATGTCCCATTCTCTCCAAGGAGCAATGATGGGCATATCGGGAGCGAAGTGCTTTATTGCAAGTTCAAAACGAACCTGGTCATTACCCTTGCCTGTACAGCCGTGGCAGACAGCGTCTGCACCTTCTTTAATTGCAATTTCTACAAGACTCTTTGCAATGCAGGGACGAGCATGGCTTGTACCGAGAAGATATTCTTCGTAAACAGCACCTGCCTTAACGCAAGGAATAATGTAATCGTCAACGTATTCGTCTGTGAGGTCGAGAACGTAGAGCTTAGATGCACCCGTCTTGAGAGCCTTCTCTTCAAGGCCTTCAAGCTCGTCTGCTTGACCCACGTTAGCGGAAACTGCAATAACCTCGCAGTTGTTGTAGTTTTCCTTCAACCACGGAATAATAATAGATGTATCAAGGCCTCCGGAATATGCAAGAACGACTTTTTTAATGTTTTCTTTATTCATAATATATAACTCCTTTTATGTGGTGAATAAATATTCACGCGTTTTCTTGAATATGCATACATTATACGCACATTATGCAGTTTTGTCAAGGGTTAAAACAGCATATTTTTGGATTTCATAATTTGTTTACAATTACCCTTGGCAAAAGTTGTTTTTTGCCCAAAAAGAATGGTTTGTTAAGCCTGTTTTTGTGCATTTTTGTGTTTGTTGAAAAAATTGGTGTTTTTATTGTTTGAAAAAAGCGAAAAAAAAAGAAATACATAAAAGTGTATTTATGCATAACGAATGTATATTTTTTGTTTAAAAATATATATTACCTCTGAACTAAAACATAGAGCAAGGAGGCACATTATATTGTTTCCCTCGTTAGATGGAAGCAATACAAAATGCCTACTAATTCTATATAAGTGCATAGGGGGAGTAGTTTTTTGAGTAAACACCTTTTATTCTTTTATAAATTCCATTATATCTTCTATTTTGCAATCTAATGCAAGACAGAGTTTGTCTAATGTTTTTGTTTCAATATTATCGTTAGCTTTAAGGCGACGTACCGTCTTGCTGTCAATTCCGCCTTTTTCGCGTAGCATATATGTCGAAACACCTTTTTGTTTCATGGTTTCCCAAAGCTTGTTAAATACTATCATAATATTAAATAAAATTATTTCTTCAATCCTTTTGCAAGTGATATAAGATTATCGAGTTGTTCATTGCTCAATCCTTTTATTTCATTTGATAATTCTTTTTTTTGAAGGATTCTTTGAATCGGCATCAAAAAACTCCGCAGGTGTTATTCCTAAATATTTGCATATATAGAAAAATACTGTCATTGACGGAAAGCTTATTCCCGTTTCAATATTATTAATATAGCTCGGACTTTGCTCGATAGATATGCTCATATCGCGAGCAGAAACACCTTTGTTAAGGCGTAGTTTTGAAAGTCTTATACTGAGCTTTTTTCCGCGATAATCCCCACTCTTACTATATTCAATTGTAATATATTTCCATAAAGAGAAATAACATTTTGTGTTGTTTTTTATAACTCCAAGAAAAAGTCATCATAAGTGCAGTTGTATATTTTTTTCAATTCAACAATAATACTTGCTTTAATGTTCAATTCGCCTGCTTCATATTTTGCATAAGTTGACCTTCCTATATCACAACCGCGACGTTGAAGTTCTGCACATAGTTTTTCTTGTGATATACCAAATGCTATTCTTAGGCGTTTTAGATTATCGCCCATATTTAAATCTCGTCTTATTTTCTGTTCCACAATATTCTCCCAATAATTATTGTTCACTATTAGTTGCAACTATAATCATTGTATGCTATACTGTTAGAAAATATTGTCCGTTATATTGGTCAGAAAGGCGGGTTTTAGAATGTCATCTTGTACATTTTTTGGAAATAGGGATACACCAAAAGAAATAGAGCCGATATTGCTATCGACTCTGATTGATTTGATTGAAAACAAAAAGGTTGATTTGTTTTACGTAGGGAATAACGGAAATTTTGATTATATGGTGAG
>JAZOUV010000006.1:0-92874 GCA_045658315.1 Eubacteriales bacterium
ATTTGACTTTAATATCCTCGTCTATGGGAGTAATTTCCCCCTCTTCGTCTGTTACGTCATATTCTATATCCACCCATTCTCCGTTCACCTGTTCGTGTACAGCATGAGGGTATGATACAGCTATATAACTTCCGTCGTCGCGAAGAAAATGCTTTTCTTTTTCTCGACGTTTTGTTACATCTTCGGATATAATAATCGGTTCAAGTATCTCATCTGTCAATGTTTTTTCTTCCGCAATCGGTGTTACTGCCGCTTCATTTTCCGCCGAGGACGCAGAATCGTCTGTCAAAGCAATAACATTTGCCGGAAGCATTGAAATCATCATACATAATACGAGCATAAATGCTGTAAGCTTGTACAACCTAATATTTGTCTTTTTCATATAGTGTCTCCTTTAGGTATAAATAGGGGTTACGGCACAACAAAAACAACATATATACACAACCAGCCGTATAGCTATGTATACGGTTATTCTGCACATCTTCATCTATAACCATCGGAAACACCTTCTTTTTGTATTTTATCTTCAGGTATATTTTACCATATTATCGCTTATCATTCAATCTTTTTTGTGAATATCCAACAACAAAATTCACTCTTATTTTTTAGTGAAATGACACAAAAAACATTACGTTCAAAAAGAGGTCGAACAAAATGTTCGACCTCAAAAAAATCGTATTCACCTAAACAACTTATCGTCGGCAAAATATGCACCCGTACGCAACACTTTTCTATGTTTAGCCTCAAAGCCCATTTCCCTATCCAAAGCACCTGTCAAATAAAATGGATTAAGATAGTTTTCACTGTCGGCACAAAGTACGCATTTTATAGATACGCAACCGTATTCGCATGAAACACCCACACTGTGTATCATCGGCTGTATATCAATATCTCTTTCGCCCTTTTTCGTCTTTTTGGTTACGACAAGAGGGTTATTAAATATCTTTTTACCGATTTCAGCCGCCTTTTCCGATTCGTCGCCATAGTCAAGATATACGGTATATGCGGCATATTTTATATCCGTCAATTTAGACTCCGCCTCATATACGTCGATAATTCTCATATCGTCGGGCAAATTCTTACCTAAATTTTCTTTAACATCAGAGCACTTAACACTTCCGTCGGTTTTTATATCCATAAACTCATACACGCTCTCAATTCCAATCGAAAGAGGAAGAGCAAAGTTTATTTTCATATGGGGATTAAAGCCCTCCGAATACATCATCTTAACCTTAGCTCTGCGGAGTGCCGTCTGCATGGTACGAAGCAAGTCAAGGTGTGAAATATACTGTAATTTTCCTGTCTTTTCAAACAACACTCTTAATGTTTTTGATTGCACCACGTCTTTTCACCCCCTAAGCAATCAGCACCGCATGCCGAGCATTTTTCACGGCAGTTGGGCGTCGTTTTCGACTCGTGTGCTTTTTTGTTTTCCCTGAGAAGAAATTCTTTAGTTACACCGATATCAATAATATCCCAAGGCAAAATCTCATCTTTACCGAATTCACGGTTTGCATAAAAAGCAGGGTCAATACCGCATTTTTCAAACACGCTCATCCATTTCTCATAGTCAAAATATTCGTCCCACGCATCAAACTTCAGTCCCGCCTTATGTCCTTCAAGCAGACAGGCTCCGAGCTTTCTGTCGCCTCTCGCAAACACAGCCTCAAGTCTTGATACCTTCGCGTCGTGGTAGTTAAATTTAACCTTTCTGTCGGTTATAGTGCTGAGAATATACTGTTGTTTTTCAAGCAAAGTTTCCAAGTCCTCCTGTTTTTCCCACTGAAAAGCAGTAAAAGGCTTCGGAATAAAACAAGCGGCACTTATAGTAACCTTAGGCGACTTCCCCTTAGGTCTGTCGGGGTTTGCGTAGAATGTATCGACCACCCTTTTCGCCAATGCGTGAATACCGTCAAGATCTTCTTTTTCCTCTGTGGGCAGACCCATCATAAAATACAGCTTAACCTGTGTCTTTCCCGCTTTAAATGCAACGTCGCAGGCCTTCAGCAAATCTTCTTCGTAAAGATTTTTGTTTATCGCATCACGAAGTCTTTGAGTTCCAGCCTCGGGAGCAAAAGTAATACCTCCCGTTCTTATTGTCGATATCTTATCCATAAGCTCTTTTGTAAAGCTGTCGGCACGGAGCGACGGCAATGAAAGACTAACCATATTTTCATCTGTCCATTTAAGCAGCTCGTCCGTCAACTCATCTATTTTTGAATAGTCGCTTATACTGAGCGAAACAAGCGATATCTCATCATATCCCGTATTCTCAAACAGACACTTTGCCTGCTTATTCAGCACCTCTGGAGACTTCTCTCTTATGGGACGGTAAATCATACCCGCCTGACAAAAACGGCAGCCTCTTATACAGCCTCTATAAACCTCTATCATCGTTCTGTCGTGAACAGTCTCAATATAAGGCATTACAAGCTTATCGGGATAATACACGCTGTCAAGGTCTTTTATAATCCTCTTGCGGATTTTAACGGGAATATCATCATATAAAGGTGTATACGCCTTAACCGTACCGTCTTCGTTATAAGTCACATCATAAAGGGCGGGAACATAAAAGCCTTGGAGTTTTGCCGCCTCATGCAAAAACGCCTTTCTTGTATATGTACCCTTTTCTTTCATCTTTTTATAAAGCTCAACTATCTCACATAACGCCTCTTCGCCCTCACCTATAGAAAACAGGTCAAAAAAATCGGCTATCGGCTCTGCATTGTAGGCACAAGGACCGCCGCCAATAACTATGGGCATACTGTCATCCCTATCTTTAGCCAAAAGCGGTATGCCTGCCAAATCAAGCATATTGAGCACGTTTGAATAGCAAAGCTCATACTGCAACGTAAATCCAACGAAATCAAAATCAGTTAAAGGGTCTCCGCTTTCAACTGCCCAAAGAGGAATACTATTCTTCCTCATTTCAGCTTCCATATCCTCCCACGGAGCATACACCCTCTCACACCAAACATCTTCAATATTATTCAAAACGCCGTAAAGTATACGAATCCCCAAATTCGACATACCTATCTCATAGGAATCGGGAAAGCAAAAAGCAAATCTTGTTTTCACTTTCGTTTTATCTTTAATAACCTGACCGTATTCTCCGCCTATATATCTTCCGGGCTTCGTAACTTTGGTCAATACATTCTCCAAATTCATTTTTTCCTCCAAAAAAACATACATTCGCAAAATCGGGAGGGAATAATCTTCCCTCCCACTGTTTTATACATAAATTTTTGAAATCAAGTATACGGGAACCATCCAGAACAACTGATAAAGCACAACGTATACAGAAGGAATTGCCGTTACTTTTCCCAGTACCAACAAAAACGCCATAAGCAATACACTGAATGCAACCGAAAGAATTTTTACCGTAACATTCGTTCTGTTTGCATAAAGCACCTTGGAGCAAAGAACAAAAGCATTAAGCAATGATCTTGGACTGCTCTTGGATACGATACCGCTGTCCGCCTCGTCCTGAGGTACAGATGCCTCCTCAAGAGTCTTGCAACGTAATATTCTTACGGGATATTTTGTTATCTTAACCTTACTGCCCAAAAGCTTGTCGTCAACATTGGGATCAAAGGTCTTGATTCCTATGCATATTCCCGCCTTATAGAGCCTTCTCAATGCAAATTCAAAATCGGGATCAATAGTATACTGAACGTACATCTTTGCCGAAACAAAATCGTCACAAACCATATACATTATACTCGCTTCACCGCTTGTTTCAAGCCCATCGTCATCCGGCTCTGACATTGGTGTATAACCGTTATTCTTCAGATAAGATGCCTTTCCGATATAAACGTGCTGTCCGTCTATAAGTGCTTCAATGCCATCCTTCGCAATCTCAATTATCTCAACATTTTCGGAATTTCCAAGCTCGTGAGTCGCCGTATCAAACACATCTGCCAAAGGTCCGCCTATAAGCTTAAATACACTCGCCGAATTGTAAAGTATCTTGTCAATTCTGCTGTCGCCGTATACCTTTATACTCTTAACCTTTACTCCGTATGAAGGAAACACATCCTTATCATCAAAAGAAAGGGTATTTGCACGGGAATATTCGTCCAACGATATGTTACCAATAATAGCACTGTCATCATCAAACGCCTTTTTTGATGCTCTGTAGAAGGGCAGGCTGAATGCCAACAATGCACAACACGGAATCGATATCAAAAATGCAAGATAACCGAAAGAAAAGGCTGACTTAACATCATGAACCACCGTTGATACTATAAAGAATACCAAACCTAATGCAATCGAAATCGAAAGAAGAATAGTAATAATAGAATTGCTCTTTGAATAAGAGTTCATTCTTTCATAGAACCCCTTTACAAAGCCCGTCTTGCCTATTCTGAACATAGATACGTCATCTTCTTCGGAAAGATACTCTCCAAACGCCTCGTTTTCAAGCACCGCGTTATCGTTTGCTACTGTAGTTATAGTATATTTTATACGCTTCGATGCAACTACATTAAAGCTGTATATCTCTCTTCTGAGGTTAAAGAAATCGCAAACAAGGGTTACAAAAATACAAAGGATAGCAGGGAAAACGTAAAGTGCAACTTTGGGGTCAGTTTCGGATATAAAACAATGAGCTATGTGATATACAGCCGAAATAATGGCAACTACCGCCGTTATACTTTCGGGTAAAGGACGCATAGCCAACAACGCCTTAACGCCTTTGTATATTTCTTCCCAAGCTATAGCTCCTGCAATCACCAACAACTGAAGACTTGCAAGAATATATACTACGGGATAATTTTGCTGATTCAAAGCTCCGGGAAGTGCACCTCCGAAACCGGCAATGTTTTCAAAGATCAATGCAATAACCAAAACAATAAAGCAACCAATCAACTTTACAAGTCCCAGCTTATGCTCCTGCCTGTATGCGGAAAAAATCTCTTTTTTCTGCGACGGATCTATATATTCTTCAGCTATTTTAACTGTCTTTACGTCCTTTTTCTCAGACTTGAGATATTCCTGAACATCAATATCAAGCTGTGTCTCTATCTTCTGAGCCTCTTCTTCGCCAAACTTTTCTTTCAGCTCATCTTCATCTCCGAATGCCGATGCAATCCAAAGGTCAGTCTGATCATATTCTGCATTCTCCGTCTCCGGTGCACCGAGCACGTTTTCTTTCGGCACATTTGATACGTCATTTATTACTTCTTCGGGGTTATCTATATGTTCTCTGTCAAAAATAAACGCTTCTGCCTCTTCAATACTCTTCTGAAGATCACCCTCAGTCATACTAAAGGTCAACTGTTCTGCTTCTGCAACAGCGGGAGCCTCATTATCCTCAAAAAGCTTTTCGGTATTTTTGTTTTTTCTTCCCTTTTTAATTTCACTTGGATTAAAAACGTTTGTCTTATCGGAAGAATTTTCAATAACTACCGAATACTCTTTTTCAGCAACACAAGCTTCTTCGACACCTTCGATAACAGGTTCTTCCGACGCTTTTGCATCAACGTTTTCTTCGGCAGTTAAGCCTTTTGCTTCGCCCTCCTCTTCGGCACGCATAGCAGCTATAATGCTCTTTATTGAATCAGTAATAGATGCCTTTTTTTCATTTTTTTCGGGCTGTACAAACTCAGCTGCCTCTTCAAGTGTGAGAACCTTTTTTATATCTTCGATTTCAGGCTCATCCGTTTCTTCAAAAGACTCCTCCGATACCGACTCGCTCTCATCTGTCAAAGGCTCTTCAAACTCTTCCTTTTTCTCTTCTTCCGTCACGTCACTCTCAAATATATCTTCCCCCTGAAGCTTCGGATTCTGCTTCAAGTTGGATTTAAGCCTTTTTATGAGATCATCTGCCGTCATCGGTGTGTTTTCACCAACCTCATCATCTTTTGGAGTATTCAATTCATGTCCGTTAATTTTTTTGTTATCCATTTTTTCTTTACCCCTATATCTGATTTTTCATTACAGCCTGTAAATTATTTGTTGCGTTGTCTTGCGGCTTCACATAAGATCACAGCCCCTGCCGCCGCAACATTAAAAGAATTGACCTTGCCATACATCGGAATCGAGATAACATAATCGCATTTATCAAGCAAAAGCTTCGCTACACCTTTGCCCTCACTTCCCAGCACTATCGCTGCTCCGCAAGTAAGATCCTGTTCATAATACTTTTCACCGCCCGCTTCAGCAGCAAATATCCAAAGCCCCTTATCTTTAAGCTCGTCAACAGTCATAGCAAGATTTGTAACCTTAGCTATCCTCATATGCTCCATTGCACCCGAAGACGCCTTTGAAACTATTTGGGTCAGCATAGTACCTTTCCTCTTAGGTATTATTAACCCATGAGCACCTGCACATTCAGCAGCTCTGATAAGAGCACCCAAATTATGTGGATCTTCTATCCTATCCGCAATCACAATAAGCGGTTTCTCGCCTTTTTCCTCGGCATAACTTATTATATCGTCAACAGTACAGTATTCCTTTTCTGCCGCAAACGCCGCAATCCCCTGGTGATTAACACCGCCCGAGATGCGGTCCAGCTTAGCCTTCTCGCACTCCACCACAGGAATAGAACGGCTTCTTGCCTCGGCAATCAAGCTGGTTATAGACCCCGTCTTCTCGCCCTTCTGGACAAAGATTTTGTCTATATCTCTTCCTGCCGCAAGCAACTCTCTTACCGAATTTCTACCCGCAGTAATGTTTGTGCAATCTTCATACTGCTCCGCCTCTTTTCCTCGACGGAACCCCTTTTCATTCTTCATCAGTTAATGCCTCATCCGCATAAAAATATAATACACCTAATTATATACACATATTATAACACAAAAAATTTCATTTGTACATATTTTTTTTGCATTTTACTCATTTTTTTCTAAATTCTTTTAAAAAACAACATTTTTTGCTCTGTGCAAAAAGAAAAAAAGCCACACACAATGTGTAGCTTTTAAACTAACATATAAATCTTTTTATGTAAACAAAAATCGACTTACTGCTGATCCTTCATAGCTGCAAAGCATTCGCTGCAGTATACGGGTCTGTCATTGCTGGGCTGGAAAGGAACCTTAGCTTCTTTTCCGCAGTTTGCACATGTTGTTGTGAACATCTCTCTGTTAGCCTTTGTAGCCTGCTTTCTTGCATCGCGGCAAGCCTTACATCTCTGGGGCTCGTTCTGGAATCCTCTTTCCGCATAGAATTCCTGTTCGCCTGCTGTGAATACGAACTCCTGTCCACATTCCTTGCAAACTAATTTCTTGTCTTCGTACATTATTTTTCCCTCGCTTTAAATTTGGATAAATTATATATGTATTCCCTTTTTAGGGTTAATACTTTCACAAATCTCGTAAATTCTTAATTTTAGTTTTTATTCTGTATATCGCATTATCAACCGTTTTTACAGATCTGCCAAGCGTTTCGGCAATATCCTTATAAGATTTATTCTGAACATACAAGCAGAAAACAGACCACTCAAATGCACTCAAAACTGACTCAATCTTCTTCTCCATCTGCTCGGCATTCTCTTCCTCAAGAAACGAATAAACCGGGTCAATATACCCCTTACGTTTATCTCCGTCTTTCTTTGGTTTCTTTGTCTTTTTAGCAGACGCCCTGAGAAGTGACACAAGTCTATTCCTCACACAGATCTTCGCATACAAGCCAAAAGTTACCTCTTCGGATGCCTTATAAGTCCGTACCGCAGAATAAAAGCCCAAAGTCGCTTCCTGTATAAAATCGTCCTCTGTAAACAGAATATTTCCGCACTTCACGGCGTATGCTTTTCCCATACTTTCTATCAACGGCTTGTACATCACTGTCAGATCTGCAAACGCATTCTCGTCTCCTGACCGTGCAAGTTCTATCAGCGATAGCAAATTTTTATCCATTAACTACCCCTAATTCCACCAATACATAAAGACATTATACCACTAAAAACAGATTTGTCAATAGTTTTTTCACAAATTCATATTAAATTGGATTTAATATTAGTGAAATTTGTACAAAGTTTCGTAATTTTCTACACTTTATCACTTAATCCAACAAATAATCCACTTCCCCCGAAAGCAAAGCAAGAATGCCTCTGTATATAAATTCCGGACGGGAATCAAAATTATAAACAACCCTATCCAGTTGCTTGGGATTATCCAAGATGAGTTTAAGCTCCAAAAGTTCCTCTCCGTTCTCTTTTATTGCACACTTCAACTCATATTTCCCACGCGATATCTGTCTTGCCTCTGTGGTTATCTTCGTTCCCTTTTTCTTGAACGAAAGAAGTCTCAACGCACTTTTCATCGCACTCTCTTTTACACTCGAAAGGAGCCTTCCGTTGAGTGTCTCCGCAATGTGCTTTCCCTTCTCGGTTATTGTTATTATATCTTCGCCGCTTCCTTCTTCTGACGTCATCGTTCTGGAAACATTCTCACCCGCCAAAAGCTCATCAAAAGCATCTATAAACTCAAAAGTTGTTATATGTCCATCTTGGATAGACATATCGTGAAGATCTTCATACTTCAAAGGATATCCTATACTGTTTAATATATACAATATAAATATCTTAATATCATCTCTGTCAGATATCATCTTTTCTCCTCAGTTTAACCATAAACAGCCGGAGACATCGTAGCTCCGGCTGTTTAATATTCAACAATTACTGTGCTTCTTTTGCCAATTCTTCTACGTTTGTATAAGCTTCATAATTCTTAAGCTTTGCCTTTGTCATTACGGGGCAACCATAGTAATCAAAAGAGAATTTGCTGAATGACTTACTTGAAACGTATGCATTCTGTAATGTCACAAGGGGCATTACAGGCATATCCTTAAGAAGAATCTCTTCTGCCTCATGGAGATACTTTGTCTTAACTGCTCTGTCAAGCTTTTCGTTGTAAGCAGCATCGATCTTAGCGTTATATTCTTCGCTGTTGTATCCTGTCACGCCGGGTTTAATGTCCCATCCGCCGTTATCGGGATCAGCAAGATCAAGTGCTGTTCCTGCATAATCTGTGGCAAAGCCTGCAAGTGTTGCAAAAGCATCTGTCGAAAACATCTGAAGGTCAACTGCGGCTACATCAAAATCGCCTGTTTTGAACGCCTGTTCAAACAAATCAACATATACTTCGTATTCGTTGGAGGTTACCTTCTTTTCAGCTTCGAGCTTCTTTACCTTTACATCAAAACCAAGCTGCTTCCAAACGTCCTTTGCATAATTTGCAATAGCAACATCAACATCATTATTTCTTACGATAATAGTAAATGACTTTTCTTCAAGTGTTACCTTCTTAAGAAGAGCCTTCGCTCCGTCAACATCACCTGTTGTCTTAATAAGGTCTCCGCCTTCTTCTCTGAAGCTGTTCTTTCTTGATGTATCAAACACTCCGTCTGTAATAAGACCAGTCGCTGCCTCTGCAAAAACCACTATATCTGCAATAGCTTCCCTGTCAAGTGCCATAGAAAGTGCCTGTCTTACTTCAACATTTGCAAAAATAGGATTGTTTGTGTTGAAATAATATGTGTGAACGTTCTGCATATCTACAGTCTTAACGCTCGATTTCCAACCTTCTCTTGAAGCAAGAGCGATCTCGGAATTATAGAACACATCACCGTTCTTGTATGCTGCAAGCTGTTCGTTTGCATCTGCTCTGAGATCAATATACAAACGATAAGGCTTTACAACCTTGTCATCAGCATCCTTTTCAATGTTACGGTAATAATAAGAATTACGCTGGAGAGCCATCTTTTCGTTAGGGTTAAAAGAACGAACTGCGAAAGGTCCGTTGCTTACCATAATAGCAACATTGGATGCCCACTGTTCTGCCTTGCTGAGTATATCCTCACGAAGCGGAACGAGCAAGGGAGAAGCAAGGTTTTCTATAAACAAATCATAATTGATAGGTGCATCAAAATAGATTTCAAATGTCTTTGTATCTAAAGGATATAAACCGACATCGTCAGGTGAGCAGTCTCCGTTCTTATAGCTCTTTGCATTTTTAATATCAAACAGCATTGCCGCAGCACTGCAAGAAAATTCGGGATCAAGTATTCTCTTCCATGCAAACACAATATCGTCTACGGTAACTTCTCTGCCATCGCTCCAACCTGTTTTCTTTATGGTTACTTCCATCTTATAGATGTTATTCTCTTCATCCTCAACAATCTTGTAATCCTTACAAAGTGCCTTTTCTACCTTACCCTTTGCATTTATGGTAAAAAGTCCCTCATAAATCATACCCATTATCTTTGTTGCCGCATCGTCGGTATAAGCATAGATCGGGTCAAAGTTATAAATGTTGGATGTCATGTAGGTTCTGATAATAGCACCCCTGTCTTCTTCGTCTTTCTTTCCGCATCCTGCCATAACAGAAACGACCATTACAAGGCATAATAAAAGTGCCAATAATCTTTTCATTAGGTTGAGCCCCCTCATAAGAATTAAAATTTGTAGTAAAACATAATTGTCTGCGTATCATTTGTTTCTATTCAAAAAGAAATTTTATTCCCTTATTTGTACAGCACAAAAAGCATACCAAATATCAATTGATTTTAACATATTTTTGTCTTTTTATCAACGATATTCCGCACGTTTTTTTACTTTTAGCCATTTGCACAATTACACAATATGTTTTTGGCTATTTCGCACAACAACTTAATATTATCTGTTTAATTATAATACATAAACCCAAAACTTTCAAGTGTTATTTGAAAGAGTTTCATTTTTTTTTACATATTTTTCGTATTAATGCAAATAATTAAGCCAAACGACAAATATTATACGGGAGCATTTTACCATGAAACACCAACATTATATTCGCACCGACCTTGCCGCCGAAAGTCCTCTTCTCGGAGAATCTCAAAAAACAGAGGGTGTATCTGTCAACGTCGAAAAAAGCCCATCCACCGAAACGGCAGTCATAAAAATTCTCAACCAAAAGGGAGAAAAAGCATTGGGCAAGCCTATTGGCACATATATAACAATAAGCTTCGGCAAAGCCTGGATTTTGCCTGAAGCTGATATACAAAATATTATTGACACGGTTGCTCAGAAAATCAAGCTTCTTGCCGAAGAGCTTCTCCCCGACAAAGAAAAGTACAGCATACTTATCGTCGGATTGGGTAACAGATATATAACCTCGGATGCATTGGGTCCACTCACCGTAAAAGAAATTACGGTCACACGACACTTGAAAGACAAAAATCCACGCCTTTTTGATATACTTGAGCAACAAAATGTATCCGCTCTTGCTCCGGGGGTATTGGGACAAACGGGAATAGAGACGGCAGAGCTTATTAAAGGGGCGGTAGACACGGTAAACCCCGATCTTGTCGTCGCCATAGACGCACTTGCCGCTAAAAGTGTCAACAGACTTGCCACCACCATACAAATTTGCGATACAGGAATCGCCCCCGGTTCGGGGATCGACAACACCAAACAAGCAATCAACCGCGACACTTTGGGAGTTCCCGTTATAGCCGTTGGGGTTCCTACTATGGTAAGCTCCGCCACCCTTGTCTATGATGCCCTCGAAACAGCACAGGTGAAGGATATCAGCGACGAGTTAATACAAGTTCTTGACAACGGCATCAGCTTTTTCGTTACATTAAATGAAACAGATGCCGTCATAAATCTTCTTTCCCGCATACTGTCCGAAAGTATTGATAAAGCCTTTTCCGTCTCCGCTCCCCACTGACGTTTTTTGGGGGACAGATTCCTGACGTTAAATAAAAAAGCAAACAAGGCTAAAATTGTTTGTCAATACTTCCAATCTATTTTTTATCTGAATTTGCAATACATTAATTTTTACGAAAATATTCCGGTCAATCTATCCAAACATCAACATTACGACAATGCACGTATTCAGTCATAATATTTTTTACATTCCCATATAATAGACCGAGGCAAACAAATGCCTCGGTCTGTTTTATAAGGAGGATGTATGATTAAAATTATTGCCAAAATTGCTCTATGTATTATCTCTTTTGTCGGTTTTTCGCTGCTTATAGTTTCAGCAACGCTAAAACCGCCTACACTCACAATCATTAACAAAGTTACAGCAGCAGGTTTCGGTGTCTCGCCAAATTCCGCTTTTTTTGTCTCCGCACAAACTACAACTTCCGCCCCATACACCTATATAAACCTCCCAAAAGACAGTATCTCTCCCGCCGCAATACTGTATTATAACTCTCTTCCAAAAGAAGAAACTGTGCCGGAAGGACAAGACCCGCCAACCTCTCTGCCACCCCAAGAATCTACACTTCCTGCAAATACTTTTCCCATTATTGCACTTGACCTGAGCGATAATCAATCCCCTGATAACCTTTTATGCAAAAACGAAAGCAAGTACTCCCCCGATGTCAACACACTGTTAAGAAATGAATACCCTCTCACCTACACTAAAACGGTTTCGTCTAATAATGAGTACCAGCCTTTGGTACTGATAATACATACTCATGGCACCGAATGCTATATGCCTGATGGGGCAGAAACTTATACTGCCGATATGCCTACGAGAAAACAAGATATTTCTGCCAATGTTGTTGCAGTGGGAAAAGTCCTTGCCGACGAGTTAAATAATCGGGGAATATCCACCATTCACTGTACTACAATGTTTGATGCCGAAAGCTATTCCGAAAGCTACAATCTTTCCGAAAAAGCCGTCCAAAGCTATCTGGCCCAATATCCGTCAATACAATATGTCTTTGATGTACACAGAGACTCTATTATAAGAGAAAAAAATGAAAAGATCAAACCTCTTACAACAGTAAACGGCATCCAAACTGCCCAAGCAATGTTTGTTGTAGGCACAGACTCCGCCGGTGCTGATCACCCCAATTGGATAAACAATCTTACTATTGCATCCTTTTTTCAAACCAAGCTTATTCAAAAATACGGAAACATCATGCGACCCATAAATTTGCGTGCGGCAAGCTTTAATGCAGAGCACGCACCAGGTTCTATACTTATTGAAATAGGCAGTTGCGGAAACACACTGTCGGAAGCAAAAAACTGTGCAACCCTCCTCGGCAAAACCATAGCTGAAATTATCCTCACCGACGGAAAAGCATAAAATATTTATGCCTATATGACCTCTATGCATTTATTTCTACTTTGCACGAACCGAGGAAGATTCCAAAGGCATTTCCCTTTGGATTCTTCCTTGGTATGTGTGTAGTTGTAATAAATACATAGAGTTATTGTTTTTTATTTGTATACAAAAAATTCCACCCGCATTTTTACGGGTGGATATTTTCGTTTTATAATATTTATTAACCTACGATACCGGAACGCTCGATACCTGCTATCAGATATCTCTGACAGAACAAGTACATTATAATCAGAGGAGCGATTATAAGAAGTGATGCGGTATTGTAAATTGCTGCTTCATACATAGACTGTCCCGCATAAACTGTATCCAATGACTTAGGTATCATAACTATGTCGGGCATAGTTACGAAGCTTGACTTGGGGAAGAATAAGTCTGTATAGAACATATCCGTCCACTGCCATGAGAATGAGAACAGGAATACTGTAATCAGCATAGGCACGGAAAGGGGAACTATAATCTGAATAAATGTTCTGAATACGCCCGAACCGTCAAGATATGCTGATTCTTCAAGTTCATCCGGTACACCGCGGAAATACTGACGAAGCATATAAATATACAAGCCGTTCTTAAAACCAAGACCGCCCAACGAAAGAACAATCAAAGGCCAGTAGGTGCCCAAGAGGTTTATCTGTTCTCCGCCGAACAACTTGATTATGTTGAACACGTCGAAGTATCTAAACTTCATAAACATCGAAAGCTGTAATGTTTCGTGCGGTACAACCATTGTGAAAATTACAAGGAAGAACAACAAATTGTTGAACCTAAACTTAAATTTCGCAAATCCGTATGCAACTACACAGCATATAAATGTCTGTATAAGTGCACACGCCAATGACAACAACAATGTATTAAAGAATGCAGTGAAATATTTTGCCTCCACTATAAGTGCCTTATACGTATCAAGCGTAGGATATTTTGCAATATACTTAACTGTTACGTCAACAAAGTCTTCTTTGCCCATAAATGAGCTGAATATCTTTGAAAGCACGGGAGAAAGAATTACATATGAAATACCAACGAGAAGTACCAAACGGAATATTACCCATACTACCGTCTTAACAAACTTGAAAGAGAGGTATTTCAATTTAAATCTGGTCCAAAAGGACGTACGCTCGAAATCAACGCGAATCTTATTCTTCGTTTCTTTCATTATCTTAGGGGCTGTTGCCTGATTATTCATATCGAAATTCCTCCTTTCTTAGTCTCTTCTCTGATAGAATACGTAGCCTGAAATCAATGCAGATACCAAGCCTATCAATAACAGAACGATCAAGAAGTAAATCCATGACATCGCAGAACTTACAACATGTTTGTTCGGTTCTTGATATATCTTGTCAATATACATCATTACGCTGTTTGAGCTTCTCGTAAATGAGTCAATAACCGTATATATCGTATTAACAAGTATCATCGGGCTTATCATCGGGAAGGTGATCTTCCAGAATGTTTCCCATGCTGCCGCACCGTCTATCTGACACGATTCGTAAATCGCAGGAGATATCGACTGAAGACCTGCAAGGAAGATGAGCATCTGTACACCTGAACGGCTGATTATGTCATACACGTTTGCAATAATGCCTACAACGTATGTCATCAGCTCTCCGCCAACCTTCATACTTCCGAACAACCATTGGAGGTTTGCAGCTGATGCAAGTGCTTCAGACGCTGTCGCACCGCCGGTTCCGTCATCAATAGAACTTGATGAGTCGGTCATGTATGTCAGCATCGTGTTGCTTTGGTCAATATATTCTACAACACCTGTACCAATAATAACGGGTATAAAGAATATCGCACGGAACAATGCTCTGCCGAGCATCTTCTGGTTAAGCAACACCGCCATAAACAGTGAGAAAATTACTATTGCGGGAATATCAAATATAAGCTGTTTAATACCCGCAACAAGAACCTGAACGAAGCCCGGATCTTCAAACAGTGCTTCCTGGTAGTTAGTAAGTCCGATAAACTCTGTCGTATATCCGCCGCCTGTCAAAATGGTAAGCTTTGAAAAACTGAACATTATCGAGTCGGCTATAATAGGCAAATATACTATAGCAAATACTGCCAAGAACGGCATTATGAACCACCAACCGGCTCTTGCCTTTCTCGCGTCAAGGGATGCTATTTTCTTCTTACGCTTCTTTGCGGGAATAGCAGAATTATTTGTCATTATTCACACACCCCTTTCTTAGTTCTGTGCCGTTGTCTCAGGAGTTCCCGTGGTTTCAGGTGCATCTGTCTCCTCGGGAGTTCCTGTTGTTTCAGCAGATGTTGTCTCTTCAGAAATTTCTTCTGTTACTTCGGGAGCTTCCTCGCTCTCTTCTTCAACATACTTTTCTTCTTCCTCTACAGTGGATTCAATAAATCCGAGACCCTTAACAGTTCTGCCGTTTACGGTAATATCAAAGCTGTTATAGTTCAAAATGAACACCTTGCCGTTTGAATATGTTACCTTAATAACTGTACCTGCCTTTGTGAGATACTTCGTCTTAAGATCAATAAGATCTTCCTCATCCTCAGGCTCTGCCTCTTCTACCCCTGTATCAGGGTTAAGTGCGGGATCATCCTCAGGCTCTTCCTCAGGCTCTGTAGGTGAGTTAGGATCGGTATTGTCGGGATTCTGAGCGTTTTGCTCTGCCTGCTTAATTGCTTCAAGCTTTGCCGCAAGAATTTCTGCTCTTCTTTCCTTCTCTTCTTCATGAACCTTCAATATTGCATCCACTTCCTGTGCTGCCTTCAATGCTGCTGCATCTTCTTCTTTTTCCTGCTCTGTAGGCACACGCTCAGCCTGTACAAATTCATGATCAACTATCAAAGCTGTCTGAACATCGTTCAAAGCTTCATTTATTGTATTGTAATAACTGACAAGGTCTTCTTTCCAAATCTTGTATGTTACAGAGAAGTACTGAGCATAAACCTCATCGTCCTTAAGCTCTTCTGTATTATCATACGCAAGGAGGAAGTAGGGGTTTGCACCGTTTTCAATCATCTTAAGTATTTCGTATGCGATGTTACCCGTTGTATTCAAAGGAGTTCCCGCAAATTCTACTGCACCGTGGAGTACCATACCTGTGAAAGGTATTGCCTGGCTGGAAGATATGTAACGGCTGCTGTCGAGAGATACGTTCAACAAATGGTCAACGTAGGCAAGAACATAAGAGTTACCTGCATTACTCATTATGCTGGTATAATCTCCTTTAAGGTTTTTGAGCAACTTTACAGTCTCGTATCTTGCATCTTCACGGTTATAAGGATCTTTCTTGTCAAAATCCGAGTTCAGATCTGAGCCGAGTGAGCCTACGGATACGCCGGTTGCACCCATCTTCTGCAAATCTTCATTGAAGCCTTCATAGAACTTCGAGAATGCAGATATTGAAACAACAACGTTACCCGTTTTCATAAGTGTCTGATATACGTTATCGTATTTTTGCTTCTGTGTATAACGGTTATCAATGGTTCTTACGGCATCCTTCTTGAAGCTGAAGCCGTCAAGCATTGATGTGTCATATACATAGTTGAAATCAAAATCGGGATATACGCCAAAGCCTTTTTCTTCTGCCTTTTTGAGTATTTCGGTAAAGCCTTTGTCTCCGCCAGCTTTTTTCTGGAACTTAACCTTTGAAGGCACCGTCGCGGTCATACCGCCGTTTGCAAAACCGGTCAACTTAAAGTTTATGTTGCTTATTCCTTTCTCTTCAAGATCGGAGTACATAGTAATCAGATTATCAAAAGTTGTAAGCGGTTTTTCAACTGTTACGGGGAAACTGAGGAACTTCTCTGTGGTATCTATTGTACCGAGTGTCTCAATGTAGAGAGGAATATCCTTCTCTACTTCGTCTTCCTCAAGCTTTATAAGCTGTTCTGTTTCGTAGAGATAATCACGGTAAGCTTTTGCCATACCAACGTATGTTGCATCGTATGACTTATAATCCTTGTTTTCTTCTGCCGCTGTTGCAGCCAACGTCTGGTCTTCAAGCATTACATACTTAATTCTGTAGCTTCCTGTATATTTTCTGTCCGAAACAACAGTCCATGTTGCGTTACTACCTACAGAAATTGAGTCTGCAAGGTTATATTGGTCGGAAGGACGTGGGTTAAACGCTGTGTAAGCTGTATTATACTTATGCAACGCACCGCCTGTCTCCGCATAAATCGTCGAAAGTGAGTCACCCTCGGTTACGATTGCAAGGAAGCCCGAGTTAACATCATACTGCTTGATAACCTCTTCGCCGTCGATCTCAACTTTAGCAGTTCTTACACCCGTTTCAACTACACCGTATACGGGGAGTCTCATAGTCTGCTGTGTAGAACCTGTAATCGTATGGAATGCATAGTCCTGACCGTACAGCTTACCGCTTATGGTCACCGAGCTTCCCAATACGTCCTCAAATCTAATGATAGTTCCGCTTCCGTCGGGAATAAATATGTATCCGTTGTTATCGGACGAACCAGCACCAACATAAGGAAGTATCTTCATGCTGTCGAGTGTGTAGGCCGTTTCATCAAAACGAATACCATTTGCACCGAGACGCATATCAACACCCTCGTCTGTAAGTGTGTATTCAAGAGCAAACTTAAATACTGCCGGAGCCTTTTCCTTGGCTACATAACCTACCAATGAGTGGTCATATTCCAATTCTTCAAAAGAGTATCCGGGACAATATGTCTTAATGAGTGTTTCCATACGGAGCTTTTCGTTTTCTTTAGCGTCCGTAGAAAATACGCGGATAGGATACTTTTCAATAATGGGGAACTTTTCAATAAGGTCCTTCTTTGCCGCATTCGTAAGAGTGGGATCATTAAGATCCTTCTTCTGATAAAGCGATTCAAGTGTGTACTTAGCTCTATTTGTTCTTCCGTCGATCTCATCGGGAATAAGAGTGAAGATCTGACTTTGGAAACGTTCTTCGGTAATCTGCATGGGAAGAAGCTTACGTGTTTCTTCGTTACCTACAGCATATTCTACACGCACACCGTTCTTAAGGTTCTTAACCTTGATCTGACCGAGTGTTACGCAGTCTTTATAACTTGAATATGTCTTCTGAACACCGCTGTCTTTGTAGGAAATCAACACCTGTGAAAGAAGGTTCATCTTAGTGTCATCACTTGCTGTAATACCGCCTACACCATAGGGGTTAGAGAACAAGTACTGACCTGTCACCTTGTTTTTAAGTGCCCATTCACCCGACTCTTCCTCTACGTAAAAGATATACTTGTCATTTTGAAGCATCTCTGTCATTTCATCAATCTTCTGAGCTGCTGTGCTGAATGATTTCTCAAGATAATTCTCTCTGTAGTAATCGGGAGATTTTATGTCTGATGTTTCTTCTTCCTTTTTCGTATTAGCACCGAATACAGGGAGAACAGTCAAGTTTGCGAGTACGCCGATTATCATTACAAATGACATAATCGCTGATATAATTCTGATTTTTTTCATTTTTATTCTCTCCTTTCTCCTCTATATTCGATAAGTTATTTCTGTTACTATTGCTGTTATAAATCCGATTACGTTTGTAAGCAATGTTGTAAACAACAATGCAAGGAACATAATAAATACCATCGCCACTATCGTACCGATACATGTTACCACGTTCTTAACCAATGAGTAATCGTGTGTTACCATAGTACCCGTAAATATAAGCAAGCCTGCCCATATAAATGCAAATGCTTCAAGAAGCGTTACAATTGCCGCCTCGTTTGCAGTTACAAAGTTTGTGCATATTGTCGCTGGAATGATAAGCAAAGGCAACGGTGCAAGTGAATAGGATGTTGCAATAAAGATGTCCTTAAAGCTTCCTTCACCTTCCATAAGAGTGGTGAGACACCAGTTACCTACTACCCAAAGCATAAGAGGTACTGTAACAGATATGATTTGCACCAAAATGCTGGGATACGAATCGGTGGGATTAAATATATACGATGAGCCCGCCGACTGATATGCAAACGTAACAATCGCAAACACAACGTAGAATATAGCTCCCCTCAATGAGCCTCTCTTTTCATGCTTCAGATCCCAGAATCCGTCAAACGGATGGAATATCAAATGATTTGCATACAGGATTTCCTGCCAGAATGTTCGCTTCTTACCGGAAATGGCAACCGCTTTGTTTACCTTAGCCGCATATCCAAAGAATTTGGTAGCACCTACACATACAACTATTATTACAATCGGGATAACGTAAATGATCTTACCTATTAAATCTTTACGGTACATCTTGAAAGAGTTGGAATAGTTCTCTGTGTCGTACGCTGCGGTAAATTTTTCCATAGACTCTGTCCACTTACCCGAACGGTAAAGAGCCTTACCTATACCGATGTATGCTGCGTCAAAGTTGTTGTTTCTCTGAAGAATTTTTTCCCAGTCTTCCTGTGCTTTGTCATAATTACGGTTGTTCTGATTCTCAATAGCATTCAAAAGGATCTCGCCGTATTCCGTTCTGGTAAATACCGTGAATGTGCCTGTACTCTTATCAAGCAACAAAATCTTCTCATCCTGATATGTAATAGCAGCCATCGCTCTGAGGTTACCCAGCTGTGTGCCTGTATCACCAAAGATGAATAATAAATCACCGTATTCGTCGTATGTAAATACCTTAGAACGCTTCGAGTCAATTATTGACCATGTGTTTTGCGGTCCGAGAGCTACGTCAACAATAACCGATGTACCTATCGGAGCTGTAGTCGAGGTCGAAAAGTTTACTACGTCAACTTCGCCGAAGCCAAAGAAACCGGTACGCTTCATAATATCGTCACCCGACACGTTAAGCTTCTTAACGGGGGAGAAATCTGCCGAATTACTTTTTGTAGCTGCCTGCTGTGAATTTGCATCAATAGATGATGTTGTTACGTAAATAAATCCGCGGTGGTCTATCGTAATGTTATTGAATTCCGTACTTACATACTGCTCGGATTTCTCACGCTGTTCATCTGTCTGGAAATATCTCCAAAGCTTCTGCCAAGCATTGATTGTTACCTTCTGTGCACCGACGAAGCACTGGAAAGAACCGTCGGGGTTCAATGCAATAACGCCCATGTACGTACTCGAAGAAATAACATACATTGTACCTGCCGAGTCAACAGAAAGTGCAACTGGTCTGTATACTGAATTTGCAGGAAATACGTCTGCTTGAGGCTCTTCAACTGTTCTTACGTATGAGCCGTCTTCCTGATTAAATACTACTATTCTCTTGTTATCTGTATCTGCAACGTAAATATATCCGTTACCGATATAAACGCCATTCGGGTTCGCAAGAGCATCCGGGATACCGTTACTGTTTGTGAACGATTTGATAGCAAACTTATACTTGTAATATCTGTCAAGAACAACTATTCTGTTGTTGCCTGCGTCAGCAATATATACGTTTCCTTTATCGTCTGTTTCAAGGTCAGCAGGGTTCTTAATCGCAGTGCTAATACCCATATACTTCGAGTCAACTATCTGTTCGGGAGTGTATGCATCGGGAGATGCAACACCAAAACCGTCCTGTGAATATGTATATGTTCCGTAAGAGGAAGCCGCTACTGCGGGTACAACCCCTATAAACATCATAAGACAAAGTGTCAAGGCGGCTATCTTTACTAATTTCTTATTCATAATAACCTCTCCCTTTCTTTAGTCTTTCATACCCGATGAGCCCATCGTCTCAATAATGTTACTCTGTGAAATAACGAATACGAGGATAGGGACCAACATACTGATAACCGTTGCCGCAGCCGATGCACCCTGACGCGAAATACCGTCGGACACAAGCTGACTTACTGCGTAGTTAAATGATTTGAGCTGTTCGCTCTGAATGTAAATAGATGCACCGGAGTTCCAGAGATCTTTAAAGCTGTAACATACAAGGGTCAGCCATGCCGGCTTAACCATAGGCATCGCTATAACCCAGAATGTCTTCCACTCTGTGGCACCGTCAATACGTGCTGATTCAAGAACTGCGTTGTTTACATTTGTTTCCATAAACTGCTTCATTAAGTACAAACCGAGTGATGTACACCATGCAGGTACTATACGAGCAAGATATGTATCAATCCAGCCCAACCATGAAAGTGTAATGAAGTTTGCAATTGCAGAAACTGTACTGTGGAACATCAAAGATGCAACGATAAGTGCAAATATTCCATTTCTTCCGGGGAACTTAATTTTTGCCAATGCGTAAGCACACATTGAAGACAAAAGCAAGTTACCGAATGTACCGGCCACAGAAATAAATACTGTGTTGAATATATATCTTGAGAAAGGAACCCAAGATGTGTTCATCAAGTTAAACAAATCCTTAAAGTTATTGAATGTAGGACTTGTTACGTAAAATCTCGGCGGGAACATCCAAAGCTCGTCGAGAGGTTTAAGTGACTGAATTACTGTATAATACATAGGTATGAACAGGAACAATCCCATCAAAAAGAGGAAAAGTCCAATTCCGATATCGCCGCCGTATGAACGGTTAAGCACAACTCTATGCTTTCTTGTTCTTAATTTCTTAGCCATATCAGTTACCTACCTTCGACAAGAGTTTCTTGACTAATGCGTTTGAGCCGTACATTATTAAGAACAGCACTGTTGCAATAGCCGAAGCATAACCTACTTCCCAACGCGTGGTACCGTAGTCTTCCAAGTGGTGCATGATCGTATGAGCTGCGTAGTCAACCGAGGGGAAGCCCGCAAGGGAAGTAACTATCGCACCAAATCCGAATGCCTGTGTAATAGCCATAACCGCACCGAACATAAGCTGTGGTTTCATGGTAGGCAATGTAACATACCAAAGCTCTTGCCAACGGTTTTTGATACCGTCAACTGCACCCGCTTCGTAAAGCGAATGGTCAACGCCCTGGAAACCTGCGATAAACGAAAGGAACGCAGTACCGAGTGAAGTCCAAAGAGCGACAACTATACAAATTGGCATTACGTAGTCAGCATCCTGGAACCACTGAATAGGCATTGATATAAAACCTAAGTCTATCAAGAGTGCATTTGCATATCCGTATGAGTCAGAGGAGAACACGATGCTCCACATAAGATATGCACCGCCCGAAATTGAGGGTGAATAGAAAATCAGAGTTACTATTGATCTTAATTTGGGTGAAAGCTCGTTAATGAACCAAGCACATATAAACGAAAGCAAATATGAACCGGGACCAACGATCGCTGCAAATATAAATGTATTTTTTACGGATGTAATAAAAATGTCGTCATCGAGAAACAATGTAACATAGTTTTCCATCCATACAACGTTAGGTGTCTGAAGCATGTTAAAGTCTGTAAAGCTTAACACGATAGATACACCAACAGGTAGTATCGTAAATATGAAGAAGAGAATAACGAAGGGCGCTATCATTATGTACGCCGTCTTGTTACGCTTAATCTCTTTCCATGTCCACTGTGCTTTAGTCATTTCCGAGCGATTTACCGCTTTTTTCTTTACTGCAGTGTTTGCGGACATGTGTAATCAACTCCTTTTTTTAGAATGTATATAATGTTATATATATAATGATAGTTTTTTCTTCCGAGGGGCGAATCCTGCCCCCCTCGGAAAGTCATTGCCGTTTCTTATTCGGACTCAATATAGTCCGCAGAGTTTGAATATGAAATCTCCAGATAATCAAAACCAAATTCTTTACGTTTTCTCGTAATTTCTTTGTTGATTTCCGTTACATAGTCAAGCATTGCTTCTGTAGCATTCGCACCGTCATTATATACATCCATAAATGCGAAGTCAACATAACGTGTAATAATATATCCGCCGGGATATTCTGTGATTCCTACTGTCTTTTCAAACTGCTCCATAAGGTTTTCGTATTCACGCGAAGACCAAGGAAGTTCGGAAAGTGCTTCTGTATTTGCTGTTGCGTTCTTGGAAGACTGTCCAACTACGGCAACAAGCTCGTTGGAGTAGTTAGCCTGTACATTTCCTCTTGTAAACCACTCAAGGAACTTCCAGCAATCTTCCGGATTGTCTTCGGCACCCTTCATAAGGCACACACCCTCAGTCGTTACAACCGAACAGTTATTTATCTCACCGTTTTCATCAACAAATCCGGGAAGTGATATAAATTCCCACAAGCCGTCGATCTCGGGAGCAAATACAGTCAACTGGTTGTAAAGTGAAATGTAATCCGAAATAAGAATTGGCATCTCACCTGTTCTGAAACGGTTAGCCGCTTCATATGTAAGGGGGAATCTGTAAGACTGGAACAAATCTGTAAGCTCTGTAAACGCCGAAAGAGCTATGTTAGACGAAAGGTTAATTCTCTTACCGTCGTCGGCATACATCTCGCCGCCCATCTGATAGAGGAAGAGCTTTGTTCCCGCTGTCTTGGAGGGGAAGCCTATTGTCATATTGTTCGTCTGTAATATAGGAATAATGTTCTTCAGATCATCCCATGTTCTGGGAACTTCAACATTGAGGTCTGCCAAAATGTCCATTCTGTAGAACATCATAAGGAAGGTCATCGTGTTGGGCAAGCCGTATGTCTTACCGTAAAGTGTAAGTGTATCATTAGCCGCCTTAGGGAATCTCTTCATTACCTCATCAAAGCCTTCCATATCGTTCAAAGGAAGAACTGCATCACGGATAGCGTAGTTTACGCAGTCTGCAGAAGGAAGGAACGCTACGTCAGGTCCGATACCTGCAAGTGTTGACTGAAGCACACCGCCTGATACCAACTTAATTTCTACCGCAATATCATTGTTCTGCATAAAGTCGCTGTCAACCAGCTGACGCATAATCTTGGACTTTTCACGTCCGATCGTCGTCCATACTTCAACCTTAGAATCGCTGTCTATTTCAACTGTAGCACCCAATGTCGAGTAGTCAATAAAGAAGCTGAGAACGAAAGCTTTTGTTTCAAACCAAAGAACCTCAAAGAAATTCGAGTTTGCCTTGGGAAGCTTTGTTCCGGGTGTCTGGAATACAAAGTAGTCAATTTCAAGAGGCTGTGCTCTGGAGTCGAGCAACCATGTACCCAATGTACCGATGTAGGTCTTAAGGTTTACAAGGTTCTTTGCAATTTCATCTTCCTTACTCGTCATTCTCTCAAGAAGAATTACTATCTTATTAAGAGTAGCAACGTGAGAACCGGTCTGTCCCGTGATTTCTTCAAGCAACTTACCTACCGCCTTAAGCTCTCTTGCAGAGAAAATAAGATTGTTGATAGCTTCGGGAATAAGTCGGCCGAAGTTGTAGTCACGGTACTGGTCGGGCGATGAACCCGTAATCATCAATATCTTAAGGTAGGATTCATTCATAAGTGTAAGAACATTGTCCACACGGTCAAGCACTTCACTCATTGAACCAAGCACTACTTCAAACCTGATCTCGTACTCTTTACCTGCTTCAAAATAGAACTGATAAGGTGTTCCGTCTTTCGATGCAAGCACAGCATTCTGCCAATCATCTTTATAAAGGAATTCAAGATAACTTGCTTCCTCGAATGGAATTTCTCCATTAATATATATACGGCGTGAAACGTACATACCTTCAAGCTCGGACTGCTTAAATCTCATTGCGAGTTCGTAAAGACCGGTCTTTTCGGGTTTGATAGTGTACTTTATCCACTGTCCCGCTGTCTTCCACTTGTCACTGCCGATTGTGTTAAGTTTTGTTTTTGCCGGATCCTGGGGAGAAGTCTTAGGCGAAGATCTGTCATTCAAAGGATAGATCGTCTGCTCGGAAACAAGAACGGGATTCTTGGAATCGCCGGGATTCTCCGCTTCAACGAATATCTTCGCATCCTCAACAGGCTTATAGCCGTTTGCCTTATACTCTGCCAAAACCTCCTCATATTTGGGAGGTGCATCGTAAGGCTTAAATGTAATATCGGAAAGCACTACGGGTTCTCTTACCGCTTCAAACGTAAACGTATGCTCACCCGCTGTGAGATATATCTCAAGAGGATCAACAACGAAGCCGGTAGAGTCGCATACCGTATATGTGTTCCATGTAGGAACCTGAGCCTTCGTAGGACGGATATCATTTTCCGTAAGGTCCTGCTTAAACGCTCCGCCTTCCTCAAGTACATCTACCCACGTCTTCGGCATGGTAAGATATCTCGCTTCGGAGAAAGGTATCTTTCCGTCAATGTAAAGCATACGTTCAATCGAGGTAGCTTTCGCCATAACAGAGAAGTATTCAATATCAGCAGCATAAAGTCCGTCCTTTTCAACGTTGATCTTAAATGTTGCAGATCCCTTCTCGGGCAAATAAATCGATTTTACAGCCTTCTTAAATTCGGAATTCGTTTCATCCTCGGTACGGATAACTACGCCATCGTCTTTATCCATTCCCTCGGAACTGATATACGCATCCGCAAGATTTACGGTAAACGTATCGGATGCCTTCTTAACATCACCAAGCGATGCTCGGTAGTCGTTGTAATCGAGAGTATCAAGTATAGCCTTGATCTCCTCCAACGACGATGTGGTCTTCTCGGGGGTTTCCGTTCCCGAGCCAGTCGCGGTATCTTTGGTCGCAAATACGCCTGTCGCAAGCGTGCTCATAACCATAAGCACCGTCAGAAATCCACATAAAACTCTCTTGAATATGGATTTTTTCATGGTCTTTCCTCCCATAAAGATTTGATAAACTTAACACATTGATTCAAGGCAGGGAGCCGTTTTATTCTATAAAAACAACGCAAAAACACTACTCCGCCCCCTATCATCAGAGCGTAGTACTGCCTCATACCCTTATAATCCCGCGTTTCACCGCCGGAAATGCCGTAATTTAGTGCATTCTAATAATATCACACCCCCCTCAAAAAGTCAATAGAAAGTATCGTTGTTTTTTCTTATTTATATATAGCAACACTTTTCAAAAAACCTAAATATTTACATTTTCGGCATAAATACATATCTTTCGGCATTTTTTGCATTTTCTTTGTTTTTCGCCTTTAGGGTAATTTTTATTTACACACCACTCTCAATCCCCCCATTTTATTTACTGTATTTTTACATTGCCCCCGTAATATTCCCGATGCAGTAAATTACATTTACTGCAAACTTTTGATAACATTGTATAAAAAACTTTACTCTTTTTGTGCAATTTGCACTTATATCGGGTGTTTTTTTCTACATTTGTGCAACATGCACAACTCCTCAAAAACCAATTGCCACGCCACGCAATTGTAAAGTTTATGTAAACAATGCTAATTTTTTAGGATTATTTCAGTTATTGTTGCATTTTTATATAATATTATTGTTTTTTTATTACTTATATGATATAATGCAAAAAAGTATTGTCCGAAAGGAATATAAACATGAACTCACAAAAAAGAGCCGTCACAATAAACGATATATCGGGAATCGGCAGATGTTCCGTCACCGTAGCTTGTCCCATTCTATCTGCCACGGGAATCGAAACAGCCGTCTTGCCCACCGCCCTGCTCTCGACACACACGGGAGGATTCTCCGATTATTTCTTTCTTGATTTAACCGATGAAATGACAAAGATAATTAAGCATTGGTCTTCTTTAGGTTTAGATTTTGACGCAATCTACAGTGGTTATCTCGGCTCTTCCAAACAGATAAATACCGTTATAGACTTTATAAATGACAACAAAAAAAAGGACTGTCTCGTCATGGTTGACCCCGTTATGGGTGATGCCGGCAGATTTTACGCGGGCTTTTCTCCCGAACACATTAACGGAATGAAAGAGCTTTGCGGACAAGCCGATATCATCGTCCCCAACATCACTGAAGCATTTTTTCTATTGGACAGAGAATACATAGAGGGTCCTTACACCGAACAGTTCATAAAAAAGCTTATGAAGGATATTGCCGAGAACGGATGCAGGAAGATCGTTCTCACAGGCGTGCATTTTAATGAATCAGAGGTGGGTGCCGCCTCCTATGACCGCGAAAAAAATATATTTGAAGTCTTTCTCGCCCCCCGCATCGAAGGTTTTTATCACGGAACAGGCGACGTGTTCGCTTCGACGCTTCTTTCTGCTCTCTTAAACAACAAAACCCTCGCCGAAGCCACAAAAATTGCCGTTGACTTCACCGAGGATTCCATTATTCGCACGAAAAATGCAGGTACAGATACAAGATTCGGAGTTAAATTCGAGCAATCCATCCCCGACCTTATCAGAAAACTGGGGTTATAATAACATCATCAATACCAAAACCATTAAAATATCGTCTTCGGATTTGCTGTTAAGCATAAGCATTATCATAGCACAGATCAACACGTCTTCCGGCTCAAAGCTTCTTTCCCCAAGACCTTCAATTATTTTACGCAAACCGCTTTCCTGTTGTTTATCAACAGCTTTCAAAGGCGGGTTGAAATGGGAAAATGCCGTTCTGTCCGGCCGTCTCGGCGGAACTCTCCGCCTATCTGAATAAGATGAATCGTTATTTACCAGCCTTTCTATCCCCTCGGCATTCATTCCGCTGTAAAAAGAGCCGTTTTTATCGTATATCATTCCTCTGTAATTTGGAGGCGGTTCAGGAAGACCGCTTTCCAATTCCGATATTTCGTCTGTAAGCTGTTCTTCTTCAACAGGCTCTTGTCTTTCGGGAATGATTTCCGCCTGCCGCCTTTCCGGCACTCGCCTCTGAACACCCCTGCCGCTTGTGTTTCGGCTATACATATATATCAACTCACTTTCACAAGGTTTTAAAGAAACGACCCAAAAAGACCGGTCTTTTCACTCAACTGAACAAACTTTAGTATCTTTATTATTCCATCTATCTTATCGCATCTTTCAGTACCGACATAGGGTTTCAACGCCAACAGCAGTCTTATAAGATTCTCGGCATCGTCTCCCTTACGGTTTTTTCTATGGTGAACACCTCTGTCTGCATCCTCGCACTGCTCTTTTTCTTTACATTCGAGCTTCTGCGGATTTTTTTCTCCGTAATCATTTTTTTCATGCTCTTCGGCACTGTTTTTGAGCTTACCTGCTATCCCCATCAACGTTTTCATCATCTCGGGGTTTTCGGCAAGCTTACTTACTATATCGCCAATTTCATTTGAACCGTTCATAACCGTATCCTATATATCTGCTTGTTTCTTTATATTGTTCAAGGTTTCCTCGTCAAGCAAAGACAGTGCATTCTGAAGATCCCTCTCCGACATATTCCCCAAGCCCTTTCTCAACCTCGATATATCGGAAACCGTCTGTTCTACCCGTCTTCCGCTTACTCCCGCACTTTGAGCAATTGCACGCACTATGTTTTTTAATTCTTCATCACTTATCGTGTCAAGCTTGCTCATTATTTGTCTCTTATCGATTTCCATAAATATGTTCTCCTTTTGAATAATAGTTTTTATATTCATAAGCAGTATATGTTTAAATTTTTCTCGGGTTACACAAAAAGGATAAAAATATATGAAAATACTGATTTTTTCCGACAGCCACGGTAGCTCCGCCAATATACTGAGGGCAATTAAACTGCATCCCGATGCACAAATGTTGCTTCATTTAGGGGACGGCGTTGACGATCTGCACAACATAAAACAAGCATTTCCGAACCTTTATACCGTTTGTGTAAACGGCAATTATGAAGATAATTTTTTCTCTCAAAAAAGCGGTAAATTATCCGATGTCGTTACTGTTCTTGATAAAAAAATATTTATGTGCCACGGCCATAGATTTAACGTAAGCTTTTCAAAGCAAAGCCTTATGTACGCCGCCCTCGAACAAGGTGCCGACATTGTCCTCTACGGTCATACTCACACAAAACATAACGAATACATTCCCAACGACAAACCAAACGAAACCATTAAAAACGGGCTGTACATTTTTAATCCCGGCAGTATTTCCCGCCCCAGAGACGGTGTTTATCCATCTTTCGGTCTTGTTGAAATACGAAACGACGGCATACTTTTGTCTCACGGTATTATAAAATAATAAAGGAACTGTTATGAGATACACACCTAAAATCAATAAAAACATTGCCACAGCAATAATTTTGTTTCTCGTTACAGCCTCTCTCGTTTTTGGAGGCTGTTCGTTTGTTATCAACAACATATCGTCAAATATATTGAAAATTGCATCGCTTCTATTCTTTATGACAGCAGTATTGACAGCAACACACCTCGTTATCTGTTCATATACATATATACTTGACGATTTTGAGTTTATTATAGTACAAAAAATCGGAAAAACAGTCAAAACCGTCTGCAGACTGTACTATACAGATATCACATTAGTTCTACCCCTTAATGATGCAAAAGATAAATTAAAAGGGAGAATTCAACACAATTACCGTGTTACAATGCTTCCGCAAAAAACCTACTGTCTTTTCTATGAATTTGAAAACGAATCGGGCGTTATATTCTTTGAACCCAATGACGATTTTACGTTGCTTTTAAAAAAACACCTTCAAGACGATATACTTAACGATTAAAATATACTCTCCTGAAAGGATAACTTCTTTGTATGAACGCACTTTTCAAACTATTTATTAAAAACGCGGAAGAAACCTCCGACCCTGCCGTTAGAAATGCCTACGGTAACTTTACAGGCATATTCGGTATAATTTCAAATATTATCTTGTTTTTGGTAAAAGTTTCTATCGGAATAATCACCTCCAGCATCTCGGTTACTGCCGATGCAATAAATAACCTATGCGATGCCGGCTCTTCCGTTATAACCGTTTTCGGATTTAAAATTGCAGGAAAGCCCGCCGATGCGAAACACCCCTACGGTCATGCACGTATGGAGTATATTTCGGGACTTATCGTCTCCTGCCTTATTACCGCTATCGGCTTTGACCTTGCGATAAACTCGGTCGAAAAAATTATCAACCCCACAGAAACCAACTATTCCGTTATCACTATTGTTATACTTTCTCTTACGGTACTCGTTAAAATATTTCAATCCATCGTTTACCGTTCTGCAGGCAAAAAAATTGCTTCCCAGGCTCTTATTGCATCGTCAACCGACAGTTTAAATGATGTTATTTCCACTGTAGTTGTAATTATCGGCAGCATCATCGGACTCACTATCGGCATAAAAATTGACGGCTGGCTCGGTTGTGCTCTTGCCATGTTTGTTATCTATTCTGGTATAAAGCTTATAATCGAAACGTCAGATCCCTTGCTCGGTGCCGCCCCCGATGAAGAGCTTGTAAACAAGCTTTCCGAAAAAATACTAAGCTATGACGGCGTTATCGGTATTCACGACCTCGTCGTACACAACTACGGCTTCGGCCGCTGTTTTGCCTCAGTTCACGCAGAGGTACCCGCAAGCACCAACATTCTTCTGAGCCACGACACAATAGATAATATAGAATTTGAAGTACTCGAACAAATGAATATCCACCTGGTTATTCATCTCGACCCTATTGAAACGGACAATTCCGCCGTTAATGACCTTAAAACGGCAATTCAAATCATATTGCAGAGTAAAGATCCCCGAATTTCCCTGCATGATTTCAGAGTAGTATTCGGAGACACTCACACCAATCTTATCTTCGATGTCAATCTTCCCTTTGACTATAAGACAGATGACCAATTCTTCTGTTCGGAGATTACAAAAGATATAAGAAGGATCGACCCTTCTTACAATACCGTAATAACGGTTGACCGAAACTATATGAATTCAAGAAACAAGAATTGATAAAAACAAAACTCCACCTCTATATACTGTACAAACAACTAAGATGAGGAAGAATCCAAAGAGGTCTCCTCTTTGGATTCTTCATTGGTTTGTACGTAGTTATAATGACAACATAGAGGTGAAGTGCTATTTATAGATAGGTATTGTAAAAATACTGTCTACAAGTAAAACCGCACATCTATGCATTTAAACACAATATTTTTGGGCTATTGTTTGCTTTTCAAACAATAGCCCAAAATCATATTTTATCAAAACGTTCACCTGTTTTTTTTGCAAATATACGCCCCGCACTTATCTCGGACAACTTAACGTTAAATTCTTCAAAAAAAGGTGTCTTTATAGCCAATTTCAATTTAACGGTATCACTGTAGTCAATGCCGTCTTCTATAATATCAAAAAACTGACACTCATAATGTATCTTGTCGTGGTCTGCATAAGAACATTCCACCTCAAACTCCGTATAATCCGTATATGTTATTATTTGAGCGTCCTCGGCAGCCCCCTTCGCCGCCGCTGTATATGCACGCACAAGACCGCCCTTTCCCAATAATATACCGCCAAAATAACGTGTTACAACTATAACCGCGTCGGTAAATCCCGTTTTTCTTATTACGTCAAGTACAGGCATTCCCGCCGTTCCTGCAGGCTCGCCGTCATCGCTGTAACGTGTTGTGTTAGTATCCTTCAATACGTATGCATAAACATTGTGCCGTGCATCGGAATTTTTTTTCTTTATTTGATTAATAAAATCCACGGCATCCTTTTCCTCGGTTACCCTCTTTGCATAACCGTAAAACACCGACTTGTCAATAGTTATCTCAAAAAAGCCCTCTCCGCCTAACGTCGTATAAAGCTTTTCCTTTCCGACATTGCCCTTCTCTTTCATACTCTAAACTCACTTTACAAGATATTTTGTAAGCATACCCTTTGTCTTCAAATCAACAGTCGCTTTGAATCTTACACCTTCCGCAAGGTATTCTGTATCAAGGATAACTGCATTTTTATATAAAACATTAACCATAGATTGCTCGTTGTGGGGAAACAAAAACACCTCGTTTGTCTTGCCGTCATTCACAAGCGATTCTATTCTTTCGATAAGCGTATCAACACCCTTGCCGGTCTTAGCTGATATAAAGAAAATGTTGTTTTCTCCGCCGTCTTGCTTAACTTTCGGCATAATATCCGTTTCAACGTCGCATTTATTATAGACGTAAAGAATAGGCTTTCCAACAGCACCAAGTTCTTCAAGAAGCCCTTCTGTTACGGCAAGCTGATTATGACACTCGGGTTCAGATGCATCTATCATTACAAGTACAGCATCGGAATAAACAACCTCTTCTAATGTGGAGCGAAATGCTTTAATAAGATGGTGTGGCAGATTTCTGATAAATCCAACGGTATCAGTAAGAAGTATCTCATTCCCCGAAGGCAGTTCATATTTTCTCGTCGTAGGATCAAGCGTTGCAAAAAGCTTATTTTCGGCAAGTATCCCCGCCCCCGTAAGATAGTTCAAAAACGTGCTCTTTCCCGCATTCGTATAGCCTGCAATGGCAATTTTAAAAAGTCCGGATTTATCTCTCTGTTTACGCTGAACGCTTCTGTTTTTTTCAAGTAATTCAAGCTCATCCTCAAGAGCATCCATACGGCGTTTTATATGACGCCTGTCACTCTCTAACTTTGACTCCCCGGGACCTCGTGTGCCAATACCGCCGCCCTGTCTTGAAAGCTGTAACCCCTTACCCGTAAGCCTCGGTGTAGTATACTTCAAAAGTGCCAATTCTACCTGCAATTTTCCCTCTCCCGTCTTTGCGTGCAAGGCAAATATATCAAGAATAAGCATACTTCTGTCCATAACAAATATGTCGCTGTCTTCGCCGTTCACCTCTTTTTCAATATTGCGTATCTGTGAGGGAGACAGCTCGGTATCAAATACAACAAGAGTTGCATCATTGTTCTTGCAAAGCTCAGCTAACTCTTTTATCTTTCCGCTTCCAATATATGTTCCCGGATCGGGTGAAGTTTTAAACTGAGTCATGCGTGCAACACATTCACCGCCTGCTGTTTCAAGCAATCGCTCAAGCTCGTCGAGAGAAACCTCAGCACTGTCTCTGTCATCACCGCGGAATACCGCACTTACAAGCACAGCCTTTGTTATTTCCTTGTCCTGTGTATCATTAAATATATTTAATTCAGGCATTTTTCCACCTCATTTCAGCTAAAAAAACAAAAAGGGTAAGATGTGCGGAAAAACGACATCTTACCCGTTGTTAGTCCAAGGTCAATTATTTTGCCTTGTTCAAGCGCTGTTTGAACTTGTCAACACGGCCGCCTGCATCTACGAACTTCTGCTTGCCCGTAAAGAAAGGGTGACACTTTGAACAAATTTCAACACGCATATCGCCCTTTGTGGAACGAGTCTTAACCTCTGCGCCGCATGCACATTTGATGGTTGATTCTTTATAATCCGGCTGAATAGCTGTCTTCATTGCACTTTACCTCTTTTCAGTTTTTTACATATTGCATTGTATTATAACACATGTATTTTGATTTTTCAAGAGTAATCCAATATTTTTTCCAAAAAAATGTTAATTTTTTTTAAAGCCTGTTCAACAGTTGCCCATTTTAGTGTATAATATATTGCAAATCCACATAAAAAAGGGTACTTCTATGACAAACACAATTGCTGTAAATAAAATTAATTGGAAGATAATTGACATTTCCGACCGAGATGTTTTTGAAAATACGGGCGAAAACAAAGAGGGCATCGCTATGTTCGGCTTTGCTTCCCTTTTTTTCTGGAAGGAATATTACAAAACCTCATACGCTTTTATAAACGGCAATATTGTCTGTCGCGGACTATCCGATAAGGGAAGTTGTATTTTCTATTTTCCAAGAGGTTTAAACAAAAATATTAAAGAAACAATTGATTATATTATATCCGTTTGCGATAATAATATTAAATTTTTGCCTCTGACCGAGGAGGTCACAAATAAGATTACAAAAGCATATTCCAATGCCAAAGTTTCGCTTCTTGACGGCAAGTGCGAATATGTATATAAACAAGATGACTTAGCAAACCTTGAAGGTAAAAAATATCACGCAAAACGTAACCACATTGCAAAATTTGACAAAAATTACGATTCTGAATATATAAATATAAATAGTGAAAACACTTTTCTGCTCAAGGAATGCTCGGAGCATTTGTATAATATTATTGAAAACAGCCCCAAAGACGAATATCTTGCTATAAAATGTGCTATAGAGCATTTTGAAGAACTTAAGCTCCGTGCAGGTGTACTGACGGTTGACGGCAAGTTTGTTGCGTATTCTATCGGCTCTTCCATAAATGAAGATACAGCCGATATTCACTTTGAAAAAGCAGATAGAAGTTATGACGGCAGTTACGCGAAAATAAACAACAGCTTTGCCAAGTACGCCTGGACTGATAAAAAACTCCTCAACCGTGAGGAAGATTTGGGGATAGAAGGTCTGCGTAAAGCGAAACTTTCTTATCATCCTTGTCATCTCAACCAGATGTACTCAGTTGAATTATTTTGAAAAAACTCTTGCTTTTTTGGGTGCATTGTGTTATAATGCCTCATATTTATAATTAAGAAACACATTGAAGAAGTTTGGCAGGTCGCACCAAGACATATCCAGAGAGGGTTGCCATTTTCGGCTGTAAGCAACCTTGTGTCTGCGTACTTTTTGCATTTCGCTTCCGAGTGGAACAGATGAAATTTTCAGTAGTCTTTTACGGTGTAAGGCTCCGTTACCTGCCTTGTAAAGTGTTTGCTTTATTTAGCATAAATAAAGGTGGTACCGCGGAAAACTCACGTCTTTCGTCCTTTTGATAAAAGGATGAAAGACTTTTTTTATGGATTTTAACTCAAAAGCTTTTAAAAAAAGGGCGTCGAGGACATTGCCCTATAACCTTGTGTATTAGAGAGGCAAAGTTTTTGAGATTTTAGGAAAATTTTTCAAAAAGTTCCCAAGTAATATTCGAATAATAAAAAATATCATATAAATTTGGAGTGATTAAAAAATGAAAGAAAAGTTAGAAGCGTTGCTCCGTGAAGGAGCACAAAAGATCGACTCGGCAAAAAGCGAGAGTGAGCTTCAGGAAATTAAAGGTGCACTGCTCGGCAAGCAGGGTGCCGTAACCGAACTCCTTAAAGAGATTCCTAAGCTTGACGTTGCTCTACGTCCCGAGATGGGAAAGGCCGTTAACAATGTAAAAAATTTGCTCACCGAGCACCTTGAAGGCAAGAGAGAAGAATTAAAGCTCAAAGCATCGGAAATATCACCCGACTTTGACTACACACTTCCCGGTATTGCTCCCCAAATCGGCGGACTTCACCCAATTACCCAGATGTGTTATGACCTTAACGACGCATTTCGTTCCATGGGCTTTGAAATATTTCACGGCCCTGAAATAACAAGCGAATACTATGCTTTTGATAACCTCAACTTCCCCCCTCAGCACCCTGCAAGAGAAAGTATGGACACATATTGGCTTGAAGGTCACGACTCGGGTGAGGCTAACGAAAAACTCTGTCTCCGCCCCCACTTGACGGGAGGCAGTGTACGCTATATGCAGACACACAAGCCACCCTATCGCTTTGTATATCCCGGCAGAGTTTACAGAAACGAAACGACAGATGCAAGACACGAAAGAGCCTTCTTCCAGTATGAAGCTCTCATCGTTGATAAAGACCTCACCTTTACATCGGGCAAGGTTATGATAAAGAGTATTCTGTCAAAGGTATTCGGTCAAGACGTTCCCGTAAGAATGCGTGCAGGCTTCTTCCCGTTTGTTGAACCCGGTTTTGAAATTGATATGGGTTGTCTTGTGTGTGGCGGCAAGGGTTGCAGCGTTTGTAAGCACGTAGGTTGGATAGAAATTATGCCCGGCGGCACACCTCACCCCAATGTTCTTCGTGCGGCAGGTGTTGACCCCGACGAATACACAGGCTTCTACGTAAATATCGGTCTCGACCGACTCGTTATGATGCGTTACGGTGTTGATGATGTTCGTCTGTTCCACGGTACAGACCTCAGATTCCTTAACCAGTTCCGCTAATTCAGGAGGGTAAACATTATGAAATTATCACTTAATTGGATAAAAGATTACGTAAAACTGCCCGAGAATACAGACCTTTCTCAGTTGGCTTTTGACCTGACTATGTCAACAGTCGAGGTTGAAGGTGTCCACGACCTCGGCAAACAGTTCGATAGGATTATAGTAGGTATAATTAAAGAGGTACAGCCTCACCCCAACGCAGACAAGCTCCGCGTATGCAAGGTTGATATCGGTACCGAAGAGATAAAGGATATCGTATGCGGCGGAAGCAATCTTGAAGCAGGTATGAAAGTTGTTGTTGCTTGTCCGGGTGCTATGGTACGTTGGCACGGCGAGGGGGAACCTGTTGAGATAAAGAACGCAAAGCTTCGCGGTGTTGCAAGCTTCGGTATGATATGTGCATCTGTAGAAGTAGGTCTTGCAGACCTTTTCCCGACGAAAGATGACCACGAGATTATGGACGTTACTTTCCTTGACGTTGCTGCGGGAACACCAATTGCAGACGCTCTCGACCTTAACGATATAATCCTCGAAATCGACAATAAATCTATGACGAACCGTCCTGACCTCTGGGGACATTACGGTATCGCAAGAGAAATTGCGGCTCTTTATGACCTTCCCCTTGTTGAATTTGAAAAATACACCCCCGACACAACCGAAGAATACGATGTTCGCATTATCGACAGCGAAAAATGCCCCCGTTATATCGGTGCAAAAATTGAAGGACTCGGCATAAAGCCCTCTCCGTTTGAGATGCAGAGCCGTATCTGGCGTGTAGGTATGCGTCCTATCAACGCTCTTGTTGATATTACAAACTACGTAATGTTGGCAATCGGGCAGCCGACCCACGTTTTTGATTCAAACCATATTATAGACCATATTGAAGTTCGCCGTGCAAAAGAAGGCGAAAAACTTCAGCTTCTTAACGAGAAGGAACTTTCTCTCACAACCGACGACCTTGTAATTGCAGACGAAGAAGGTGCCGTTGCATTGGCGGGTGTTATGGGCGGAGCAAAAGATTCCGTACTTCCCGAAACAAACAGCGTTATACTCGAGGTTGCCAACTTTGATTCGCGTACAGTAAGAAGAACCGCACTCCGTTACGACAACAGAACAGAAGCATCTTCGCGTTATGAAAAGGCTATCGACCCCGAAAGATGCGATCTCGCACTATCAATGTCAATGCAGTTGTTTAAGGAACTGTATCCCAATATGAAAGTTACCGCTTTCAAGGACTTATACGTAAATAAGCTCACAAAGAAAGAAATAGCCGTTGATTTTGATTGGCTCGACAGACGTCTCGGTATGCGTATTCCGCAGGAAATCGTTGCAAGAAAGCTTGGAACGATGGGATATGAAGTGAACTTTACCGAAACGGGAATGCATATTGTCGTTCCCACTTGGCGTTCAACAGGCGACGTATCTATTAAGGCAGACATTATGGAAGAGGTTGCCCGTATGTACGGTTACGAGAACTTCCAGCCGACACCTATTACAACATCTTTTGACAGTGCGATAAATCAGCTTGATATGGACCTTGTACGCAAGGTTAAAGAATATCTTGCTTTCCGTTGTAATATGCAGGAAATATTCACTTATCCATGGATGACAGATACTTTTGTAAATGCTATTCTCCCCAACACGGACGGCGTTCTGGCTCTGTCAACTCCCCCGTCTCCGACAGAAAAATATATCCGTTCTACACTTCTTCCCAATATATGCAAGGCAATCGTAAAGAACGAACACTCTTTCGACGAATTTGCAATATTTGAAGAAGCACAGATATTTGCAGACAGAGATTACACTTCACCTTATGATGAGAAAGAAAAACTTCCCCATCAGCGTAAGCACCTCGGATGTGCTTTTGCGGGTAAGGCAGACAACGTTGCCGAGCTGTTCCGACGTGCAAAAGGCGTTATTGGTATGATGCCCCGCTACACACACATGGAAGGCTTTACATTTAAGCGTGAAGAAAAACCCTATTGGGCAGACGAGACAGTATGGGTAAATATATATCTTGGCGACAAGAAGATTGGTGATATAGCCCTTCTTTCAAGAAAAGCGGCGATGGAATGCGGTATAAAAGTACTTTCTGCAGTTCTCGTTGAAATGGATATGGATTCATTCGTTCCGCTTAAGTCAAGAACGAATCGCTTCGTACCTATCCCCGAATTTCCCACAAACAACTTCGACCTTTCTTTCTTGGTTGATTCTATGGTTAAGTGGGAAGAGATATATGAAGCGGTAACAGGCAAAAAGACCGAAAATCTTCAGGATGTACTGTTTGTTGACGAATACAAGGGCAAACAGGTTCCCGAAGGCAAGAAGTCTGTAACTATCCGTCTCGTAATCGGCTCTGACGAGAAGACTCTTACAAGTACAGATATTGAAGCCGTCGCAAACAGTGCTATGAAAAAGCTCACAAAGCAGCTCGGAGTTGAATTCCGTACAGTTTAATATCAGAGCAATAAACAATAACCGACGAATGTGTGATATCCTTAACGGAGAATAGGAAAGGTTTTCAGTTCTTGTTAAGAACCAGCATCGCCTTTGTAAGTACAAATGCAGTTGGGCAGTAGCCCAATCCCACTAACAACAGAAAAGAGAAGATTCGTATGTTGCAACGAGTCTTCTCTTTCTTTTTGTCTATTAAGTGATATGCTGACTAAAGTCAGCGTGATTTTTTCGCGTTCGCGAAAGTGATATTAAGCCCGTTTGGCTTAGTGATATTCTATTCGTCCCAAACTCGCGTAGCGAATATCACTCGGCATAAGCCGAATATCACTGCTAAGCAATATAACTCGCCGTTAGGCTAATAGAGTTCAAACATCCCCCCACTATGCATTGCACAGAAGTTGCATTCCCTGCAAAATACCGCTTTTTTTGAGTAAATATAAGCAAAATCCTCTTTATTTTCAAAAAAAGAGGATTTTTTTATTTTTTTGCGTATATTATATATACAAAGTTGGTTTTGGATAGGCTGAGGTGAAGTATTTTATGGAAAATATCCGTGAATATATGTATGCACGAGAAAAGGGTGCTTTGTCGGAATTTGCTTTTTTAACAGAGAACACAAAAGGCAGAGAAGTACCTATTCCCCCCTGCCCGATTCGCACCGAATTTGGACGCGACAGAGATAGAATAACCCACAGCAAAGCCTTCCGCCGTCTTATGCATAAGACTCAGGTATTCTTAGGTCCCGAGGACGACCACTACAGAACACGAATGTCGCACACTCTTGAGGTTACACAAATTGCACGTACAATAGCAAGAGCATTAAGACTTAACGAAGACTTAACCGAAGCTATCGCTTTGGGACACGATTTGGGACACACGCCATTTGGACATGCGGGAGAACGAGTTCTGCAAAAATGCTATTCACCCTATTTTTCCCATTACAAACAAAGCTTAAGAGTTGTAGAAAAGCTTGAAAACGACGGTCTGGGACTTAACTTAACGTGGGAAGTACGTGACGGTATCGTGAATCATACGGGAGACCACATGGCGTCAACTTTAGAAGGCGTTATAGTTAAATTCGCCGACAGAATAGCTTATATAAACCACGATATCGATGATGCGGAAAGAGCAAAAATACTCAGCACCGAAGATATTCCCTCAGAGCTTCGCGAGATACTCGGTACAAACAGCAGTGCAAGAATTGCACGTATGGTTGAATCCGTGGTACAAAGCAGTGAGGGCAAAAATGCCATAACTATGGAACCCGCCGTACAAGATGCCACAAACAAGCTCCGCAAATTTCTTTTTGATACAGTCTATACCAACCCAAAGGCGAAAGGCGAAGAAATCAAGGTAGAGGCAATGCTTGGCAGAATGTATGAGCATTTTGTAAAACACCCCGAAGAGCTTGGAGATGAACTGAAAAAGAATATTGAGCTTGAAGGCGTTGAAAGGGTCGTGTGCGATTATATTGCGGGTATGACCGACAGATATGCCTTGAACAAGTATAAAGATATTTTTTTACCGAAGATGTGGAAATAATTTTGATTTTTATAACAACGTAAAAAGGAGGAGAGAATATGGCAATGAGAATACCGCATGCAGTTATCGAAGAGATAAAATTTCGGAACGATATCGAATCGGTAGTTTCGTCTTACGTCAACCTAAAACCCGCAGGCTCAAACCTTATTGGACTTTGCCCTTTTCACAGCGAAAAAACTCCCTCTTTTACTGTCTTCAAAAACACTCAGACCTGTTACTGCTTCGGCTGCGGCTCGGGCGGAGACGTCGTTACCTTTATAATGAAAATGGAAAACCTTGATTACGTTGGTGCGTTGGAATTTCTTGCAAAACGTGTCGGTCTTACCATCCCACGCGATTCCGCCGACGAACAAAGACAGGTTCGCTCCGCAAGAATACTCGAAATGAACAAAGTAGCAGCAAAGTTTTTCCATTCCTCACTACTTGCCCCCGAGGGCAAAGAAGCTCTTGCATATCTACAAAAACGCAAATTCCCCCCCTCTCTTATAAAGCGTTTCGGTTTGGGTTATTCCCCCAACAGCTTCAATGCATTGATGAACCACTTAAAAGAAAAGGGCTTTACCGAAAAAGAAATGGTTTCGGGCTTTCTTTGCGGCATAAGCAAAAAAACAGGCAAACCCTTTGACCTTTTCAGAAACAGAGTTATCATTCCTATCATAGACACAAAAGGCGATGTTATAGCCTTCGGCGGACGTGTTCTCGACGATTCGTTGCCTAAATATCTCAATTCAAGCGATACGCCCGTTTTCAAAAAATCAAAAAATCTGTTTGCCTTGAACTATGCACGTAAAGAATGTGCCGACAGAATAATCCTTTGTGAAGGTTATATGGACGTTATTGCACTTCACGGTGCCGGCTTTTCAAACGCCGTCGCAACGTTGGGTACGGCAATAACTCCCGAGCAAGCACGTATTATGGAGCGTTACACCAAAAGCGTTGTTATCGCATACGACAGCGACGAAGCAGGCCAACGTGCTGCCGACAAAGCGTTCAAGCTTCTCGGCGAGGTCGGTCTCGACGTTAAAATACTCAAAATAACGGGTGCAAAAGACCCCGATGAGTACATAAAAAAATTCGGTCCCGAAAGATTCAGACGCTTGCTCGATGAAAGCAAGACCCATTTTGATTTCAAATTTGAATCAATTCTCTCCAAATATGATATTACGCAAACTCCCGAAAAGCTTAAAGCCGTAAACGAAATTGCCGAAATAATCTCCAAGGTTAATTCCGCTGTCGAACGCGAAGTATATATCGGTAAAGTTGCGGAGAAATTAGAAGTCACCAAGACAAGCATTAAATACGATGTTGATAAAAAAACAAAAAAACAAAGCCGTGAACGCCAAAAAGACGAGAGCCGTAAAATAATGCTCGAATCGGCAGGCTTTGGCGACAGGATCAACCCCGATTACGCAAAAAACGTAAGGGCAGCATCTGCTGAAGAGTCCATAATCAGTATCATTCTCACATATCCTGAGCTTTTAAAAAAAATAAAGGACGGAACATACAAGCTGTCTGCCGAAGATTTCTTTACCAAATTCGGAAAAAGAATATTTGAAAAAGCATTGGAATTGTACGAAGAGAGCTCATCTTTTGACTACGGTATGCTGGGAAGTGAATTTACAGCCGACGAAATGGGAAGAATAACAGCTATCGTCTTAAAAAGAAACAATCTGTCCCAAAACGGCGAAAAAGAACTCGTTGACTGTATAAATGTTCTGAAAAACGAGAAAACCAAGCAAACCGCAAGTATTACCGATATTATTAACGCAAAAAGAAATGAAAATAAATAAAATTCATATAAACAGGAGAAAAAATCATGGTTGAAGAAAAGAAAAAAGAAACCAAGAAGAAGGCAAAAAAGGTCGAAGCCGAAGATATGAGTGCAGAAGACCTTGAAAAAATGGCAGATGCCCTTCTTGAAGAACAACCCAAAAAGAAAAAATCGACCAAGAAAAAAACAGAAGAACCCGAAGAGACCGAAGTAAGAGACGAAACCTCTTCTGAAAACACCGAAAACGCCGAAAAGAGCGAAAAGAAATTTAGCCTCAAGGATATTGTTGAAAAAGCTAAGATAAAGGGCTCGATATCTAATGCGGAAATTATGGAAGAGCTTGAAGATGTTGATTACGACCTTGAACAGATCGAAAAGCTTTACGAGGCTCTTGAATCCTCAGGCGTTGAAGTTACCGGTTATCTTGACAACCCCGAATTTGACGACGAGATCCAAACCGAAGTAGAACAGTACGAAAGTGCTGAAGATATGGAAAAGATGCTCTCGCAGGAAGGGCTTGCAATTGACGACCCCGTAAGAATGTATCTTAAAGAAATCGGTAAAGTTCCCCTTCTTGATGCCGCACGCGAGCTTGAGCTTGCAGAGCTTATGGCAAACGGAAACGAAGTGGCAAAAAAGGAACTTGTAGAATCCAACCTTCGCCTTGTTGTAAGTATTGCAAAACGTTACGTGGGCAAGGGCATGTTTTTCCTCGACCTTATCCAGGAGGGCAACCTCGGTCTTATGAAGGCTGTTGAAAAGTTCGACTACCGTAAAGGATATAAATTCTCCACATATGCAACATGGTGGATAAGACAGGCTATTACCCGTGCTATTGCTGACCAGGCAAGAACTATCAGAATTCCCGTGCACATGGTTGAAACAATACACAAGGTGAGCAGAATTTCTCGTCAGCTTCTCCAGGAAAACGGACATGAAGCTACTCCCGATGAAATCGCCGCAGTTATGGGTATGAGTGCGGAAAAAGTCAGAGAAATCATGAAGATAGCTCAGGACCCCGTATCCCTCGAAACACCTATCGGCGAGGAAGAGGACAGCCACCTCGGCGACTTTATTCCCGACGATGCATCACCTGCTCCCGCAGATGCCGCATCCTATACACTTCTCCGCGAACAGCTTAACGAAGTTCTCAAAACGCTTACCCCGAGAGAAGAAAGTGTACTCAAGCTCCGTTTCGGTCTTGACGACGGCAGAACACGCACGCTTGAAGAGGTCGGAAAAGAGTTTAACATCACTCGTGAACGTATCCGTCAGATAGAGGCAAAAGCCTTGCGTAAGCTCCGTCACCCCAGTCGTTCAAAAAGACTTCGTGATTATCTTGAATAAGATACTCTTTGCTGTTTTATTAAAACGTAAATGATAATATTATTGTTTATACTCAGTTAATATCTCTTTTACAAATTTTAATCAGGACAGCAGAAAATAACCTTGACATATTTTTGCGATTACGCTATAATATATGTTGTATGTTTAAATTCTTCTCAGGATATTTGAATCATATATTACAATAATAATTTTTCGCACATTTAGGAGGAAAAAACAATGAAAAGATCATTGTTGGCATTGTTGTTGGCACTTGTTATGTGTCTGTCTCTCTTCTGTGTCAGCTGTTCATCCAGCGACGAGGAAAATCCCGACACATTGAAGCCGGAAGCTGAAATCGACGCTATGACAATCACACTTTACGCTCCCACCAAGGCTACGACCAAACAGGAGCAAGTGGATTTGGTTCAAGAAGCTTTCAACACCATTACTGAATCAAAATTCAACACACACGTTGTACTCAAGCTTATACCCGAAGATGAGTATGAAGCTACTATCACAAACACACTTGAAAAAATTCATAAACAGATAGAAGAAGAAGAGTCATTGGAGGAATCACGTCTTCAGGCAGAAAAAGAAGCCCGCGAAGAAGGTAAAGAACTCCCCAAGGAGACCTATGCCGAAACAGAGGAAAAAGAAGAACTCGAAACTCCCGAGCTCTCTTATCCCGAAGCAAAAGAAAACCAGATGGATATCTTTTTGGTAAATTCTTTTGAAACATACTACAATTTGGCAGTTGCAGGCGACCTCTCTCCCATCGACCAAGAGCTCAGCGAAAATTCAAAGCTTCTTGCTTCATATATTTACCCCTACCTACTTCGTGCAGCAAAGGTAGATGGCTCTACATACGGCGTATTCAACAATACGGTATTCGGCGATTACGAATATCTGCTTCTTAACAAAGAGCTTGTTGACAAATACGAATACGATCCCGAAGAAATGAGCAATATTGATTCAATATCCCTCTTCCTTAAGGAAATCAAGCAAAATGAAGCTGACGTTGTTCCTTTCCTCGGTGAAATCGAAGCTCCCGTTGTTTATTGGGATGATACTCCTTCCGTTATCGGTGCTTTTGTAGGTGATGCGTTTTCTTCCTCGGGTAAGGTTGACGCTACATCCTACCGTCCCGATGCTCTTTATCCCGGAAACTTGTTGAGCAATTCCTCTTTCAGAGAATGGATGACCACTTACAATGAACTCTACCAGGCGGACTGCATTGTTGCAAAAACAGAAGAAAACAAAGATGCTAAATTTGCCGCTACAATTATTGAAGGTGACGTAACCCTTTCTCCCACATTTGCTGATACATACGGCAACTATAAGACCGATAAATTCGGATTCAAGTACATTACAGATGAAAACGGCGTTGACTACTATGTTTCTGTTTACAGAAGACCTTTGGCAGACAACTCCAACGTATTTAATGCAGGCTATGTTGTAAGTGCTTATACGGAAGATGTTGCACGTTGCATGGAAGTAATCACCGCACTTAACACCGACGCTGCTCTCAGCAACCTCTTTATGTATGGCGTTAAGGATACACATTACTCCGTCGATGAAGCTACAAAACTTGTTCACAAGACAACAGATACCTACGCTATGGACATCTCCACTATTGGTAATATCTACTTGCTCCAGCCTTCAGACGATATGGACGAATATTGGCAGTCTATGAGTAAAAACGGTTGGGAAAACGCAAAGAACACTAACCGCGAAGCTATTATGAGCCCGTTCCTCGGTTTCTACTTCAATCCCGAAAAACCGCTTGAAGAAGACCTTATTGAAAATCAGGTAATGCCTGAACTTCCATTTAAGGCTCTTTATGCAGAAGCCGTTAAGCGTTCTCAGCCTATCCTCAACGAGCTTTACACCTACAGAGATGATCCTGCAGTTCCCGATATGACGTTTGACCGCAAAATACTTGCTACAAGAAATACTGTTAGCGAAGACGAGCTCTTCGACCAGTTCTGCGACTACAAGAAGGGTGTATACTATATGCTCACTCCCTATAATGAATGGTATCAGACGCATTATAACGTATCGCTCGATTAATAACACTTAAAACCATAAAAAGCCCTTCAAAAAAGGGCTTTTGTTTTTTCAAGTTATTTTTTTGTCATACGCAACATAAAAGCCCGACGGTTTTTGTCGTCGGGCTTTTCTTGCTTTGCTTAGTCAATAAGCTCCTTAACCTTGGAATCTTTACCAACCTTGTCGCGGAGATAATAAAGCTTAGCACGTCTTACTTTACCAGTTCTTGTAATCTCTACCTTTTCAACGTTAGGAGAGTGAACGGGGAAAGTCTTTTCAACAGCTACACCGTAAGAAATGCGGCGTACTGTGAATGTTTCGGAAATACCGCCGCCATGACGGGCAATGATAGTTCCTTCGAAAATCTGAATTCTTTCTTTGTTACCTTCCTTAATTCTGTTGTGAACCTTAACGGTATCACCGATGTTAAGTACAGGTACGTTTTCTTTAAGCTGATCGTTTGTAAAAGCCTTTACCATATCCATAGTGGCTTCCTCCTTAAATATACGAACGTTCATGCACAGCTAATACAGAGGACCGTCCAAAGATAATGCTCCCTACACAGAGAGTCTATGGTATTATACCATATTTTTTGGAAATTTCAAGCTCACATCACATTTTTTACACTTTATTCACATTTGCCCCTTTTTCAATCTTTTTATTCGTCAAAAATACTCTTGTATATTTAATTATAATATGTTATAATAATCAGGATTAGATATATATTGTCATTTTGGGACACCTATATAAAACAGATTATTACTGCGGAGGGTAAATATGAGTACTGATAACTTTAACAAAAAACCCGACAATTCCATTTCCGAAGACGACGAGCTGACTACGATACTTCAAAGACTTTCTATACTTCTTGATAAATCTGTTTCACTTGATGAGGCGATTGAACTCGCAAAAAAGCAATCCGAACCCGCATCCTCGAAGAAAACAATTGAGCCTCATGCAGAACAACCCGAAGAAAACACAGATTCCGAACAGGTTGCCGAGGATAATATTCAACCCGAAGAAAACGCAGATCCCGAACAGACTGTCGAGGATAATATTCAACTTGAAGAAAATCAGAGCATTTCCGAAACAGATTCTGACGACAAGCCCGAAGAAGTCGCCTCTCAAGAGGAAGACCCAGACGTGCAAACAGCTTTATCTTGCGAAGAAAATGAACTCACCGCCTACGCCGAGCTCATAAAAAAGCTTCATTCTGTCTCGCCCTCTTCAGTTTTCGAAGAAATACCGCAAGAAGAGGAGGCAGTTGAGGATATAGCTCAAGAATCTGTCGGCGAACAGTCCGATGATACACCTTCGGACAAAAATATGCCCGTTTCCGACTTTATTAAACTATTAAAAAGCAAACATTTTACAGAACAAAACGCCGAAGACAATACTACTGTTACAGAAGATACTACTGTTACAGAAGAAACCACTGTTGCAGAAGAAACCACTGTTGCAGAAGAGACTCTTATTTCAAAAAGAACTGCCCTCGCAGAAGATAATACCGTTTCCGAAGATACTCAAACCGAGGAAGACCCTGCAACAGCCAAGATATTCGATGAGCTCTTGGCTTGCTTTGACGACCATAAATTTCCTGAAGATTTTCGTTTTTCAGAATATAACGCACAAAAGCAAGAACCGGAAAAGCCTGTCGAAGAAAACACTACCGAAGAAACTACCGAAATTAAAGCGGAAAACACCGAAACTACAAATATTGAAGAAGAGCAAGCAGAAGAGCAAGCTCCCGATTTTATCCCCATAGAACACGACAACAGCGAAGAAGAGGATTTATTTTCAAAGATATTTTCCGAAGAAAAATCCGAAAGAAAAAATAAAGAAAGAGACAAAAAGAAGTGGCAGAATCAAGGAAATGAACCTTCCCCTTTCCTTGCAGGCTTGTTTGACTGGCTTGAAGTAATCGTTTTATCAGCTGCTTTCGCCCTTCTTCTATTTACATTTATTCTCCGCATTGCCGTAGTTGAGGGAGATTCTATGAACCACACCCTTCACGATAAAGAGCTTCTTATAATTTCCGACCTTATGTATTCTCCCGAAAATAACGACATAATCGTTTTCACATCACCCAATTATCCCGAACCGATAGTCAAGAGAATAATTGCAACCGAAGGTCAAACAGTAGACATAGATTTTGAGACCTGGACGGTTACAGTAGACGGAGTTGTACTCAAAGAAGACTATATCAACCGTGCGATTGGAAGTATGCATAAATCCGACGTATCTTTCCCTTTAACTGTTCCCGAGGGATATATTTTCGTCATGGGCGATAACAGAAACGAGTCTCTCGACTCAAGAAATTCACGTATCGGATTTGTTGACCAAAGATACATTTTGGGAGAAGTAAAGCTCCGCTTGTTCCCCCTCGACAGATTTGGAAAGGTTGACTAACCCAAAAACAAAAGAAAGGACAAAAAGATGCCCTCAACACAGATACAATGGTTTCCGGGGCACATGGCAAAGACCGGAAGACTTATGAAAGAAAGTCTTCCCTCGGTCGATATACTGATAAACGTTCTTGATTCCCGAATTCCGATAAGCTCAAAAAACCCGGAAATTGAAAGTATAGCGGGTAACAAGCCTATTTTGACGCTTCTCAGTAAATCAAGCCTTGCAGACCCTTCCGCAATATCAAAATGGAAGAACTACTTTAAACGAAATAATATTAATTGCCTCTTCATTGACAGTATTACGGGCGTAGGAATAAATGATATTATGCCTGCGGTACGTGATATACTCAAAGATAAACTATCCCGATACGAAGAGAAAGGAATGACGGGAAGAAACATAAAGGCTATGATAGTCGGTATCCCCAATTCAGGAAAATCTTCTCTCATAAACAAACTGGCAGGTTCAAAAAAAGTAAAGGTCGAAGACCGACCCGGAGTTACGCTTACAAAACAATGGGTTCCCACCTCAATAGGACTTGACCTTATGGATATGCCCGGTGTGCTTTGGCCTAAGTTTGACGATGACACGATTGGTGAAAATCTTGCATTGACGGGTGCTATACGCGATGCTATTCTCGACATTGAAACTCTTGCAGTTGTTCTTTGTGCAAGGCTTCGCCGCCTCTATCCCGAGCTTCTCATGTCTCGCTACAAGCTTACCGAAAGAGACCTTGAAGAAGACAAGCAAGATTACGAAGTATTTGAAGCGGTGGGAAGAAAAAGAGGATTTTTGATTTCGGGCGGGGAAATTAATTACGAAAGAACGGCTACTATGCTACTTGACGAGTTTAGAGGTGCAAAAATCGGCAGAATAACCCTTGAGCTTCCACCCGAACAATAAAATTAAAGGTGATTTACATACGATGTTAAACTGGGAAATTGAAAAACAGTTACAGCTTGAAGGATATAAAATAATTTGCGGTTGCGACGAAGCAGGCAGAGGTCCTTTGGCGGGTGCCGTTGCAGCTGCCGCTTGTATACTGCCCGACGGACTTGAAATAAAAGGGCTCGACGATTCAAAAAAGCTTACCGAAAAGAAACGCGAAGAGCTTTTTAAAACCATTCAGGAAGCCGCCGTCAGTTGTGCCGTAGCTACTTGCTCGGTAGAAGAAATTGAACAGTATAATATACTTGAATGTGCCCTTCTCGCCATGCGACGTGCCATCGAACAGCTTGAGATCAAGCCCGATTTTGTGCTTGTTGACGGTAATATAAACCGAGGCTTTACAATTTCTTCAAAAGCAATAATAGGCGGAGATGCAAAATCCCCCAACATTGCCGCCGCTTCTATTTTAGCCAAAGTTACAAGAGACCGTATGTGTTACGAGCTTGACGAAAAATATCCGCAGTACGGTTTTGCAAAGCATAAAGGATATGCAACGAAGGAGCATAGGGAGGCTATTTTGAAGTACGGTCCCTGTCCCGAACACAGAGCATTATTTTTGCGGAAATTACTTAACAAAGAATGAATAATACGACTCGCCAAACAGGCAGACAGGGGGAAAACGCCGCTTGTGATTGGCTTATAAAAAACGGATATACAATCACAAAACGCAACTACACAGCCCCCCACGGAGAAATTGACATAATTGCCGAAGACGAAAAATATATTGTCTTTGTGGAAGTAAAATACAGAAAAAACTCTGTATTTCTCGCAAAATACGGCCGTCCCGTCAAAGCGGTTACAAAGGAAAAGCGGAGGCATATACTGTCTGCGGCAAAACACTATTTAAAAATTAACGGTACGACAAAAAAGCCACGCATTGATATTATTGAAATTATAAGCAACCAAGAACAAGACGGCTTTATTTCACTGAACATCAAACATTATAAAAATGCATTTGGAGCGTGATTTTTTACGAAGATTTTTGACACACATTGCGATACGGCGTACGCTATACACAGTCTCGGTGTGGGGTTCGACAACCAAGAAACACATATTACAAAATTGGGTATAGAAAAATACGATAAATACGAGCAGATGTTTGCTATCTGGTCTAATCCTAAACGCACGGACGAGGAAAACTGGGAACATTTCCATTCGGTTAAAGCTCATTTTGAAAAAGAAATACTTCCCTATAAGAGCGAAAAATTTATTCCTCACCTTGCTGTTGAAGGCTGTGCTTTATTGGGAAATGACTTAACAAGAATCGACACCCTTAAGAAATACGGTGTCAGAATGATGACTCTCGTATGGAGAGATGAATGCCTTATGGGCGGTGCTCACAATACAAATATCGGTCTAACAGCCTTTGGGAAACAGGCTGTCAAAAGATTGTGTGAAGTCGGTATAGTCCCCGACATCAGTCACGCCTCCGACAAGATGGCTTACGAAACCTTTGAAATAGCAAATGAATACGGTAAACCCGTCAACGCCAGCCATTCAAACCTCAGAAGTCTGCGTGAGCATACACGAAATATGACCGACGATATGTTTAAAGAGCTTATGAAAACAGGCGGACTTGCGGGGCTTAATTTCTGCTGTGAATTTCTTGAATACATAGACGAAAGAGAAGCTACAATGACCAACATTATTCGCCACCTTGAGCATTATCTCGAGCTTGGCGGAGAAAACAATGTCTGTATCGGCTCCGATTTTGACGGGATCGAAAAATTACCCGTTGGCATTACCGGCGTTGAGTCGCATGACGTATTCTGCGAGGAGCTGAAAAAATTAAATTACAGCGACGAGCTTATTGAAAAAATATTCTACGACAACGCTCACACATTTTTTGAAAAAAATTAACACTCGGCTTATATAAAGCCTAACACTGCTTTAAAAATTACTTTACAATAAAAACGAGGAAAAACAATGAAAAACATTAATTACATCAGCACAAGAGGTAATACCAAACCCGTTTTATCTGCTCAGGCTATCAAACAAGGTCTTGCAGATGACGGCGGTCTTTTTATGCCCGAGGTCATTCCCTCTCTTACCAAGGAGGATTTTGACTTCTTGAAAAATGCGGCATACCATGAAAGAGCCGCCTACGTTATGTCAAAATTTCTTACCGATTATACATACGAAGAGCTCCTTGCCGACTGCAAGGAAAGCTACTCCGAGGCTCGCTTCCCCGGCGGTGCCGCCCCTTTGACAAACATTGGAAACCTTCGCCTTCTTGAGCTCTGGCACGGTCCTACCTGTGCATTCAAGGATATGGCACTCCAGGTTATGCCCCGTCTCCTTTCAAGAGCCTTGACAAAAACAGGTGAGAAAAGAACTGCATTTATCCTTGTTGCAACGTCGGGCGATACAGGCAAGGCGGCACTTGAAGGCTATAAAGATGTTGACGGCATTAAAATTATGGTATTCTACCCCGTTGACGGCGTAAGCCGTGTTCAAAAACTTCAAATGGCAACTCAGGAAGGTAACAATGTTACCGTATGTGCTATCAAGGGTAACTTTGACGATGCACAGAACGGAGTTAAGAAGATTTTCGGCGACGAAGAAACAGCAAAGCTTCTTGACAAAAACGCACACTTTTTCTCTTCTGCCAACTCCATTAACTGGGGCAGACTTGTTCCTCAGATCGTTTACTATATTTCTTCTTACTGCGATATGGTAAATAACGGCGGCATTAAGGAGGGCGAAGAGGTCAATATTTGCGTTCCCACCGGCAACTTCGGTAATATCTTTGCCGCATATATTGCAAAAATTATGGGACTCCCCGTTAATCGCTTTATCTGTGCATCGAACTGCAACAACATACTTACCGACTTTATCACAACGGGTACATACGACAGAAACAGGGCTTTCCGCACAACCATGTCGCCCTCTATGGACATTCTTATTTCCAGCAACCTTGAACGTCTTCTCTACGTTATTGCAGGCAACGAAAAAACAGCTCAATATATGAAGGAACTTAACACTAAAGGCGTTTATACGGTTGACGGCGAAACAAAAGAAAAGATTACCTCAAACTTCTCGGGCTACTTCTGCACCGAAGAGGCTACTGCAAAAACCATAAAAGACACCTTCGACGACTACAACTATCTTATTGATACACATACCGCAGTTGCGGTTAAATGTGCAAATGAATATATGGCTGAAACGGGTGATACACGCAAGATTATCGTTGCATCGACCGCTTCTCCCTACAAGTTTGCATCCAACGTTTACACATCACTTACCGGCGAAACAAAGGAAAATGAATTTGATGCCCTCAAAGCAACAGAAAAGCTTTCGGGCAGTCCCATACCCTCCCCCTTGGCAAGCCTTGAATCAAAGCAGATACGTTTTAAAACAGTTATAGACCCAGAGGATATGACATCAGAGGTTCTTAAAACTATCGGCATTTAACAACATACACAGGAGGAAATTATGTCGCTGTTTGCACTGTCGGACACACATTTATCATTATATAACGACAAGCCTATGGACGTTTTCGGCAACAGATGGAGAGACTATGCTTCAAAACTTGATAAGGGTTGGCGAGCCGTAGTTACCGAAAAAGACACAGTAGTTATTGCAGGCGACGTAAGCTGGGGTATTTCACTCGAAGAAGCAAAAGCAGATCTTCTCTATCTTGACAGTCTGCCCGGACAAAAAATAATATCAAAGGGCAATCACGATTACTGGTGGTCAACTGCCGCAAAAATCAATGCTTTTTTTGAAGAAAACAATATTACAACAATAAGAATCCTGCACAACAATGCTTTTGCAGAGGACAATGTTATACTATGCGGTACGCGTGGCTGGTTCAGCGAGGGCAAAAATGCCCCCCGCGAAGCCGATTTTGATAAAATCGTGGCAAGAGAAGCGGGAAGGCTTGAGCTTTCGCTGAAGGAAGGTATGAGGCTTTCGGACACAAACGAAAAAATAGTTTTTCTCCATTTCCCTCCCGTTTATAACGACTATGTCTGCAATGAAATAATTGATGTATTGCATAAATATAACGTAAACAGAGTCTATTACGGTCACATACACGGTGTATACAGTCTGCCGTCTACGTTTAACTTTGACGGAATAGATTTCACCATAACCTCTGCAGACTATTTGAATTTCGTTCCGACCTTGGTAAACCGAGGCTGAACTCCTCAGTTTTTTCGGCAATTTACACACTTATTCAGGAAAATTTTTGTATATTCTATTGACATTTAGAGTGTACGGATATAAAATAATATGATAGGAAAAATAACAATTCCGGAGGAATTACAAATGAGTTTAAAAAACGTAACAAAGAAAGAAAAGAATGTTGTGGAAATTGAATTTTCCATCGAAAAGAATGTTTTCGATGAAGAAGTAAGCCGCGTTTTCAAAAAGAACGCCGCTAAAATGAATGTTCCCGGCTTCAGAAAGGGTAAAGCACCCCGTTCTATAATCGAAAAGATGTACGGCAAGGGCGTGTTCTACGATGATGCTATTAACAATCTTCTTCCCGAAGCTTACACAGAAGCTGCAAAGGAATCAAAAGAAGAGATCGTTAGTCAGCCCGAATTTGAAATTGTTTCTATCGATGACAACGGCGTTGTTCTTAAGGCAAAAGTTTATGTTAAACCCGAAGTTGAAATAGAAGGCTACAAGGGCATTGAAGTTGAAAAGACAGTTAAGAGAGCAACAGCAGAAGACATTAACCACGAGCTTGAACATGCTCGTCAGCGTAACGCTCGTACCATTGACGTAACAGACAGAGCAGCACAGCTCGGCGATAACGCTATTATCGACTACGAAGGCTTTGCTGACGGCGTTGCTTTTGAAGGCGGCAAGGGCGAAAACCACGACCTCAAGCTTGGTTCTGGTCAGTTTATCCCCGGCTTCGAGGAACAGATCGTCGGTCACAATGTCGGTGACGAATTTGACGTTAACGTTACTTTCCCTGAAGAGTACCACGCAGACAACCTCGCAGGCAAGCCTGCTGTATTCAAAGTAGTTCTTCGTGAACTCAAAACAACAGAACTCCCCGAGCTTAACGACGATTTTGCAAAGGACGCTTCCGAATTTGATACTCTTGATGAATACAAAGCTGATATTAAGGCAAAAATCCAGGAGAGAAACGAAAAAGAAGCTGAAAATCACGTTGAAGAGCAGATTATTGACGCTCTTATCGAAAAGCTCAAGGCTGATATTCCCGAAGCTATGGTTGAAACAGAAGCTGAAAACCTTCTCCGCGACTATGACAACAATCTCCGTATGCAGGGTATGAGCCTGGCTGACTTTGTTAAATACACAGGTATGTCCCTTGATGCAATGCGTGAGCAGTTCAAGCCCCGTGCAGAACGTCAGGTTAAGACAAGACTTGCTCTTGAAAAGATTGCTGAACTCGAAAAGATTGAAGTTTCCGAAAAAGAGCTTGAAGACGAATACAACAGAATTGCTGCTATGTACAGCATTGACGTTGCAGAAGTTAAGAAGAGCATCGAAGACGAAAACCTCAAGAAGGATATCGCCGTTCAGAAGGCTGTTGACCTCGTAAAAGCCGAAGCTGCAGTTGTTAAGGCTAAGGCAAAGAAGGAAACAAAGAAGGTTGCTGAAGGCGAAGAAAAGCCTGCGGCTAAGAAAACTACAACAACAAAGAAGACCACTGCGACCAAGAAGGCTGCTGAAGGCGAAGAAAAGCCCGCAGCTAAGAAAACTACAACAACAAAGAAGACAACTACAACCAAAAAAACTGCTGCTAAAAAGTCAGAAGATAAGGCTGAATAATATATTCGCCCATCTTTGAAAAGCAGCAGACTGCAGAAAAGGAGATACGAATATGGCATTGGTACCAACCGTTATAGAACAAACAAACCGAGGCGAAAGAGCGTATGATATTTACTCCCGTTTGCTCAATGACAGAATTATTTTTCTCAGCGACGAAGTAAACGATACGACAGCGTCCCTTGTAGTAGCTCAGTTGCTTTTCCTTGAAGCACAGGATCCCGATAAAGATATTTCTTTGTACATCAATAGCCCCGGCGGTTCAATAACCGCCGGAATGGCTATCTACGATACGATGAATTACATTAAGTGCGACGTATCCACCATCTGCGTAGGTATGGCGGCAAGTATGGGAGCTTTCCTGCTTTCAGCGGGAGCTAAGGGCAAGAGATATGCTCTCCCCAACAGCGAAATTATGATTCATCAACCACTCGGCGGTATGCAGGGTCAGGCTACGGATATTAAAATCCATGCAGACCGTATAATCAAGATTCGTGAAAAGCTCAACGCCATTCTGTCCAATGTTACCGGTCAGCCTATTGAGAAGATTGAGCACGACACAGAAAGAGATAATTTTATGTCGGCAGACGAGGCTAAGGATTATGGCCTTATTGACAAAGTTATCACAAATAAAAACTAATTCTTCCCCGAAAGAGGATCTATCAAATGGCAAGAAACGACGGCAAACCCAACAACCTTATACGTTGCTCTTTCTGCGGAAGAGACGAAAACTCCGTTGAGTTTCTTATTCCTTCTCCCATTGCAGAAGGGGCGTTTATATGCAACGACTGTATAGATGCCTGCGAAAGAATAATAGAAGATCATCGCAGTTACACCGAAAAAAGCGAAAAGCTTACTTTAAAGACCTTGCCAAAGCCCCAACAGATAAAAGATACTCTCGACGAGTATGTTATCGGTCAAGACGAGGCTAAAAAAGTACTTTCCGTTTCGGTTTACAACCATTACAAGAGAATACTCAGCAAAGAGAAAAAGAGCAAAGATTCAGTAGAGATTCAAAAAAGCAATGTGTTACTTCTCGGCCCTACCGGCGTAGGTAAGACCTTTCTTGCTCAGACACTTGCAAAGACTCTTAAGGTTCCCTTTGCCATCGCAGATGCTACCACTCTTACAGAGGCAGGTTACGTAGGCGAGGATGTTGAAAACATCCTTCTCCGTCTTATCCAGGCGGCTGACTACGATATTGAGTTGGCAGAAAAAGGTATAATTTATATTGACGAAATTGACAAGATTTCAAGAAGAAGCGAAAACCGTTCAATCACAAGAGATGTATCGGGTGAGGGTGTTCAGCAGGCGTTGCTGAAAATTCTTGAGGGTACTGTTTCAAATGTCCCCCCGCAGGGCGGCAGAAAGCATCCCAACCAAGAATTTATACAGATAAACACCGAAAATATTCTGTTTATCTGTGGCGGTGCATTTGACGGACTTACCGATATAATCGAAAAGCGTTCCGGTAGCCAGCTTATCGGCTTCGGCAGTAATATTCAAACTAAAGCGGAAAAGAAAAAGCACAATATTTACAAAGACGTTGTTTCCCACGATATAGTAAAGTATGGACTTATCCCCGAGCTTGTAGGACGTCTTCCCGTTATCGTCGGTCTTGAAGAACTTGACAGCAATGCTTTGATCAGAATTCTGAAGGAGCCCAAAAACTCTCTCATAAAACAGTATGAAAAGCTGTTTGAGATGGATAAGGTTGAGTTAAAGTTTAACCAAGGTGCCCTGGAAAAGATAGCCGAATTAGCTATAGAAAGAAATATCGGAGCACGTGGATTGCGTTCCATTATTGAAAGCTTTATGACCGATATAATGTTTGATGTCCCTTCAAGAAAAGATATTGAATCGGTTACCATTACAAAAAAAACCGTACAAAAGCTCGAGGAGCCGAAATATACTTTTAAAACAAAAGAGGGCAAACAACTCAAATTTGCAGAATAGTTTTTTAAAAAAACTCCCCGCTTTATTGCGGGGATATTTTTTCAAGCAAAAAATTTCCACATATAAAAAAAAGGATAATGTTATGAGCCTACCAATCAGAGAAAAAGTATTATTTATAGTTAATCCCTCATCGGGAAAAATGACAATAAAGAATAAGCTTTTCGAGGTTATAAAGCTGTTTTCCGATTCGGGCTTTGAGCCTACCGTTCTTATGACAACAAAATCGGGCGATGCAACGGCATACGCCGCAGAATACGGACCTTCCTTTGACCGCATAATTTCTTGCGGCGGAGACGGTACTCTTAACGAAATCGTTACAGGAATTATGTCTCTTCCCGAAGACAAACGCCCCCCCTTGGGCTTTATCCCGGCAGGAACGACCAACGACCTTGCCGAAACCTTAAGAATTCCGAAAACGCCTATCGCCGCGGCTTCTGCGATCATAAAAAACGCTGCTTCGCCAAACGACGTGGGCTGCTTTAACGGCAACAAATATTTCAACTACGTTGCTTCCTGCGGTGCTTTTACAAGCACATCATACTCAACACCGCAAAACTTAAAAAATTCATTGGGACATATGGCGTATATACTTGAGGGAATCAAGTCATTAAACGAAATTAAGCCTATATATATGAAGATAGAAAGTGACGAATTAATAACCTCCGGCGATTTTCTCTTCGCCGCTGTAACAAATTCACTTTCTGTAGGCGGTATCTACAAATTTGACCCCAAACGCGTTAATCTGAATGATGGAATTTTCGAAATAATGTTGGTACGCATGCCGAAAAACCCAACTGAGATAGTTGATATATTTTATAGACTTGCAAACCGCAATTACGATGAAAATCAGGTTGTTTTCTACCACTCCGCACACGTTACCATAACAACGGAAGAGCCAATAAAATGGACTGTTGACGGAGAATACGGAGGAAAATTGGATAAGGTAACAATCAAAAACCTTCCCGGTGCTATAAAAATATTTAAGCCCGATAATTAAAACCTCCCCCCATAGCACCGCCCAACACACTGATATAAATAATTTCTAAAACTAATTTCCCCCAAAAAGCTGTGATATAATAACATTATAACAGCCTCAATATAATACTTTTATTGACAAACTTTCTTTTCTCTTATATAATAGATTTGGAAAAGAAAAGTTCATATACTTTTGATTATCTATAGGATTGAATTTAATTTTTTACATAAAGAGAGGTAATATTATGGAAAACTATTATACAAAACCTGCCCTTATTATTATGGCGGCAGGTATGGGAAGCCGTTTCGGCGGTTTGAAGCAAGTTACTCCTTTAGGCCCCTCCGGTGAGCTTATTATCGACTACTCAATTCACGATGCAATGGAAGCAGGGTTTGAAAGAATAGTATTTGTTATCAAACACGAAATTGAGGACGTTTTCAAAGAATTAATCGGAAACAGAATAGAAAAGATTGTTCAAACCGATTACGTTTTCCAGGAACTTAACGAGCTTCCCGACGGTTATTCTATCCCCGATGGCAGAGTTAAGCCCTACGGAACGGCACACGCAGTTTGGTGCTGCCGAGATATTATAAAAGGTCCCTTTATGGTAATTAATTCCGATGACTACTACGGAAAAGATTGCTTTAAGCTCATTTATGATTTTATCACAAAACCCATGCCGAATGACATAAAACATCTCACAATGGCCGGTTACATTCTTGAAAATACACTTACCGAAAACGGTACGGTATCCAGAGGCGTTTGCAAGATAGACAATAATTTCAAAATACTTGAAATTAACGAGCTTTCAAAGATAGCGATAAGAGATGGCAAACCTATGTTTACCGAAGACGACGGTCAGACTTGGACAGAGCTTGACAGAAAATCTTACGTTTCGATGAACTGTTGGGGTTATCCTGCAGGAATGTTCGACCTCTTTGACAGAGAGCTTCGCGTATTCCTTGAAACTACAATAAAAGAAGATCCGCTTAAGGGTGAATTTTATCTGCCTAAAATGGCTGATAAGATTACAAAAGAGGGTATTGCAGACATTACCGTTCTTCCCGTTTCGGATAAATGGTTCGGCGTAACCTACGCTGAAGATAAGCCTAAAGTTATGGCCGCACTTAAAGACCTTGCAGATAAGGGTGTTTACGCACAGAACCTTTGGGATAAATAATTTTTCAAATTAAAGAAGATGCTTTTCACGGCATCTTCTTTTTTTGCTCTATTCATATATATAATTATATTAATAATAAAAATTAATAAAATATGTTTACAAGACTGTAAAAAAGTGGTATAATAAATCTAATTGTAGACTTAAGATGGGTAATTATATCCTAAGGTTGCAAAAAAATTTATAAAGGGAGAGGCTTCTATGTTAAACAAACTGAAAGACAAACTGCACAACAAGACGTTTATCAAGCACACAGTTTCAATTTTTGTTGCCGTATTGTTTATTTTAGGCTTTTCCGTTACCGTATACTATAATCCCCAAAACGCTGTAAAAAAAGGCATCTTCTTTTCAGCCGCTTATATAATGTCTTTGGTACTTATAAATACCATTTGGAACATAGCAGAAAAAAGAATTGCTACAAAAAGAGGTATCGAAATCGAGCCATTGCTCGGCAATATGACTCTTGAAGTTTTGCCAAAGCTATATATGCCCGTCATTATAAGCGATATGAACGGCAAGATTATTTGGTACAACAAAGCATTTGTTGCAGCATCAGACTCAAAAAACAAATTTTTCGGCAAAAATATTGACCAGATCTGCATAAACACCTTAGACGATATTATTCACGCCGAAAATACTGAAGAGGGTTTAGAAACAAGTGCCTTTAACCAATTCTATAAGGTTAAGGCTTATCCCGTAAAAACCGCAAGCAAAGAATATTGCATCACAGTTTGGAACAATCGCAACGAACTTAATACCGCTTATAAAACCTTAAAAGACGAAAACACCATAGTTGCATTTATTATGATAGACAACCTGGACGAGCTGTTACAGCATATTCAAGACAAATACCGTGAGGTTTCAAACGAGGTTGCTACCATATTGAACGGCTGGGCAGAATCGGTCAACGGTATTCTCAAAGAGTTCCAGAGAGATAAATACCTTTTCCTCTTCAGCGAAAAGTATCTTGACGAATTTATTTCTTCCAAGTTTGCCATTCTCGATAAAATAAGGGATGTCAGAGTAGGAAGCGGAAGCCTTCCCGTTACTATATCAATAGGCATTGCCGCGGCAGGCGGTACTCTTGACGAAAAACAAAGAGATGCTCAAGCCGCCCTTGATATGGCACTTCAGCGAGGCGGCGACCAAGCCGTTATAAAAACCCAAGAAGATATGGACTTCTACGGCGGAAGAACACAAAGCGTACAAAAAAGAACCAAGGTTCGTTCAAGAGTTACCGCAAACGAACTAATTGCTTATATGGCGGAAAGCAGTAATGTTCTTATTATGGGACATATCAACCCCGACTTCGACTGCTTCGGTGCTTGTGTCGGTATAGCAAGAATGTCTGTGTTCTGCGGTACCCCCGTAAATATTATTGTTGATACCGAAGACAAAAATATTGCAAAATGCTTTGAAATGCTGGAAGGTCTTGACGAGTATAAACATATGTTCGTCGGTGCTCACGAAGCACTTGACCTTATAAACCACGACACATTACTGTGTATATGCGACGTAAACAACCAACGTCAGTTTGCCGCCCCCGAGGTTGCCGAAAACGTTGAAAGAACGGTTTATATTGACCACCACAGAAAGACTGCGGAATTTAAAATTAAACCTCTTATTGCATATATTGAGCCATCGGCATCATCTGCCTGCGAGCTTGTTGCGGAATTTCTTGAACAGACTCTTTCGGCAGGTATGTTACCTCATGAGGAAGCCAATCTGCTTCTTGCAGGTATTATGCTTGACACCAAAAACTTTGCAAAAAATACGGGAGTCAGAACCTTTAGTGCGGGCTTCTATCTGCAAAACGAAGGTGCAAATCAGAAAAAAATACAATACCTTTTCAAATCCGACCTTGAGGATCTTCGCCGCGAGGCAAAATTTGAAACCAATGTTAAAATATACCGCGGTATATTTGCAATTACCACAAACACCCTTAAAGAAAGCGGAACCTCCGATGCGGCTGACCGCATTGCAGCCGCAAAAGCCGCGGACAAGCTGCTTACCGTAGACGGTATCGTAGCCTCCTTTGCCGTTTGCAAAATCGAAAACACCGTTCATATTTCTGCAAGATCAAACGGCAACGTCAATGTTCAGGTAATTGTTGAAAAGCTGGGGGGCGGCGGTCACTTTGATATGGCGGCAACTCAGTTAAAAGATATATCGGTCAATGAAGCTCTTTCCATGCTGAAGGATGCTATCGACAGTTATGTGGAAATTTCTTAAAACTATACCTTAAATTCAGAAAGGATGACATATAGATGAAAGTTATACTTACACAAGACGTAAAATCTCAAGGCAAGAAGGGTCAGCTTATTAACGTATCTGACGGCTACGCAAGAAACTTCCTGCTACCCAAGGGCTTAGCAGTAGAAGCAGATGCTGCTGCCATGAATGACCTCAAAAACAAGGAGGCATCAAGACTTCATAAAATCGAGCTCGAAAAAGCAGCCGCAAATGATATCGCAAAAAAACTCGAAACTATTACAGTTAAGCTTCAGGAAAAAGCAGGGGCTGACGGCAAACTTTACGGCTCGGTAACCAGCCTTGACATTGCAGAAGCTCTGGAAAAACAGCATCAAATCAAGGTTGATAAACGCAAAATACAGCTTTCCGACCCCCTCAAAACATTCGGCGTTCACACTGTAACAGTTAAGCTCTATACCGAGATCGTCGGCAAAATAAATGTTGTTATTTCGGATATAAAGTAATATGAATACAAAAGATATTTTTGAAAGAAAACTCCCCTTCTCACTTGAAGCGGAGCAATCGGTCATAGGATCGGTGCTGATTAATCCAGACTGTTTCGACGAAATTGCTCAACTTATTTCAAGCGAAGATTTCTATCTTCCCGAGCACGAGCAGATCTTCTATGCAATGAAGGGAATGTATGCATCCAGCAAGACCGTAGACGTTGTTACTCTTGCCGACGAGCTTGTCAAAGAAGGTGTATACCAAGATACAGACTCCCTAAACAGCTATATCAGAACGATAATCCAAACCGTTCCTTCGGCAGCAAACGTGGTTGATTACGCTAAAATAGTTAAAGACAAGAGCGTTCTTCGTATGCTTATCGAGGCTTGCTCAACTATAACTGATAACGCATATTCAGAACAAGACGAGGTCAAGCATATTCTTGACTCGGCAGAGCAAAAAATATTTGATATTGCCTCGGGCAATGAAACAAAAGGCTTTGCTCACATCAGAGACGTATTGAAGCTTACTTTAGACAACTTAAATCTGCTCGCAACCAATCCTGATGCCGCCCACGGTACGCCCACAGGTTTTTCCGACCTCGACAACACGTTGGTAGGTATGGGAAAGGGCGAACTTATACTTGTCGGTGCTCGTCCGGGTATGGGAAAAACAAGTTTTGTCCTTAATATTGCATCTAACGTCGCAAAACAGACTAAAAAAACCGTATGTATATTCTCTTTGGAAATGTCAAACGAAGAGCTTGTTTCAAGAATGCTTTCGGGCGAGGGTATGGTCGACAGCTATAATATCCGTTCCGGCAAGCTCTCCCCGGAAGATTGGAAGAATCTTGCTCACGCGGCTTCCAACCTTGCTGAATGTGATATTCTTATTGATGACACCACCGGCATTACAGTTACCGGCATGAAAGCAAAGCTCCGCCGTGTAAAGAACCTCGGACTTGTCGTTATTGACTATCTCCAGCTTATGCAGGGTGAACACCACAACGACAACCGTGTGCAGGAAGTCGGCGAAATTTCCCGTAATATGAAGATACTTGCAAAAGAATTACGTGTTCCGGTTATTTGCTGTGCACAGCTTTCCCGTGGCCCCGAGAGCAGAACCGACAAAAAGCCCATGCTTTCCGACCTTCGTGACTCGGGTGCCATCGAGCAGGATGCAGACGTTGTAATGTTCCTCTACAGAGAAGAATATTACGACAAAAACAAGACAGAGCAAAGTGCGGCAAAAGTTATTGTTGCGAAAAACAGACACGGTGCAATAAGAGACGTTGAGATGGGATGGCTGCCCCAATTTACCAAGTTTATTACCCTCGACAAAACGCAGGAACAACCTAACTGATTCTTTCTTTATAATGACCTCTTTAATACAGCCTACGGAGAAAATAACATGGCGTTAAACACAATCAAAGATAAGATTAAAAAAGCAATTAACAGTTTTTCTATGCTTGAAAAGGGCGACTCGGTACTTGTCGGCTTTTCAGGAGGAAAAGATTCTATGGTCTTGCTTCATGCTCTTTGTTCTTTGTCAGACGAATATAATATATCCGTTACCGCACTCCATGTTAATCATAACATTCGCGGAGAAGAGGCAAAACGGGATATGATGTTTTGCAAAAGCTTTTGCGAAACAAACAGGATCGATCTTATTTTGACCGAAGTAGATGCCGTAGAATTTTCCCAAGACAACAAGATCGGGCTGGAAGAAGGTGCAAGAATACTCAGATACCAAGCATTTGACAAAGCCTGTATTCAAAAAAACATAAAAAAGATTGCTACCGCACATACTGCTTCCGATAATCTGGAAACGGTGCTTTTTAACCTTGTCAGAGGCAGTGCTGCGTCGGGAATGAAGGGTATTCCCCCTGTAAGAAACAATATTATCAGACCTCTTATATACTGCACCACCAAAGAGATTATTGACTACGCAGAGCATTATAATTTAAAATTTGTTACCGACAGCACCAATGCCAATACCGATTATACGAGAAACCGTATAAGACATAATATTGTACCCGAACTGCAAAGGCTTAATCCATCATTGGAAGATGCTGTTTCTAATATGTGTGATGCAATTCGCCTCGATTTAGACTATATTACAAACAGCATAGATAAAGACAAAACTTATACGACCGAAGAATTATCAGACCTCCCCCACGCCTTACTTTCACGCATACTTATAAATATGTATGAAAAAAGTGAAGGCAACGGTGCTTTAGGCTCGGTACATCTATCAAAAATGACAGAGCTTATTAACAGCTACAAAAAAAGCGGTTGCCGAGAGATAAAAAAACTCTCGCTTCCCGATAAGATAGATTTTGTTATAACCCCAAACCGTGTTTATTTTGAAAAACAAACAAAGGAAATTTGTTTAGAGAGACGCGATTTGTGTTTTGGCTTAACAGAATTTACAGAGACGGGCGACGCATTGCTTATCACAGAAAATAAAAACGATATTGATGATGTAATATCGAAAAATATTTACAAAATATCAACACAGACTATAGTGAAAAAAAATGCCCTCAATGGTACAATAATAAGAGGACGAAATTCGGGAGATGTTTTTGTTTTTTCAAACATGACAAAAAAAGTCAAAAAAATGCTTAACGAAGCGAAAATCCCTCTTTTAAAAAGAAATAAATTGCCACTTATTTGCGACAAAAAAGGCATTATCTGGATTCCGGGCTTTCCTATTCGGGACGATGCAAAGCCTTTAGCTACAGATTCGCAGGTATATATATACTATTTGACACAGGAGATACAATATGAGCAATAAAGACGTTGAATCTATACTTGTCAGCGAACAAGAGATACTTGAAATTGTTAAAAGAATTTCAGCCCAAATTACAGAAGACTATAAAGATAGAGACTCAAAGCTTCTTTTGTTGGGTATTTTGAAAGGCTCGGTTGTATTTATGGGCGACCTTATGAAGCATATTGCTTTGCCTCTGGAAATAGATTTTATGAAGGTGTCATCTTACGGCAGAGGCACAAAGACTACGGGAAACGTTAATATAGTACTTGACATACACAGAAACGACCTATCCGACGTTGACATACTTATTGTAGAAGATATTATTGACAGCGGAAGAACGCTCTCTTACCTCTGCGAATATCTTACTTTAAAGGGGGCAAAAAGCGTAAAAACCGTTACGCTTCTTGACAAACCAAGCAGACGTGAGGTTGATTTTGTTCCCGATTATACGGGAAAACAAATTCCCGACGAATTTGTTGTGGGATACGGACTTGACTATGACGAAAAGTACAGAGCACTGCCTTATGTCGGCATATTAAAACGTGAAGTTTATTCCAAATAATTTTATGCGAAATATTTGAATATACGGGCATAATATAAATATTAAAGAGTTAATTTTATCGGAGGAAAATAATGAAGGGCTCATTCAAAGTAATTATTTTTTATGTAGTTCTCATTTCCGTTCTCATTATCGCTATCACATCGATCTTGGGCAACGCAAATAACGATGACTACACCTACGGCGAGATCGTCGAACTGTTTAAACAAGAAAAAATCAAAGAATGTTACGTTGGCAACGACAATGTCCTGTATCTAGTGGATGTTGACGGCAAAAAAATAACTAAAGAAATACGTGAACTCAGCATATTCTACACAGACCTCAACGAGCTTATTCTTGAGCAAGCAGAAAAAGGCATAATCACAAAATATGACTATGAGCCTGTTCAAAAAACTCCTTGGTGGCTGTCATTCCTGCCTTATATAATTGTAATGGTTATATTTATACTCCTTTGGTTCTTCGTTATGAATCAAGCGACGGGCAGAGGCGGAAAAATCAATAATTTCGGCAAATCACGTGCAAAGCTCACTACCGATGATAAGAAAAAGGTGTTGTTTAAAGACGTAGCGGGTGCAGACGAAGAAAAGATGGAGCTTCAAGAAATAGTTACATTTCTTAAGGACCCCGCAAAATTCACCAAGCTCGGTGCTAAGATTCCCCACGGCGTACTCCTCGTAGGTCCTCCCGGAACAGGTAAAACACTTCTCGCGAAGGCAGTTGCCGGTGAAGCTGACGTTCCTTTCTATTCAATAAGCGGTTCAGACTTTGTTGAAATGTACGTAGGTGTCGGTGCATCGCGTGTACGTGATTTATTTGACACAGCAAAGAAACATTCTGCAAGTATTATTTTTATAGATGAAATAGATGCTGTGGGCAGACACAGAGGTGCCGGTCTCGGCGGCGGACATGACGAGCGTGAACAAACACTTAACCAATTGCTCGTTGAAATGGACGGCTTCGGCAGTAATGACGGCATTATAGTTATGGCGGCTACAAACAGACCCGACATTCTCGACCCCGCTTTGCTCCGTCCCGGAAGATTTGACAGACAGATTACCGTTAACTATCCTGATATTAAGGGTAGAGAAGAAATTCTTATGGTACACTCTCGCAACAAGCCGTTTGAAAAAGACGTTGACCTCAAGAAAATAGCTCAGACGACCGTAGGCTTTACGGGTGCTGACCTTGCTAACCTTCTTAACGAAGCAGCACTTCTTGCCGCAAGAAAAAATAAGGCACTCATTGGTATGGAAGATATCGAAGAAGCTACCATAAAGATAATAGTGGGTACACAGAAGAAGTCTATGAAGATTAAGGAATCCGAAAAGCTTAAGACTGCGTATCACGAGGCAGGTCATGCTATTATAGCACATATTCTTCCCAGCCTTGACCCCGTAAGACAAATTTCAATTATACCGAGCGGCGGTGCTTTGGGTTACACCTTGAATCCCCCCGTTGAAGATAAATATTCTGTCTACAAAAACGGAATCAAGGAAGAAATCGCTATGCTTCTCGGCGGAAGAGCTGCTGAAAAGATTATATTTGACGATATTTCGGGCGGTGCAAGTAACGATATTCAGAGAGCGACAAATCTTGCAAGAAGAATGGTTACCAAGCTCGGCATGAGCGACGAGCTCGGTCCCATAGTTTACGGTAACTCTCAAGAAAACGATGAAGTATTCCTCGGAAGAAGCTACAATCAGTCGAGAAATTACTCCGAAGAAACTGCATCCAAAATCGATACCGAGGTTAAGCATATCGTATTTGAAGCATACGAAAGAGCACAGCAGATTCTTCGCGATAATATTGATAAAATGCATTTCATTGCAAAATATCTTGTTAAGCACGAGCTAATGGACGATAAACAGTTTGAAGCTGTTATGAACGGTAATCCGACCGAGGAAGAGCTCGAAAAGATTGCTGAAGAACGCCAAAACAAGAGCCGTGTTGAAAACGATAACCAGAAAAAGGTAAACGAAGAAAACGAAAAGAAGGCTTTTGAAGAAATGCAAAGGGCGGAAAAAGAAAAGATGATGGCAGAATACAGCGAAAATTCCGATTCCGGCATTGACGCCTTTGCCAAAATTACTCGCGACGAAACGGAAGACAACAACGAAAAAAACGACAGTACAGAAGAAGAAAAAAACGATAAATAACAAAATTAAGGGCTGTTCAAAAAAAGTTCAGCCCTTAAATTAGATTTAAAACATCAGAGGGTAAGATATGGTTGACTTAATGGCACTTGAAAAGCAGTTTTTATCGGTGCATATAAAAGAAGGAATAACAGCCGTTGACTTCACTATGGGCAACGGACACGATACTCTTTTCTTGTCAAAAGCAATAGGAGAAACAGGAAGGCTCTACGCATTTGATATTCAGGAACAGGCTTTAAAAAACACGGAACAAAGACTTATTGAAAACAGATGTCCCAAGAATTACACTCTCATTAAAGCCTCTCACAGCCTTGTAAAAGACTATGTTAAAGAAAAAATTAACGTCGGTGTATTTAACCTGGGCTATCTTCCGGGCGGAGACAAAAGTATTACCACTCTTCGCGAGACTACTCTGCCCGCCGTTGATGCGGCAATCGAGCTTTTAGCAGACGACGGAATAATTCTTATCGCAATATACCCCGGTCATGCCGAGGGTGAGGTTGAAGGCAAACTGCTTACGGAAAAGCTGTCTCTTCTTGACAGAAAACAAATATGTGTCAGCCGATTTACTATCCTCAATTCTCCCACTTCCCCCTATTTTATTGCCGTGGAGAAAAAGTAAACCACTATGCTGAACATTAAAATTATATGTTGCGGCACTCTTAAAGAGTCTTACCTCAGGGACGCAGTCAAAGAATACGAAAAAAGATTATCCGCTTTTTGCAAACTTTCAATAAATGAAATAAAAGAAGATACGTTAAATGCAGCTTATTCGGCTGTCTCAGCATTTAAGGGATACAAGATAGCATTGTGTATTGAGGGTAATATGCTCTCGTCGGAGCAGCTTGCCGAAAGAATAGATACCCTTGCAATAGACGGAAGAAGTGATATTGCTTTTATTATAGGCGGAAGCGATGGTATTGCAGAAATAATAAAGCAAATGTGCGACCTTCGGCTTTCATTCTCAAAAATGACTTTCCCCCATCAGCTTATGAGAGTTATCCTTCTTGAACAGATTTATCGTGCTTTTACTATTATTAACCATAAGCAGTACCACAAATAATATTCACAAATTATTACAATTTTGTTAATATTTTCTTAACGCTTTTTTGATGAGGTATAAAACAGTGAATTACAACGCAGGAAGTGCCGATGTTGCGGTTATAGGAGCAGGACATGCCGGTATAGAAGCGGCTCTTGCTTCCGCAAGATTGGGAATGAAAACTATCCTTTTTACCATAAACCTTGATGCCGTAGGCAATATGCCCTGCAACCCCTCTATTGGCGGCACGGGAAAGGGACACCTTGTATATGAAATAGACGCCTTGGGAGGTGAAATGGGTTATGCCGCTGACAATGTTACCCTTCAGACAAGAACTCTCAATTTAGGTAAAGGCCCTGCCGTACATTCTAAAAGAGTTCAGGCTGATAGAATTAAATACCGCGAGATTATGAAAAGGACTATTGAAAACACGCCTAATCTTTCGTTGGTACAGGCTGAAATAGTCGATTTTGAAACCGAAATTATAGGCGATATAAAACGTATTTCCTCGGTTATAACCAAGATGGGTGCTGTTTGGAAAGTAAAGAGTGCTATTGTTTGTGCAGGTACGTTTTTAAACGGCAGAGTTATTACCGGCGAATGTGCATACGAATCGGGTCCCGACGGTATGCTGCCCGCTAAAGGCTTTACCGATGCCCTCATAAGAGAAAATATTGAAATTTACCGTTTCAAAACAGGTACACCCCCAAGAGTACACGCGGATACCGTCGATTTGGAATCCCTTGAAATTCAAAACGGCGACGAAAATACTGTGCCTTTTTCTGCACGCACAAATTCCGAAGATTATAAAAATTTAGACCAGATTCCATGCAGGATAGTATATACATCAAAAGAAACGCACGATATCATAAAATCAAATCTTGACCGTTCCCCCCTCTATTCGGGTGAGATTAAAGGAACGGGACCGCGTTACTGCCCGAGCATTGAAGACAAGGTTGTCAGATTTGCAGACAAGGAGCGTCATCAGCTTTTTGTTGAGCCTTGCGGAAAAGACACCAAAGAACTTTATATTCAAGGTTTTTCGTCATCTCTTCCCGAAGAAGTACAAATTAAAATGCTTCATTCGTTAAAGGGTTTTGAAAATGCACAAATGATGAGAACGGCTTACGCCATTGAGTATGACTGCATTAACCCTACGCAGCTTTATCCAACCCTTGAATTCAAAACTATTTCCGGACTTTACGGTGCAGGTCAATTCAACGGCACAAGCGGCTACGAGGAAGCGGCGGCACAGGGACTTGTCGCAGGTATAAACGCTGCTTTGAAAATACAAAATAAAGAACCGCTTATTCTTACACGCGATTCTTCATATATAGGAACGCTTATTGACGATATTGTAACAAAAGGTACAAATGAGCCATACAGAATGATGACCTCCCGTTCGGAATACAGGCTTTTACTCCGCCAAGATAATGCTGACACAAGACTTACTCCCATAGGTTACAAATTGGGTCTTATAAGCCAAGAGAGATTTGACAAATATCTTGAAAAACAAACTGCCATTGAAAATGAAGTCAACAGAGCAAGCAAAACAACAATTCCCCCTACGGATAAACTTAATGCCATACTTGAAGAAAACGGCACTACCCCTGTTTCCACCGGAATAAGATTATCTGAGCTTTTACGCCGCCCGCAGTTAAGTTATAGTGTGCTTTCAGAAGTTGATACATCACGTCCTAATCTTCAGCTTGAAACAATTAACTGTGCGGAAGTTATTATAAAGTATGACGGCTATATCAAAAGACAGCTTGCCGAGGTCGAAAAGTTTTCAAAAACTGAAGCAATTAAACTGCCTAAAAACATTGATTACAATGAAATAAAGGGGCTAAGAATCGAGGCAAGACAAAAGTTAAATAAAATTAAACCCGAAAATATAGGACAAGCATCAAGAATAAGCGGTGTTAGTCCTGCTGATATTACCGTTTTACTTATTTACAGCCAACAAAACCGCAGACACAACGGAGAAAACACTAATGACTGATTACAGCGTTTTAATAAAAGATGTTTTTCGGGCAAACGGACTTGATTCTTTGCTTAATGCTTTAGTTACGGAAAAACTAAACATATTAATCGACCGAATGACCACGGTAAACGAAAATATGAATCTCACGGCAATAACTGATGTGCAAGACGTTATTTTGAAGCACATCGCAGATTCGGCAACCATTATAAAATACATTCCCCTGAACGCACGTCTAATGGATATCGGCACCGGTGGCGGATTCCCTGCTCTCCCCGTTGCCATAATCCGCCCCGACGTTTCCGTCTACGCTCTGGACAGCACGGCAAAAAAACTGAAATACATAGACGAAACGGCAGAGCTTCTCTGTTTGTCAAACCTCAAAACCGTAAACGGAAGAGCCGAAGAATTGGGAAAGTCGGTCAACTACAGAGAAAGATTCGACATCGTAACGGCAAGAGCTGTTTCTGCACTTAACATTTTATCTGAGCTTTGCGTTCCATTTGTTAAAATCGGCGGCTCTTTTATTTCCATGAAGGGCAGTTCTGCCGCAGAAGAAATCAACTGTGCAAAAAGCGGTATCATTCAGCTCGGCGGTAGTAAATTTGAAGATATTCAGTTTACTCTGAGTTACAGCGACACGGTATTACAAAGACATCTTGTTATTTCCAAAAAGCAAAAAAACACGCCCCCCTCGTTCCCCAGAATGTATAACCGTATAGCAAAAAAGCCTTTATAACTCCCCAATAATTTATAATTACTTCTATTGCAAGAATAAATCCTATTACTGCGGATTTATTCTTTTTTTTTGGTTTTCATTTACAAAACAAATTGTTTTCCGCCATCCGAAATATGATTAAAATTTTACGTCTTGTGTGTTATTATTTTTCTGCACACATTTTTAAAAATAAAGGAGTACATAATGAATACACTTTACAAACAAGAACCAAAAGAAAAACTAACTGACGGGAAGGTTTGTATGCTCTCAACGGACAAGCTGTTTCCTAACCCGTCACAACCGAGGTTCATTTTTGAGGACGAGCCTATGCTTCGCCTTGCCGACAGTATTAGACGTTTCGGTATTCTGCAACCGCTTTCGGTAAGGCCTTCGGTAAACTCTGACGGTGTCGTTTCAGCTTATCAGATAATTGCAGGTGAAAGACGTTGGCGTGCTGCAAGAATAATCGGTCTTAACAAAGTTCCCTGCCTTGTCCTTGATATTGACAGCCAAAAATCAGCCGAATTAGCACTTATCGAAAACATTCAGCGTGAAGATCTGAATATATTTGAGCAAGCGGCGGCAATTGCATCCCTCATTGACATTTACGGTCTTACTCAGGAGCAGGCGGCAAGACAGCTCTCATCAAGCCAAGCATATATCGCTAACAAGCTTCGCATTTTGAAGCTGACTCCAAAAGAACGGGCACAAATAATAAAAAACAAGCTAACTGAACGTCATGCAAGGGCGTTATTACGCATAAACGACCCCGACACTCGCCTCCAAGCCATTTCACACATTTGCTCAAACGAGTTAAATGTGAGTGCCACGGAAAAATATATTGACCAATTATTGACCGATTCTCAAGAACAGCATTCCGGCAGCGGCGTAATTAAACCGTATATAAAAGACCTGCGGTTTTTTTACAACTCGGTAGACCGAGCTGTATGCATTTTAAAAAATTGCGGTTTTAATGTAACAACCGAAAGAAACGAGCTTCCTTCCGAAACCCTCATAACAATTCGCGTTCCTCACAAGAACTAACTTTGCCAAAATGTTTCACGTGAAACGTTTCCTTTTTGGAAAAACAATGTTTCACGTGAAACATTTTCATTATTATAAATATGTAAACAATTCTGCTATAACTATCTTTTTCGGTTGACAACTGCACTTTCAACTGTTATAATTAAATAAGCAGTTATTTTAAAGGAGAAAACAGCAGTGGGCAGAATAATAACATTTGCAAACCAAAAAGGCGGAGTGGGAAAAACTACATCGGCTGTAAATATAGCCGCCGAAGCAGGCATCGCAGGAAAAAAAGTCCTGCTTGTCGATAACGACCCCCAAGGCAACGCTACAAGCGGTGTCGGTCTCTTTAACAAAAAGAATCTCAATCATTCCACCTACACCACGATTATCGACCCCGACACTGTACGTTTATCTATCCAAAAAACTGCATACGAAAATCTGGATATTATGCCCTCAAACATTAATCTCGCAGGTGCAGAAATTGAAATAATCGAGTTTAACGACAGACACAAGAGACTAAAAAACGCAATTGACCAAATAAAAGATGAATACGATTACATTTTTATTGACTGCCCCCCAACGCTCGGACTTCTGACAGTCAACGCCTTGGTTGCATCCGACGGAATTATCATCCCCATGCAATGCGAATATTTTGCATTGGAGGGATTGGCTCAGCTTTCCGTTTCAATAAAAAAAGTTAAACAGATGTACAATCCCGCACTCGAACTTGTGGGCATACTTATAACTATGTACAACGGAAGACTCAATCTGTCTGTACATGTTATGTCGGAACTGAAAAAATACTATTCCGACAAGCTTTTTAAAACGGTTATTGCAAGAAACGTGCGACTCAGCGAAGCACCAAGCTACGGAAAACCCATTAAATATTTTGATAAGCACTCGAAAGGCTCTCAAGCCTATGCTGACGTTACACAAGAAATTTTTGAACGCATTTAAAGAATAGAGGATATTATGGCTAAAGAAAAAAAATCCGGCAGAGGACTTGACGCTATTTTTATAGACAATTATGAAGCCGAAGAAAACACGGGTGATAGAATTAACACCCTCAGATTAAGCGAAATTGAACCTGAACCCACACAGCCGCGTTCAATTTTTGAACACGAACCCTTAGAAGAGCTTGCGGCTTCCATTGCGACCCACGGTCTTTTACAACCTATTATTGTAAGAGAGGGCAAAAACGGATATTACCGCATAGTTGCAGGTGAAAGACGCTGGAGAGCTTCAAAAATGGCAGGACTTGCTGAAGTTCCCGTTATTATAATTGATGCAGACGACAGAAAAGCGGCAGAGCTTTCACTCATCGAAAATCTCCAAAGAGAAAACCTTAATCCGCTAGAAGAAGCGGAAGCATACAAGGCACTTATCGAGGAATATAACCTCACTCAAGAGGAAGTTTCTTCCAGAATTGGAAAAAGCAGGTCGGCAATTTCCAACACGATGCGTTTACTTAACCTTCCCGAAGCGGTTGTTCAGCTTGTAAAAGACAAAAAGCTCAGTGCGGGACACGCAAGGGCACTTTTAGGACTAAACGACAGTCAGTTGATTTGTACCGTTGCGGAAAAAGCGGTTGCAAAAGCACTTTCGGTAAGACAGGTAGAAGCCCTCGTTGATTCTTTAAACGGAAAAACGAAAAAGAACACCTTAACTCCGCCGAGCGCTGTTGAAGTAGATTACGTTGCAGAGCTTGAAAAAAGAGTTACCGAACAGATAGGCAGACTGTTTAAAATACACACAAAAGGAAAACGCAAAAAAATTGAAATAGAGTATAGTGACGAGCGAGATTTGGAAAACATAATAAAAAAGCTTTGCGGAAACACTTTTTTTGAAGATTGACACCTTGATTTTGCAAAATTCTGATATATAATTGAGGTAAGATATATGAATTTCCCCGATTTTTCTTTTTTAACCGACTACCAAAAGTCTTCATTGACTATGATAGTTACATCTCTGCTGATAGGTATATTAGCAGCATCGGTAGCGATGCTGTACCGCCAACTCTTTTTGGGCGGTATTGTTCGCAATATTATCCAAAAGAAAGCCTTCTCCGAAGACACCGCACTTGCACTTGAGGAGTTAGGCTACAATCCGAAAAACATTTTATTAAGATTTGCACTCAGGAATAATTCCACATTCACAAAGACAGTACACCGTACAACTGAACAACCGACACGTTATTTTATTCCCGAGGAAATAAAAGACAGAGAAGAAATCAGATTCCGCAAAAAAGGAAACAACTTTTTCGGAATTGTTCTTGCATTAATCGTATTTTTGCTCATTGCATTCATCTCACTTACGCTTATTCCTTGGTTTAAAGATGCAATAAGTAACATTTTCTCTTAAAACCATTTTAGAGGTACAAATATGAATAACAGAAATCAAGCAACAAGACCTATAAGAAAAAAACAAAAGAAGGTCAACAAAACGGGCAGACTATTACTTGTTATGGTAATAGCTTCGCTGATACTGGTAGGTATTATTTGCCTTGCAGGTTATATTATGGGCTACAGATACGTTAAAGTTGACACAAACGACGGTATTATTAAATATTTTGGCACTGTCAGTGCCGACGGTACACTCAAAAAAGGTACAATCTATTTCTCAAACGGAAACAGAGGCTCCGTTGACGGTAAAACAAGTACTGTAACATACTCAAATGGGGATAAATATACCGGAGGACTTTCAAAACTTCAAAGAAGTGGCAGCGGTATACTTACGTTTGCTAACGGAGACGTTTACGAAGGTAATTTTGAAAACAACAAATTTTCCGGTATGGGCGTCTTTAAGTATAAGAACGGTGATAAATACGAAGGAAATTACAAAAGCGGCCTTATGGACGGAAACGGCACTTACACCTGGGCTGACGGCACAAGCTATACCGGAGAGTTTAAAAGAAATATGCGTAACGGGCTCGGGAAGCTTACCATTTCAGAGAATTTATACTACGAGGGCAGTTATGTAAACAACGCCAAAGAAGGTAAAGGTAAATACGTATTTGAAAACGGCGATGTATACGAAGGCGATTACCAAAACGATGTCCGCACCGGAAACGGCACATACACCTGGTCCAACGGCGAAAGCTATACCGGTCAGTTTCTCAACAATGATATGCACGGCTACGGCAAATACACTTGGCCAAGCGGTCGTGTCTATGAAGGTAATTTCTATCAGGGACAAATTGCAGTTGAATAAATTTTATACACAATTTTGGAATACAAAAAACTTGATGCGGATATGAAGCATCAAGTTTTTTATCTTTTTATTTTTGCCGTTCTCCGCCACAAAAGGAGTACTAAAGCCACGGATATTACAACCGTCAAAATCGGATATAAGTACCGTCTTATTTGCATTATAGCCTCATTTCCGTTTGACGGGGGAGCGTTAAATTCCAAAAGCTCTTCATCGCTATACTCTTGCGACAACGCTTCTACAGAAGATATGATTGCCTGCGGGCTGTCGTAATAGTTCTCGTCGGCATTGAATAAAATCTGCATCGAGTCAACCCTTCCTATGCCCGAAAACGCCGAAAAATCACAGTATATCTCCGTCCATACCGCTTCCTTGACTCTGCCTGTCAATTCGTAAATATCATTTCCCGATGTCAAAACCACGGTTATTTCTGCATAATTAACATTTGTAGGCAAAGATGCAATGTTCAATTCAAAATGAAGTATAGGCGATCTTGACATATCATAAGGAGTTGCAAATTTCTTAACCACTCCCCTCGCCTCTCCCTCGGGAATATTTCCCAAACTTACCGAAAGAAGATCGCTTTTTCCCGAAAAATTATATCCGGCCGTCAATCGCTCAGTAAAACCGTAACGCTTCCACCCCGCAGCCCCTTCCGAAAATCTCGAAAACTCTATTTTCCCCTTTACGTCGGGGCGTGTCAGCATAATTTTTCCCGAAGATATGTTTCTTCTTACAATGTTCTTGTTTAAAAATCCATCAATAACACTTTCCCATGTCGCAACCCCAAGTATTTCCGAAACAAAACCGCTTGCCGTCATAGACAAATTTGTGTCAACATACTTCATAGCGTCATTGTAATTACAGCTTCGGTCGGTAATATATGCAGATACAGCTGTATTCAACGCCCTGTAACAGCTATATATGTAATCAGCCGTTACATTTTCTTCGCTCATTGCCGAAAAATTACTCTTTTCAATTATTATATAATCTCTTACGAAATTATTATAACCTAACTCGGCAGTCTTCAAATAGTTTACTACAACTTCAATGTTCTTAAAACCTGCTCTGTCGGAAAAATACTCGTTCTTAAGCTCTGTGTCCTCATAAGAAAAGTAATCCTGTATATTTATGGGATAAGGATTATGGGCAAGCCCCCAAGCTATATCACCCATTGATGATATGCAGCTGTTCAACGAATCAAGAAATGCCTTGTTGTCATACCGTGTAAACAAATCAAAAGGCAACCCTCTGTTCCAGTTATCGTCGATATAAGTATACACCTCAACATAGGGCGAATACGACTTTGCGGCATTATATACCGTACGCAAGCCGTTTGCATACGAAGAAACAAACTCAGCCAAAGTCTTACTGCCCATATTGTAATTCTTTTTTGAATTGCCCACACTGTCACCGAAAACAAAGCGTGTTATATCGTTTTTAACACAGTATTTAGATGCAAAAAACTCGGTTATTGCACGTAAATACATAAGTCCCTGTCGGTCAGAGGTATTGTATGCACAGTAGTCCGAATCAAGCTCGGCATCCTTGTGTATCAACACTCGGTTCAAAGCCTCATTGCCTGTATCCGATACAACAAAAATAACAGTAACGTCTATATCCTTTTCGGCATAATTCTCTATCATTGTATTCAGTGTATTAACATATTTCGTATTATAATAGAATAAATTGCCTCCACATTCAAATTTTCCGCCTCCGCTTGATTCGGATTCAAAAAACTTGCCTATATCTACCCACACAGCCGTATCCGATGCCCCAACCTCTTGCATAAAAGATATGCTCGTTCCACTGACACCCTTACCGCTTCGCTTTGCAGGAACAGATATTTCCTCCTTCACAAAGCTTTCGGGATTCGTTACACATTTAGAATCAGATATCGCCGCATATTCACCGTCTACCCTTAGTGCGACACTGTATTTTTTGTGCAGAAACGCTCTCGCATCGCTTTTTTCGCCGTAATCTATGCGAAATATGAAATCATCTGACGTTACATTTGCTTTCGCAATAGGTTCTGCTGACAATAACGTCTCACGTGTTATACTGTCGCAAAACTCGTTTGCAAACAAGTACAGCTCTCCGCCTTCTCCCGTAAGATTATCTCTGTCAACACTCCCTCTGATTATTATTTCTTCCGTTCCTGCGTTCAACACACAAGTATCAATACCAACACCGTCATGCTCTCCCTCTATATACGCAGAATAAGGAGAAATCCCGTATAACTGTACGGTTTCCAGTTTTACACCCTCAAATATCAGGCTTATTTCTTGTATATTATCTCCTCCAAGCGACAAATACACCGTACCAAAGCTTTTGCTGATATTTACAGCCTTAAAACTCTCCTCTCTGTACTCGTTTTCGCCCCTCTTTACCAAAAGTCTGACGTTTTGACACAACCCTTCCGTGTAAAAATCAACTCTCAGGCTGTTTGCATCACCCATATTTTTATAAGCAAAATTTTTTGAATCAAGCCTAAGCTCATCACCAACACCGTTTACTGTATTAATTCCTCCGGAATAACTGCTCTTCCCTCCGGTAATATCATAATACTGAGCACCCAAAGAGGCAAAAAAATATGCATCTGCATTGTCTGACAAGGTTATACTGTCTATATAATACTCAAAATCCGACGACGGCACACTCGGGCTTTCATAACTGACCGAAATTCTGATTTTATTTATTCTTTGCCTGTCTTCCCATTCGGACACATCAATAAATACACCATTCCAGCCACTACTCTTAATCTCGTCAGAAAAAACAAGTATATCCGCATCGGAATACAGCTCTGCTCTTATCCGATACTTGCTGTTCTCAACCCTCGTACAATTTACCGAGAGCATTATAACATCATACGATAACAGATCCAGAGGCTCAGAATAAGTCTTTTCAATATAAATTCTTTCACCGCTTAACGCATTATTCGCCCTGACTATGAGACAACCGCCTCCGGTTAAAGGTTCATAAGGAAACGTCGGTATCTTTTCCGACAGAGTAACATTTACCCCGTCCATATCGGAATCCCAGCCCTCATTTGTCTCCGAAAATACGTTCAGCATTCCGCTTTCCGCAGTCTTCAATGCGAAAGGACTTATATCATGTATAACTCGGGAATAATCTTCTTCGCCGTTTACCGTAAAACACAGCACGAAAAAAATAATCACCGTTGTTATTACAGCCAATATTTTCTTCACGAAAAAGCCCCCTTTTTGCAAGCAATTCTTTCGTTAAATAAATGATATCACAAAATTACGCATAAATCAATACGGGACTATTATCGAAAAAAAGATTTTTTGCAAATTGTGTACATATTATTGACAGTATTTTACAAAAGTAGTATAATAATTAGTGTTTTATTTTTGATTGTATAGGAGTTGAAACGTGTGAATCGAATCGGTTTTGATAACGATGAATACATAAGAAAGCAGTCCGAGCAAATTGCAAGAAGAATCTCGGAATTCGGCGGCAAGCTCTACCTCGAATTTGGCGGTAAGCTTTTTGATGACTATCACGCTGCCCGTGTTCTTCCCGGCTTTAAGCCCGACAGTAAGCTTCAGACACTCAAAAATATTGCAAAAGATGTCGAAATAGTTATCGTCATCAGCTCCTGCGATATCGAAAACTCAAAAATCAGACGTGACATCGGTATTTCCTATGACAATGACGTTTTAAGACTTATTGATGCTTTCAGAGAATTCGGACTCTTTGTCGGAAGTGTTGTAATTTCAAAATACGATAATCAGCCCTCGGCAAAAAAATTCAGAGAAAGACTTGAAGCTCTCGGAGTTAAAACCTATGTACATTACCCCATTGTCGGCTATCCCTATGACGTAAATCATATCGTAAGCCCTGACGGCTTCGGCAAAAATGAATATATTGAAACAGACAGACCCCTTGTTGTTGTAACAGCACCCGGTCCCGGAAGCGGTAAAATGGCTACCTGCCTTTCTCAGCTCTATCATGAAAACGAAAGAGGCATTAAAGCGGGTTACGCAAAATTCGAAACCTTCCCAATATGGAATATTCCGCTTAAACACCCGGTCAACCTTGCATACGAAGCGGCTACCGCCGACCTTGACGATATAAATATGATAGACCCCTATCACCTTGATGCCTACGGACAAACGGCCGTAAACTATAACAGAGATGTTGAAGTTTTCCCCGTCCTCAATGCTATCTTTGAGCACATCAAGGGTGAAAGTCCCTACAAATCCCCCACCGATATGGGTGTAAATATGGCAGGCTGCTGCATCGTTGACGACGAGGTTGTTAAACAAGCCTCGAATCAGGAAATCATTCGCCGTTACTTTGCCGCACTTTGCGACCAGAGATACGGCAAGGTCAAGGCTTCGGTTGTTGAAAAAATTGAAGTCCTTATGAATCAGGCAAAAATTTCGACAGACGATAGAAGAACCGTAAAAACCGCAATTAACCGTTCAATCGAAACCAACAACCAGCCAGCTGTTGCAATCGAACTTAACGACGGTAGAATCGTTACAGGAAAGACGTCAAAGCTTCTCGGTGCGGCAGCGGCAGCCCTGCTTAATGCAGTAAAAGCTCTTGCCGATCTGCCAAAGGAAACTATGATGATCGCCCCCGAAACAATTGAGCCTATTCAAAAACTCAAAGTAAATACCTTGGGTAATCATAACCCCAGACTTCATACAGACGAAGCGTTAATTGCCCTTGCAATTTCCGCATCAACAGATGATGTTGCAAAATTAGCTATGGAACAGCTTGAAAAATTACGCGGATGTCAGGCACATTCAACGGTTATTCTTTCGCCAATCGACAACGACGTCTACAGAAAGCTCGGCATTGACCTCACCTGCGAGCCTCAGCACAATACCAAAAAACTCTACCATAAGTAATACTAAACGGAGACACCTTCCAAAAAAGTTGTCTCCGTTGTTTTTTTATTGCATTTTTCTATTTTAATATAAATCTATCGTTATCAGCATGTAAAAACAGCTATGAACGCTCAATTCAAAAATCAAAACAATACTTCTGATGCCCTATTTATGTACCCCGCCTCTGCAACCTCTACTGCATATTTCATATGGAGTATATTCATAGAACCACGTCCCCTTTGACAGCTATATATCGTTAAAGCACAAAACTGTTATATTCATTTCCGTCAAGGTCTTTCCAAAACAACTTGTTACCTTCAAGTATCATATATGAGTGTTCCGAATTTTCCTTTGGAATAGAAACCGAGCCGGGATTTAAAATTGTTATGCCGTTTTCCTCGTAGCATTTCGGCACGTGTATATGCCCAAACAAAAGAACATCGCCTTTTTGTAAAGGCGGAAGCTTGTCGGGTCCGTACTTATGACCGTGAGTTGCATAAATCATTCTGTCACCCACAGTTATAATTCCGTAGTCCGCAAGAACGGGGAACTCGAGCACCATCTGGTCAACCTCGGTATCACAGTTGCCCCTGACACACATTATTTTATCCTTAATATTATTTAAAAGCTCAATAACCCTTTTGGGTGCGTATTCCTTCGGCAAGTCATTTCTCGGTCCGTGATACAAAACATCGCCGAGAATCAAAAGCATGTCCGCCTTTTCTCTTTCAAATGCGGCAAGCAGTTTTTCGCAATAGTAAGCCGAACCGTGTATATCAGATGCTATAAGCCATTTCATATTTAACCCTCTTGTTACTTTTTTTAGATTATTACTTACCTAAGTATAGCAAAAATCTCTGCTAAAGTCAATAAAACCGCAAAAACAGCTCGTTTTCGCAACAAGATTATCGCAGCAGGGGTCTTTGCTCCTTTTCACAAAATAAAACGGCCTTTCAAAATAAAAATCCGCCGTTTTTTACTTCTTCACCATTCACATTTACTTACTACTTTAAAGAATCCCGAATGCTGTCGCGTTCGGGATTCTTTTGTTTATCTTCTGTCTGTCATTATAAGCGATTCGGAGTTGACTTTTCCGTCATCTCTTACCGTTCTGAAATAATAACCGTCTTCATCTTCTCCTCGGTATATCTTTACGGTAGCACCAATAGGTGCTTCCGACTGATAGTTTATCACCGCTGTAATTACTCGGTTATTCTTAGTGTCGGGCAAATAGTCGCAATATACATCAAGATAATTAGTATTATTCATGTGCATATTAACGTCGGTATCGCTGTAGTTTACGGTATATTCGCCGATAAGCCCAAGATCAACTCCCTCGGGAATTCTGAACCTTGCAGGAATATCAAGCTCGAGCATATTTGGCTCTGCATCAAATCCGAATTCTATATCACTGACCTTGCAAAGCTTCTTGCTCTCTATGTCAACCAAAGCAAAAACAGCAACCATTTCAGCAACCAAATCTTCGTTTCTGAATACCCTCGAACAACGGTAGAAGCTTACGCCTTTGCTCTCAACTGCCCATGTCTCAACACGTATTTCCTCAAAAGCGTGAAGCTCTCTGTAAAAGCTGAGGTTTATTTTACTAAGAATAAATGCCTTGTTGTCAGCTCGGAGTTCGTCGTTGGTGGGTCCGTATTTCTTCATCTGAAGATTGGCTGTCTCGTGCATATAACGAAGTATTTCCGACGGTCTTACAACTCCGTTAAAATCACAGTTATGACTGTTGATCCTATATTCTTCCGTGTAGATCATAAACCAAAATCCGCACCCGCGTATAATTACATCTTGCCGTTTGAGCCGAGAACGTTAACAATCTTGTGAGCAACCATCTTGCGAACCTCTTCTCTGCCTACCTTGAGATATTCTCTGGGGTCAAATGCGGAGGGATTCTCTGCAAATACTCTGCGGATACCTGCTGTCATCGCAAGTCTGATATCAGAGTCGATGTTGATCTTACATACCGCCATGCCTGCGGCCTTTCTGAGCTGCTCTTCGGGAATACCGATAGCATCGGGCATCTTTCCGCCCTTCTCATTAATCTCCTTAACAGCTTCCTGAGATACGGAAGACGCACCGTGAAGAACGATCGGGAATCCGGGAAGTCTCTGCTCAACTTTTTCGAGAATATCAAAACGAAGCGGAGGGGGAACGAGGACACCGTTTTCGTTTCTTGTGCACTGTGCGGGTGTGAACTTATATGCACCGTGGCTTGTGCCGATTGCAATTGCAAGTGAGTCAACACCTGTACGGCTTACAAATTCTTCAACCTCTTCGGGACGTGTGTAAGAAGAATCCTCTGCAGATACATTAACCTCATCTTCAACGCCCGCAAGTCTGCCAAGCTCACCCTCAACAACACAACCGTGTGCGTGAGCATATTCAACAACCTTCTTTGTAACTGCAATATTGTCCTCAAATGAGTGGTGTGATCCGTCAATCATAACAGATGTAAAGCCGCCGTCAATACATGCCTTACAAATTTCAAAGTCAGCACCGTGGTCAAGATGGAGAGCAACGTCAACTCCTGTTTCTTTAATTGCTGCTTGAGCCAATGCCATAAGATATTCGTGCTTTGCATATTTTCTTGCACCTGCAGATACCTGAAGTACTACGGGAGAGTTAAGCTCCTGTGCTGCTTCTGTAATAGCCTGAACAATTTCCATATTGTTGATGTTAAATGCACCAATAGCGTAACCGCCTTCGTATGCCTTTTTAAACATCTCTTTTGTTGTAACTAATGCCATGATGTACACTCCTTATATTCATAAATATATTATTTATTTCCTATCTAATACATTTTAGCCTAAAACCGTCTCTAAATCAAGTACTTTACAAAGATTTACATAAAAATTTGTTAATTATTTACATAGAAAAAGTAAATACTCCTACCGTTCCGATAAACAAAATCCCACGCACTTTTTCATACGTGGGACTTTTATTACTTTTCCTCTTTATTTAAGCGGTCGAGCCAGATGAGACCAATATCCATCGCATCAAAGAGACCGTTTCTGTCAAACTGCTTTACAACTCTTTCGTGCGGCGGCTTTGAAGTATCTGTGCTGAGTACCTGCAAAATAATCTTGTCGGGTACTTCAATGTCATTTCCTTTTTCATCTTTTACGGTCTTGTTGCTCAAAACCATCATAAACAATACGTATTTATCGGACATACTTCCGTAACAAAAGGTATTACCCTCTCTCAAAAGAGGTTTTCCTCTGAACACCAAATTCTGTCCTTCAACAATCTTAGCTTCTGCCATATATTTTCGCCTCCTTGGATATTTACATATTTATTAATACATATATAATACTACAAATTTACCGTCATGTCAAGAATACGGCAAAATCAACTAAACGTCTTTTTTCATCACTTTCTAAATTTCGTCTTCGCCAAGAGCAGTTTTACCATATCAATGAGGTGTGACCTAATCTTTTATTTCTGTAATCATAATATTTCTTGCCTTTGGCTTTCTATTCCGCTATATACGGTGTCTTTTTTAAAAATTCGTCTGCCTTTTGGGGCTTTTCGCACATAAGAGTCAACAAATTTTCAGACAACAAATTAAATTCTGCCTGCCTTTTTGCTTCCTCTTCGAGCTTTTTGTAATGTGCGGGCTTGGTCAGCAATACAATATCGCCCTGCCTTTGAATCTTTCTCACAAGCTTTCTGCCCTCGGCATTACACGCCAAAATCTGTGTATATTTCGGCACGCTTTTCAACATCTCCGCAGTCACGCCCGTCATTCCGTGCAGTATACACCTTCTTATTTTTGCATTAGTATATGATTTCCCCGATAATTTTCCGATAAGCTCCGTCAAATTCACACTTTCTTTAGCCGCCTTGACGAGCCTATCAGCAATACCGTTTGTCATTCCCTCGTATTTTCCCAAATCTGCAACACGGGCTGTTCTGTAATATGCAAGTACAGCTTTCTCTGCATATTCCATGCCGTATCTTTCGGAATCTTCAAAAAGAGAAACAACACCCTCGGGAATCATACCGTAATTATTCTCTTCCTTTAGCTGCCGCCTCGACTCGGTTGCCGAAAAACCTTCCCGTCGTCTGTATGTTACGGGCACAATCTTGCTGTTCAATTTTTTCAGAGCACTTATATACTCTACACCCAATATATCGTTAGGTCTGACAGCTATACTTTCCCCGTAAAGTTTCCCGTACATTTCTTCTCTCAAACATGCATAAGACTTATCCTTGTTCGCCTTATCTTCCCTTGCACTTTTCATTACAAGCTCAAACTCATCGGACATCAGCCTATCGCTTATTTGCTTTAATTCATCTATATTTCCGCATTCGCTTCCAAAGCACAGCTCGTCAACAACGTTAAGCGAATTTGCAATGCTGACTCCGCCGTATGCAAAAAACTCCGCCGCCGAACATGAATAAGGATATGGCAGTTCGAGCACCAAGTCAGCCCCCGATTTGACCGCCGCCTCAGCACGGATATATTTATCGAACATTGCGGGAATTCCCCGCTGAACAAAACCGCCACTCATAATACACACAAGAACATTTCCCTCTTGTTTAATGGCGTCTATCTGCATCTTGTGTCCTTTGTGAAAAGGATTATATTCGCAAATTACGGCTGTTACTTTCATATTATTGAATGTTTTTTCCTTATATTTTCTTTTTTTAATTAAATTTGTCTCTAATATCTTGCATTTTCTGTAAATATACTGTAAAATAAATTGATTGTAGTTTATTATAATGGTTATGGTTAGACAAAACTTTGGTTTGGCATCGAATTTTCTTAGAAAATTCGACTATACACATTGCAATAATTACAGTACGATCATTATAACATACTTTTGAAAAAATAAAAATACTTTTTCATAAATTTTTTGGAGGTTTTACAAAATGAATGTACTTGTTGTAAACGCAGGAAGTTCCTCTCTTAAGTATCAGCTTTTTGATACAAGCAAAAACGAAGTTCTCGCAAAGGGTATTTGCGAAAGAATCGGTATTGACGGTAAGATCGAACACAAGATCAACGGTCAAAAGTATACAGAAGAAACACCTATCCCCAACCACACGGTTGCCACCCAGCTCGTTGTTAAATACCTTACAGACGAAAAAATGGGTTGTGTTAAGAGCATGAGCGAAATTGAAGCTGTAGGCCACAGAATCGTTCACGGCGGTGAATATTTCTCCGAGTCTATGCTTCTTACAGACGAAACTCTTGAAAAGCTTGAGCTTTGCCGCGACCTCGCTCCCCTTCACACAGGTGCTCACATTATGGGTATCCAAGGTTGTCTCGAAGCTATGCCAAACGTTCCTCAGGTTCTCGTATTTGACACAGCTTTCCATCAGACAATGAGCAAGCAGGCTTATATGTACGGTCTTCCCTACGAAATGTACGAAAAATATCACATTCGTCGTTACGGTGCTCACGGAACATCTCACAGATACGTTGCTGCTGAAGCTGCAAAGCTTCTTGACAAGCCTGTTGAAGAAACAAAAATCATTACCTGCCATATTGGTAACGGCTCTTCTATTTCTGCCGTTAAGGGCGGTAAGTGTATAGATACAAGTATGGGCTTTACTCCCCTTGCAGGTATCCTTATGGGTACACGTTGCGGTGATATTGACCCTGCTATCGTAACTTATATTATGAAACACGAGGGCTTCACCCCCGATGAAATGAGCGACTTTATGAACAAGAAGTGCGGATTCCTCGGTCTTTCGGGTGTTTCTTCCGACAGCCGTGATATCGAAGCCGCTATTCTTGAAGGCAACGAAAGAGCCGAACTCGCCGCTTCGACACTTGCATATCAGATAAAGAGATATATCGGTGCATATACAGCAGCTATGGACGGACTTGATGCGGTTATCTTCACAGCAGGTATGGGCGAAAATAACCCCGAACTCCGTGAAAGAGTTTGTGCTGACCTCGAAAACTTCGGTATCAAGCTCGACCTTGAGCTTAACGCAAAAACATTGCGTCAGTCTGACACCGTACTCCTTTCTACCCCCGACTCAAAAATCAAGGTTTACGTTATTCCCACGAATGAAGAGCTCGTTATCGCATCCGACACAGAAGCTATCGTTAAGGCTATCTAATCTAAAACTAATACTATTAAAGTTCCGCTTGTGTAACACAAGCGGAACTTTTTACTGTCTATTTATTCTCTATCACTTGTTTGTAGAGTTAATTACGGAATTTTTTGCAGCATATTCTATATTATACAAATCACTTTACGCTCACCTGAAGTCTGATTGCTGTTCTGACTTCATCGTTTATCGTTACCTCGGAAAAGGACGGAACACAAATCAGCTCTATTCCCGAAGGAGCAAGAAAGCCTCTCGATATAGCAATAGCTTTTACCGCTTGGTTAACAGCTCCTGCACCTACCGCCTGCAATTCCGCTTCCTTCTGTTCTGTTATAACTCCCGCCAACGCACCCGCAACTAAATTGGGATTTGACTTTGACGATACCTTCAAAATCTCCATATAAAGTAATCTCACTTTCGTTTCTTAAAATTCGTACGTATATATGTAAACCAAGTTATCTTCAGCTATAAAACGTAACTACTACATTATATGGCCTTACATTTATTTTTGCAATTTCTTTTACACTTTTCTCAAAAATATAGCAAACAACAAAAAGTGAGGTCAAAACCTCACTCTTTTTATTTTTTTCGCCTTTATTTCTTCATTTCCCGATGTCTCAAAATCAAATATAACACCGTTATATTCAATATCTCCGTCAGCAAACTCAAAGCGAACAGGCATTTTCGTCCTCATCTTTTCAATTATTATCTCGCTCTTAACACCCAGCACAGACTCTTTCGGGCCACACATGCCAACGTCGGTTATATACGCCGTTCCTTTAGGCAATATCTGCTCATCTGCCGTCTGCACATGGGTATGCGTACCGAATATTCCGTCTATTCTTCCGTCAAAATATCTTGCCAAAGCATATTTTTCACCCGTCGCCTCAGCGTGAATATCAAGAAGGCATATATCGTACTTCCCTTTTTGGCTTTCGAGACACTTTTCTACCGCCCTAAACGGACATTCGAGACTTTCCATATAAACCGTGCCCGAAACATTCATAACAAGAATCCTGTAACCGTTGCAGTCGGCTATCGTATAACCGTTACCTGCACACTCGCTAGGAAAATTCATCGGACGCACTATATTTTTGCTCGAATCAAGAAAAGCCCGAAGCGAATTCTTTTGCCAAATGTGATTTCCGCCCGTTATAACGTCAACTCCATAATCAAGCAACGTTTGTGCCGCATCTGCCTCAAGTCCGTTTCCACGGCTTGCGTTTTCTCCGTTTGCAACCACAAAATCTATTTTTTCACTCTTCCTGTAACTCCAAAGCTTAGTCTTGAGTCCCTCTACTGTGCCGGGGCTGACTATGTCGCCCAATGCCAATATTTTCATAATATCTACCTTTCTATTATATGGATAATATAGCCCCATATACAACAATATCACAATCCGTATGCTATAATCATACGGACTGTGATATCTGAAAACGCATATAAATATATATTAAACGGATTTCCGTCTATTCATTTCGGATTAGTTCTATATAAATATATGTGGAATTGTGCTGTGACACAATACTAAAACTTATTTTGCATACTCAATAGCACGGTTTTCTCTGATTACGTGAATCTTAATCTGACCGGGATACTCAAGGTTATCCTCGATCTTCTTTACTACGTCTCTTGCAATAAGTACCATCTGCTCGTCATTCACTTCATTGGGCTTAACCATAATACGAACCTCACGACCTGCCTGAATTGCATAAGACTTTTCAACACCGTTAAAGCTGTTTGCTATCTCCTCAAGCTTCTGGAGTCGCTTAATGTAATTTTCAAGATCTTCGCGGCGTGCACCCGGTCTTGCCGCAGATATTGCATCTGCTGCCTGAACTATCATTGCAATAATAGTACGTGGTTCTACGTCGTTATGGTGTGCTTCAATAGCATGAATAACTTCTTTGTTTTCCTTGTACTTCTTAGCGAGGTCAACACCTAATTGTACGTGCGAGCCTTCAACCTCTTGTGTAAGTACCTTGCCGATATCGTGAAGCAAGCCTGCTCTCTTCGCAAGAGTGCTGTCTACACCGATCTCATCGGCTATCATACCCGAAAGATGGGCAACCTCTATGGAGTGGCGGAGTACATTCTGTCCGTAGCTTGTACGGTACTTAAGTCTGCCAAGCAACTTAACAAGCTCGTTGTTCAATCCGTGAACACCTGTCTCAAATATCGCCTTTTCTCCTGCCTGTTTAATTGTGTTATCAACATCCTTGCGAGCCTTTTCCACCGTCTCCTCAATTCTTGCAGGATGTATTCTTCCGTCGGAAATGAGTTTTTCCAGCGTAATTCTCGCAACTTCTCTTCTGATCGGGTCAAATCCCGAAAGTGTTATCGCCTCGGGTGTGTCGTCGATTATAAGATCAACTCCCGTAAGCGTCTCAATTGCACGAATGTTTCTGCCTTCTCGACCTATAATTCTTCCCTTCATATCGTCGTTGGGAAGAGGAACAACTGATACCGTAGTTTCCGATACGTGATCAGCCGCACAACGCTGAATAGCGAGCGATATAATATTTCTTGCCTTGTCGTCAGCCTCTTCTTTCAGCTGATTTTCAATCTCAACAATTTTCTGTGCCGCCTCGTGTTTAACCTCGTCTTCAATACGCTGTACAAGTTCTTTCTTTGCTTCCGCAGCACTTATTCCAGCCATCTGCTCAAGCTTCTCAAGCTGTTGTACACGCAATTCTTCAAGATGTTCCTTTAATTCTTCGTTTTCCTTGATCTTGCGGTTTAACTGTTCGTCTTTTTTCTCCAAAGACTCCATCTTGCGTTCAAGAGTCTCTTCTTTTGATACTGCTCGGCGTTCAAGTCTGGAAACTTCATTTCTTCTTTCCTTGATCTCACGCTCAAGCTCATTTCTGGAACGAAGTATCTCTTCTTTTGCTTCGATAAGAGCTTCTTTCTTTTTGGTTTCAGCCACCTTTTCTGCTTCATTTACAATATTCTTGGCTCTTTCTTCAGCCAAGCCTATCTTAGCTTCGGTTACTTTTTTGCGATATGCAATACCCAAAACCATTCCGACAGCAATACCGACTGCAAGGGCAACGATTGCAACTATGGCTTCAACAGTCATAGCAGTGCACCTCCTTAGTCAATATTTTATTTTTTACAAGCAAACATAATTATAATACCAACAACGCCTAAAACTGCAGCGACAGCCGTGCATATAACAAATATACCTACTATACTTATTGCCATATATCAAGACCTCGCTTGTTTCAGTCATTGTATATTAAACACAACATTTACCCATATTACATATATTTTATACTATAAGAAGCGATATGTCAATAAAATTCTAAAGAAAAAATATATTTGTATATGCAATTCTGCCAAATATGTGAAAGTATACAATACGCAGGTTGTATGTGTCAAAATTTCCGAATAATTATTGAACATTTTTACCAAAAAGTATATTATGCACAAAAGATGCTTGACACAAAACGTTTTTATTGGTAAAATTATGGTAACACTATTAGGTTTTTTAATCTTTTATTAATTTACACAGATGAACCCGAGGAGGCACTATGAAAAAGACTTTTTCAAAAATTTTAGCGATAGGTTTAGCACTTATTATGCTCCTTTCCATGCTTGCTGCATGCGGCGAAAAAGACGACCGGAAGAATAAGGACGACGGAGAAATAAAGGGAACTGCCGAAAACCCCAACCTTCCCGCTAAAGATTACGAAGAATATGAATTTACGTTTATTACAAACGAAGGTATGGCATATAATACCGGATATCTTATTTCGGAAGGCGATGAGGGCAATATTCTTGACTCTTCTATTGCAAGAAGAAACTCCATTCTTGAAGAAAAATACAACATTAAGATTTGTCAGCTTAATGTTCCGGAAATTATCTCTACGGTAAGAGCTCAGGTTATGGGTGGATTGTGCGAATTTGACGCTATACTTGCATCATGCAGTAATCTTGCAACAATGGCTCAGGAAAATCTGCTTATGAATTTGCTTGATATCGAGACATTTAATTGGGACAAATCGTATTGGGACAGCAACTCAAAAGACCAGCTTATGATAGGCAACAAGCTGTTTTTTGTAAACTGTGCACTCAATATACACGATGTAGGATTCTGTGTATTTTTTAATAAAAAGTTAGTTGAAGATTTCCAACTTGCCGACCCATACGAGCTTATAAAAAACGACCAGTGGACCATTGATAACTGGGCAAAGATGGTTACATCCGTTTCCGTAGACGTAAACCAAGACGGACATATGACCGAGTTTGACAAATACGGAACTCTTATGGAGCACCACAATCCAAGAATGTTCTTTTATGCATCGGGTCTCAGAGCAACAACAAACGATGAGACGGGATATCCTCAGGTAACGATTATGCAAAACGGCGATAAAACTGTAAATCTTTACGAAAAATTGAAGCAAGTATTTACAGATACTTCTCATTCGTACTGTATGACATGCTCAAATGTAAATTTTGACAGCTCTCAGTATTCTCACAAATGGTCATATCTCCGTTACCTGTTTACTCAAGACCTATATTTGTTCCACTATTCCAGTGTGGGCTCCATTGCGGAATTTGCCGAAATGGAGAGTGAATTCGGTGTTATTCCTTTTCCGAAATATGATGAACACCAAGACGGATATAAAACATTATATCCTGCAAACAACAACCTCTTAGCACTTCCTAACATACAGAAAGATTTGGAACGTACGGCAGTTATAATTGAAGATATGAACTATATTTCCAGCTTTACTGTTGTTCCGACATGGTTTGAGACACTTCTCACGAGAAGATACGCAAGAGATGACGAATCCGAATCATCATTGTATTTGCTCCGTGATAACTGCGTATATGACGTTGGTCTATATTACAACTTCGGTAACCTCAGCTCCGGAGTCCTCGGCGTTGACCCTCAGCAGTCCAATATATCCAGAGACTACGCAAGACTTGAAAGGAGCATAAAAGCCTCTATCAAGTCAGTGTATGCGGAGTTTGAGGAGTTCAAATAATATTACACGATAGTAAAACAAGCCTTTTCCTCCTGGAAAAGGCTTGTTTCTCTTAAAAGGTGTCATAAGGTTGTAGTTATTAAGACGGAAAGTGCAGTTGATGCTAATACCCCCCTTTTTCCTCCTCTCAAAGAAGGCGACATCATTATCAACGGCAGTATCGCTCTTATATGGCGTGGTAGTTGTATCATCACAAGCGTATTCCTCAGCAAGAGTTAAAAAATAAATATAAGAATAAGCATATCATTTTAAAATAATTCATCTTTAAAAGAAAATAGCATGAGTGCATTTTTATGTTTTTTCTTTACTTTTATGTTTGCGTGTGTTATACTGTAGGGTAGAAAAAGACTTTTCAAAAGGGGATTAAACGAAATGTCAAACAATTTATGCGAATCGAAAGAAATATGTTTTATTTGCGAAAAAATAAAACAGCTTTTTGACGTAGAATTGATTACCGTATTCGGTGTAAAACGCAAGGAAAGCGATAATTCGGTTACTGACCTCGATATTTGCGTCGTGGCAAACACCGACGATAAAAATAGTTGGATTAAAAAAGCGTATCTTGAAATAGACAGCGAAATTCCTTTTGACCTTTTCCTCTATACTCCGCAAGAATGGAAGTCGCTAAACCAACAAAGCGAAAGCTTTGCTTCCCGTATATCTCGAAAGGGGTGCGTTTATTTTGGCAAGGCGTAAATCCCGAGACAGCAAGATTTATACAAATTGGATGATATATGCCGAAAATGACCTGCGTGCCGCCACATCTCTCAGAAGAAACAAGCACACATTGCTTTTATCGGCGTTTCATTCCCATCAGGCAATCGAAAAAACGTTAAAGGCTTTCGTGTTAGCACAAAAGGGCTACGCCCCCGACGGTCATAATATCATATTTTTATGCAAAACTGTTGCAAAATTGCACGAAGGATTTTACGATTGGATAGACGAGTGTATAGCCCTCAACAACTACTATATTCAAACTCGCTATCCCCCCGATTTTCCGCTTGAATTAGACAAGGCAACGGCAAAAAAACTCTCTCTTATGGCACAAGAGCTATATAAATATACACTCAACGAATTAGCAAAAAATCAATTATCATAAAATGTAATGTCAATAACAGACCTGAGATAAGAGAGGGGATTTTTATAAACATCAATAAACTGAAGCTTTACATAAAAATCGAAAACCACGTTTCACAGTACGGCAACAGCGATAAGGATATGTAAATATTCTCCGTTTCCGTCAGAAGCAAGATATCGGATTACCACATCGACCACAACAACGGAAAGGTTATATAAATAATGGCTAAAAAGAAGAACAAGAAAAAAAGAAGCTTTGTTCCCGAAAGCGAAGCAAAGAGTGCCTTAAAAAAAACTTTTTCAGATTTTAACTGGAAGCTGTTTGGAAAGCTCGTGCTTTCGTTTGTTATAATTTTCAGTTTGTACCACTTTGGACTTAAGCTGGGCGAAATATATACCCCTGTTATTATAACTGTGGTCGTTGTGACTTACGTTATTGCAACGTCGGTACTTGCGGCAGCATTCATCATTATGAATAGGGGAGTATCAAACGATATACCCACAAAAGAACAGCTCCGTGACGATATGACTGACGAAGAAAAAGAAAAGTTTATCGAGTCTCTGATTGCAAGCAGAAAAAGGGCAAAAAAACTCCTTCTTGTACTTATTCCCTTAATTTTTACACTTCTTTTTGATATGCTTTATCTGTTGTTTTAATAAAATTTTACAAATCAACGGTGAAAAAATGAACGAAAAAATCAGCGTTACTTCTCTTGCGGCAAGCTCAAGAGGTAATGCATATTACTTGAAATGCGGCAGTGCCGAATTGCTTATTGATGCAGGTATTTCCGCAAAGTGTATATGCGACAGACTGCGTGCCCTTGGCACGGATATTGCCAATATTAATGCAATATTTATTACACACGAGCACATTGACCATGTAAAAGGCTTAGAAGTACTATCAAAAAAATATAATACTCCAATACATATGACAACGCCTTCGGCTATTGAGTACTTGTTTAAATACCCCGAAACACGCAATATTATCGAACACGACGTAAACTATATCTGCAAAGTAGGCAATCTTACCGTAAAGTCATTCTTTTCTTCTCACGATAGCTGTGCCTGTGTTGGATATACATTTGAAACAGAAGGCGACAAGTTCGGCATTGCAACCGATATGGGATATATTCACAAGGCAGCGGTAGATGCACTACGCGGCTGCAGAAGCGTCATCCTTGAATCAAACTACGATGAAAAAAGATTGGAAAACGGCTCATATCCTCAAATCCTCAAGGATAGAATTCGCTCCGACTGCGGTCATCTTTCCAACTACGATTGTGCGGCATTTGCCCGATTCCTTGCAGAGCAGGGAACAAAAAACTTTATGCTCGGTCACCTCAGCGAAGAAAACAACACTCCCGAAATTGCCTTCAATATAACTTCAAGAGCCTTGGCCGGCTTTGACGGTATTACCTTGAAGGTCGCTTCGCGAAAGGAGACAACATTTTTTATTTGAAATATGTAACACGGACAACTCCTCTAAGTTGTCCGTGTTTTTTGGATTTATTAAAAGCAATAATCCAACAGCATTACTTTTGACTAAAAGTAAACGCTGTTGGATTATTTTTTATATTTCATTTACCCTTATTATTCCCACGCTTATGTCA
>JAZOUV010000007.1:0-19437 GCA_045658315.1 Eubacteriales bacterium
AACAGATAATAATCAAATAAAATGTTAAGCAAAGGTGCCAGACAAACGGTTATCAACAAAGTTAAATTTAATCTGTTATGATTTTTCATAAGCTTTATTTTGATAAAAACAATATTGTTTGCTTGAATCAATCACAAAACCATACCCTGATTGTTTAAGTCGGGTGGTTAGCATTACCAACACAAATATCAAAAGATGTTAGTTGATGAAGTTTTCCAGTTTTAATTAACAAATTTCTGATAAAATGTTGTCTTCGATATCGGACAATAGCATACTACTCATTCCAACATGTTGAGGTGATCTTGTGTCTGCAATAATCCAAGTTGTACTTAACCAATATGTGCTTTTGGTTGTCTTAATTTCAATAGTCCATGTTTCTACTTTATAAACATAACCCATTCCACTACTGGTTTCTCCACCGGCACTCTGCAAATATCTTGCTTCAATTACTTCTCCATCAAAAACTTTCAAAAACTCACTGATTACATTTTGAGGATTTTCCATACGCTGTTTTGCTTCTTCAGATAACATCTCTTCTATTGCGTGAATATCATTTGATTTTACGGCATCAATAATATCGTTTGTTATTTCTTGCACGCCGGGAAATGTTAATTGCTGATATGCCCCCGAAAGAGTGGAACTAAAAGGAAACAGAATCAAAAGAAAAGAAACAATGCTTATTATGATTTTTGTCATATATTTGTCCTCCGTTTTATAGTAATTAGACTTCACTATAAGATAATTATATCTAACTTTTTGGGGTCAGTTCAATAAAACAGCAGGGAGCTTTTACTTTATATAGCATTAATCATGCCAATCTTTAACACCTTCGGTTGCAAAAATTTTATATAAGGTTTCTCCGTAAACATACTCCTGTGAACTATTAGGATTCGTATTCTTTATTAAAGCATCTATAGCGATTGCACGTATTCCTAATTCATCGGATGAAAACGAGTTGTATGTCTCAACAACAACAGAAATCCCATAAGCACCTTCGGTTGTTATTATTTCAAAGTCTTGATGATTTTGTGTTATAGAATTACCTCTTCCATCACTTTCTGAATATCCGCCTCCAGTTTCCCAAGAAATGCTTTCAATATCACCTTCAATATAAGAAAGCATTTTGTTTATTTCTCCTGTGAGGTCTTCAAAATTGTCTTTAATATTTTTGCACATAACGGCTTCTATTGCAGATGCATCTTTTTTTTCAACCGCATAAATTACTGCTTCTGCAACTTCTTCATTACTGACAGTATTTTTTTCTCCGAAAAACGGAAAGATTGTCATTAAGATAGACATAATAAATGAGAGAATCCTTGCTAACATATTGTTTACCTCCTAAAATTTTATATAGAATTGGAAATTGCCATAATAGCTTCCGTCAAGGTTAATAAAATTAGTAAATTACGATTTCATAATTCTTAGCAATAAATTCATAGTAAGCATCTTCAAGATTATCCCAAGCTTTTTTATTTGTATAGCGCTGTGTTTCAAAAGCTTCGTATGCTTTATTCAGCTCTGGATGACGTTTAACAAACTCTCCTGACGCCACATCATCAATGATCATTTTTGAAAAAGAATAATTCATCCCCAATTGGTAGATTCTCTTTCTTCTGTATTCAGTAACTTTGTCTTTGGATACCCCATATACTTTTTGGCAGTATTCTTCATCAACTCCCTCGTTGTTTCCGTCATCATTATCAATGTTGTTGTATAATTCTTCGTCCCATATCTGTAAGGATAATCCAATTTTTTCAGCATAATCAGTGATAATATAATATTTGATTATATCTTCGGTCGTATATGTTTCCCCATCAATCGAGTATAAATCTAAATCCACTTGTGTTATTTCTATACCGTCAATTTTAGCCAGAAGTTTGGGAGATTTTGCATTTTTCATTGCAATGTCCATATTTTCTTTGTATGAATATGATGTTGTGTTAAATTCGGAGATGGAACTACTTTTTTCTTCTGATAAGCAAGCAGTTAATCCAATAGATGATACAAAAAAAATACATAGTACACTTGCAACTTTTCTAAATACATTTTTCATAAGGTCCCCTTGATATCTTCATAAGTTTGTCCTTTTGTCCAAGTCAAATTGAGTGTAAAACTTCCCTGAGTTTCAAAATTGTGTACCACACCTGCCTATTTTATTTGATAATAACATACAAATACATTTACGTCAATAGTATTTGCACCAAAGGTATTTACAGCAATTATATATTGTGCTAATATTATATGGGTGATTAATATGAGTCAAAGTAAAGATAATTTTAAAAGAGGAACAGCAGAGCTGTTAATTCTTCATTTGCTGCAAAAAGAAGATTCGTACGGTTATCAGATAACTCAGCTTTTCAACGAAAAAAGCAAAGGCGAATACACAGTGCTTGAAGGTTCACTTTATCCCGTGTTGTTTCGGCTGGTGGATGCAGGTTACCTGAGCGAATATGAGCAATTGGTAGGAGTAAAAAGGAAACGCAGATATTATCATCTTGAAGAAGCAGGCAAAGTATACTATCGCGAGCTTCTTGAGGAATTTGACGGGATTATATATGCAATAAACTCCATTTTAGACAGAACCATTGATTATTCGCAGAATTATGCCTAAGGATGTGTCGTTTTGAAACCATCAGATAAAATAATACCTTTTCCGTCAGATTCTGCAATTACCAATCAAGAGGTTGACAGATATATTAAAGAAATCAGCGATAATCTTGTTTGCTCATCCAAAACAAAAAAGCGATTTTTAAAAGAGTTTCGTTGTAATGTCAATGAGTACGTCCAAACAAATAGAGTTCAGCAATTCGACGATGTAATCAAACATTTCGGTACACCCTCAGAAATAGCCAAAGAATTCTTTGTACCTGAGAATTATTGCGACATTAAACCCGTTATTAAATTCAGGCATACCGTTTTTAAGCTTTTGTTGGGTTTAGCAGCCGTAATATTGGCTTTGGTATTGCTTTTTTTGGGGCTCTCTTTTGTTGATGTGCATAAAAATTCCAAGGGTTATTATTCGACTCGTGTAGAACAATTAACAGACGGTTCTTATGCGATTACAACATTGGAATCACAAGAGCAACATCAATCAATTCAGGCAGAACCATTGGCTATTCACAGAATTATGCGTAAGGATGTGTCGTTTTGAAACCATCAGATAAAATAATACCTTTTCCGTCAGATTCTGCTATCACCAATCAGGAGGTTGACAGATATATTAAAGCGATCAGCGATAATCTTGTTTGCTCTTCAAAAACAAAAAAGCGTTTTTTAAAAGAATTTCGTTGTGATGTTAATGAGTACGTCCAAACAAACAGAGTTCAACAAATCGACGATGTAATCAAACAATTTGGCACGCCCGAAAAAATAGCTGAAGGGTTTATTACACCAGAAAATCTTAAGGTTATTCAAAAAGCGATTAGGTTAAAAAAAACAATCATCATTTTTTCTTCTATCGTTTTATTAAGTTTTATAATTTATCTTGTTTCTTCATATATTGACGGACACAAATCAGCAAACGGCTCGCATACAGTTGAAATAGTTGACGGAACCGATGTTTCAGTAAAAGCAGCATTAGCCGATGCACATAAGGATTATAGCGGATATGGCGTTGACAGTCCGGTTATAGAAGCAACATCCACACAACCTGTCAATTAATACACAATATATATTTGATGTTGACACAATAAGCTTATATTCAGAGGTTGAAGTTATGAAAAACAAACTTACTTGCATTTTGGTTTCTGTTTTAATGCTTTTATCGGTTATGCCGTTGAACGCTTTGGCTAATAGTAACAGTGCCATTATTGTTACGGATGCAAACGGCAATCTGCTGGGCGGTTTTGATACGCTTGCCGATGCCGTGTCGATTGCATGTGAAAACAAAAACAGCAAGCTGACTTTGCAGAAGGACATTGTTACCAATGCACCGCAGGATATCACTTACGGAAAATTCACAATTGACCTGAACGGCAAATCAATTGTGAACGAATCAAAAGAAGCTTTTAAAGACAGAGGCTTTAATATTGAAGATAAAGCAGAATTGACCGTAATGGATTCTGTTGGCGGCGGTATGATTTATGCCGATGACTACTGTATTATCAATGACGGTGTTTTCAAGCTGAACGGCGGTACTATAAAGGGTGGTTTCACAGCAATCGCCGGCGGTAATAATGCTGTTTGCGAAATAAACGGGGGTACGGTTGAATTACCAACCACAAGTTGGAGTGCGGCGCTTTATATTTATGGAACGTTCATCATAAACGACGGTGTTATAAATGGTCAAATCACTAATAATGGCTCGCTCATAATTAACGGCGGCACAATGTCGTTTGTTTATAACGCACGGATAACTGCTGGGGTTGTTGTAAACGGAGGAACGTTCACTTCTGCTGATACGTTTTATAACTGTGACGGCGGATATGTTGTTAATGGCGGAGTATACCCCAACGGTATTGCAATAACAAACACACCTTATAACGAAGAGTATTATTTCGGTGAATATTCTATCGGTATGATACTGGGCGAAGGATATGCTTGCTTTGATAAAAACGGTAAAAGAATAGATATTGATGATAATACAGCAAAGATAGACGGCTATGTCAAGGTAGACAAAAGTATAAAAAACCTTGATGAAAGAGCCGTTCTTTCGGAAACTGAATTTGAATTCAGCGGTGAAGCAAATAAGCCCGGACTGGTTGTTGACGGTAATCTGTTAGTTGAAGGAACGGATTATACTGTCAGATACAATAACAACATAAATACAGGCACAGCTACTGCAACCTTTACCGCCATAGAAAACGGATATTATACAGGCAAAACCACAAAAAAGTTTACCATAAATCCGAAGACCGTCGATGCAGTGTGGAGCGAAACAGAGTTCACCTATGACGGCAATCCGCATACAGTTACAGCCTTTTATACCGATGTAAACGGCAACGAGGTTGAGGCAGTTATATCAAACAACACCGCTACTCAGATCGGTCAATATACTGCAACGGCATCTGTTGTTGACGGAAACTATAAGTTGAATCCGTCAACCGCAACTATGCGTTATGAGATAAAACCGGACACTTCAGCAATAGATAATCTTACTGTAGATAATGTAACGTCAGATGATAAAGCAGCAATAGAAGCTGTTAAGGCAATAATAGATGATAATACGGACGAACAGACAAAAGCAGAGTATAAAGCAATTACCGATAAATGTGATCAGTTGCTTAAGGCTATTTCAGACAGCCAAAATTCAGTTGAAGCAATCGAGGAAGAACTCAAAGCGTTTGACGAAGAAAGAATAACCATCTTCCATGAAGATGAAATTCAAGCTGTCAAAGCAAAGGTTGATGAACTTCTTACCGATGGTAATATGGGCGAAGCAGAAAAAACCACTCTCAATGAATATAAAGCACAGGCTGATAACCTCATAGAGATTATAAACACACCTTCGGAGTATATTTCTCTGCGTTTGGTATATTTCATTTGGGATTGTATATGTTGGAAACTTAATTCTGTTTTTTCATTTTTTGTTATCTAATACAAGTCACTTAAGAGAAGATATATAACAACCTATAAAAGAATAACTTATCACAACCACCCGACTTGAGTCATAAACTCAGGTCGGGTGGTTCTCTGTTATCGATAAAAGTAAAACTACAAATAGCGTTTTTGTCTTTAAACTTCAATAATAAAGCTTACTCAAAATGAAACCTATATGACAAAAAATTCTGTTTTGAAATACGAATACTCTATTTTCTTTCACCTTTTTTACCAATGTTTTTGAGTTGTACATTCAATGTCTCACAATCTAGTGTATGTTGCTTTTTTTCAAAAACACAATGGAATTTATCTGTGATAGTTTTCCAAACATCTGCAGAGAAATCATTCTCTACTTCAATTTTATATATTACCCCCATAATCACTCATCCTTTCAAGACTTAAATATAACACCAAGGATTTCACACACAGCTTAACAATTAATCAATTCATCATAAACAATTTCTCTTACCCTTGCTTCAATGTTGTTCATCAGTGCACCCCATTTCATTTGGTCTTGCTCTTTCAATTCCTCTGTTATCCCCTCCGCCTCTTTCACCTGCTCCACAAGCATTTCGGTTGCCTGCTTTTCAACTTCTGCACAGTGCTGATTTTCCAAATTGAACAATGTTGACATAATACATAATTCGTGTTATAATGTTCTATGTAATATAACATAGAACAAGGAGGCAGAGCAATGTCAAAGAAGAACTTTGATAGCAAAAAAGAGCAAAAACAACAATTAGGCGCACTGTTGACTCTTTGTCGTGGCAAAAGAAGTTTACGCGAAATTGCCCGAGCAATTGAAATACCTGCCTCTAATCTTAGTTATATTGAAAAGGGAATCAATGCTCCTAGCCCTGAAGTGTACGAGAGAATCATTATAGAGTTATCACCCTCGGATAAAAAACGTCAAGAAATGGATGCTTTATATAGCTGTATTAGAGATCTTCCACCACCTGATGTATGCGAAATACTTGTTGCTAACAACGGACTCAACAATTCGCTGCGTTTGCTTGGGAATAAACATATTTCTAACGATATGCTTATACAAATCAACAAATTATTTGCATCGTTATAATAGGGAGAGATAATATGAAAACATATTACTTAAAAATTAGAGATAAATTCATTGGTGAAATCAATGCCGGAAACAAAAAACACGAATACAGATTAGCATCTCCAGAAAGAACGCAGATTAAAGTCGGCGATACCCTTGTTTTGATTTCTAACCAAAACAAATCTGTCTTCGTAAAAACCACCGTAAAGGGTATAAAGATTTTTCCCGGTTGGAGAGAAGCTTTAGAGGATAATTGGCAACAAGATTTTCAAAACTTATATTCCACTATTGACGAAGCATTGCGGGAATGTTATAAGTTTTATTCCAAAGATGAAGTCGACACTTATGGTATTATCGTTTATGAAATCGAACCGCTTAAAACGGACATCTTGCAATCCAGCATCCTTATTGATACTAATATCATAATTAAAAGAGAGAGTAGCAACAACGCAACCTTCGAAATAGCTAGTTTGTTTAATTGGTTTGCGAAAAAAGGCTCTGAGATTTTCGTTCATAAGTGTTCCGAAGAGGAACTCTCCACTCACCGCGATGAAGCGATTAAAAACAATATGCTTACAAAGCTGAAATCATATAACACTTTGCCTGTCTTTACGCATCAAACGGACGATTATTTTGAAGCAATAATTTCTAGGTATCCAAAAGATCAAAACGGAATTATTGATAATACTTTGTTGCGCGAGGTTTATGACGGTAATGTCGGCATACTTCTAACGGATGATACCCTTATTTTGAGAAAGGCACAAGAGTTATATATACGTGATAGAGTCCTAACATCAGCGGAACTCTTGACATGGTTTGAAAGTTGCGATCCGCAAAACATTGAATATAAAATGTTGGCCGTTACATTGAGCGAATTTGGCGATGTTGATTTGAATTCTTCTTTTTTTGATACGTTGAGAGAAGATTACGAAGGGATTGCCTTTGATAATTGGTTTAAGAAAAAAGTCCGTAACAAAGAAAAAGCATATATATTCAAAAACGAATCTGGGCTGTTGCAAGGCTTTTTGTACCTCAAAGACGAATACGAGGATGAACCTGACTATTTAAAAGTAACACCGCCACTTGCACCCAAGCGTAGAATGAAGGTAGGAACATTTAAAATTGAGCAAACCGGTTTCCGTCTTGGCGAACGCTTCTTAAAAATTATTTTTGACAATGCTAGAAGCCGCAAGGTCGATGAAATTTATGTTACTCTGTTTGAAAACAAGCGCGAAGGGGTCAAACGGTTGAAGTTGTTAATGGAAGAATGGGGATTCCGTAAACACGGTTATAAACCAAATGGCGAACTTGTTCTTGTAAAAACAATGGAAACATACGATTCTAACGAAAGCCCTAAATATAACTATCCAATTCTTAAATCCGAACCTGATTGCTATTTTCTGCCTATATATGCCCAGTATCATACGGATCTCTTTCCCGATATGATATTAAAAAATGAGGATATGCATCTGTATGAAGACAAAAAAGCTCATCGATATGCTTTGGAGAAAATCTATCTTTCTGGTTCTTATGACGCGCATGCTAATCCAGGAGATTTGTTTGTAATATACAGGATAGCGGATCAAGGCTATAAAAAGTATTCTTCTGTTGTAACTGGCATTGCCATTATCGAAAGCATAATCAAAACAGAAACTGCTGACGAATGTGTAAGTATATGTAAAAACCGTTCTGTGTTTGCTGAAGAAGAAATCAGGGAAATGCATAAGACTCGTCCGATTGTTATTAAACTACTCGATTATATGCCTTTTACTACAAAAGTAACTTTGGATCAATTACGAGCAAACGGAATAGTGGGAAAAAATGCTGGACCACGTCCCTTTAATCAGATATCCAAAGAACAATTCAAAATTATATACAGACTAGGTATGGAGGTGTGAGTGTAATGAAAAGAAAAATACTTATATCTATAAATCCCGAGCATGTTCAAAACATTATCGCAGGGATAAAGAAATACGAGTATCGCAAAATCGCTGCTAAACAAGATATCTCGTCTATAATAATTTATGAAACAACACCCATAAAACGAATTGTAGCAGAAGCTGAAATTGTTGATGTATTAGAACTTCCCCCTGAGGAACTTTGGGAACAAACGAAAAATGAATCAGGCATTAGCAAAGCATTCTTTGACAAATATTTCAACAATAGAACGGTAGCGTTTGCATATAAATTAGGCGAAATCAAAGTATATGATACACCAAAAACATTAATGGATTACGGTATTAAAGCAGCACCGCAATCATTTGTATATGTTTGATTATGAGATGTATTTTCTGCGGAAATGATTCCTCATCATCAAAAAGCGTGGAACATATTGTTCCAGCATCGTTCGGTAACTCTATCTCAATTTTACCCAAAGGTATCGTATGCGACAAATGCAACAATTATTTTGCTCGTAAAATCGAGGCTCCATTTCTTAATTCAGAAGCCGTTCTTCAATTAAGACAAGAACTCGAGATAAACAATAGGAATGGAAAAGCGGTAAATAAATTTGCCTACTTACCAACTAATAACATAATGCAAATTTCTCAAAATTTACATTTTGTTATGTCGCATGAAGACAAAACTGAGGAAGAAATAGAACAAGCTGTATTTAATTATCAAAAATACCTCAAAAGAACAGATGAACTACTCATAAAACCTGATTATAATTTATCACGACTTTTAGCCAAAATGGCTGTAGAGGCTTTTGTATATAAATGTCTTGATGATATGAATGTAATTGATTACATTATTGAAGATGAGGCATTCAAAAAGATTCTCCAATATGTTCGTTACGGTGGGAATTACGTTTGGGAGTACAACGCTCGGAGAATTTATGCACGCAGCGAAGCGTATCACGGTGATGTTACAACTCACATCAATTATGAATTTGATTTTCTATTTACTTCTCGAGGAAAGGCATATTTTATAATTGTTATGTATGGTATCGAATATGTTATCAATATAATTGATAGTACAATATCGGATTACACCGAATGGCTAAAAGAAAATCACTATATAAGCCCGTTATATATATCACCTGAACAAAGGGAAAAAGAATTTGAAGGATATATGAAATTCTACGAAAAATAAGAAGAACAATATATCAGAGTTAAAATCTAGATTTCATTCAGTTACAGTATAACGGCTGATTCCCCCAGAGAAAACATATAGGTTTGCTGTTTTAAGTGTGAATATAAAAATTCATATCATAAAAAACACAATAAAAACATCCTTGTAATTGGAATGTGCTCCAAACACAAGGATGTTATATTTTTAGTTAAATATCAACTCATAACATATAAGTTCTCTTGCCATTGTCTCAATGCTCTGCATACGGCATACCCACTCCATCTGATTTTCTTCTTTTAGTTGTTCAGTTATACCTTCGTTTTCTTTCATCTGTTCAATGATAGTATCAAACATATCCTTTGCCTGATTTTCTACTTCGGCACAATGCTGATAAAGTTTACCTTGACTAATCAGCAAACTAAAAAACACCTTCTTGTGCTTTTCAAGATAGGTCTTGTACATCATACCCCACTTACCCAAAGTAACGTTTGTCTCCTCAGACTGCAATTTGATGTTTGGAATAAGATAGCTATTTACCTCACGATATGTAATTTTCATTAGATACATCCTTTCTTTTTCTTGTTCAACATAATAATGCTTTTTTCGCTTTTAAAAATAATTGTAAATGAGCATTTCGGAGTAGTTCCGTAACTTTTAAATCTGCGAATTTTAAAATGCTATTAGTCTAAGTAAATTAGGGAAATTCGCCACCTTTCGTGTCGAAATTTGTGTAAGATTTTGTGTTGCTTTTCGCTTAATTTATGGTTCTATTTTAACATCTACAGGTGCCATTGCCGCACCCATATTGTTTGCATCAGTTATGCCGAGGTCACATATTTTGCCGTAGGTAATGCACTCCGCTTTTACCTTGCCGCCTTCTCTGCCGATAACAGCCGCCCCTGCCGCTGTGGTAGTCCACTGAGCCTGAGGAGGACGCTGACCGCCGTATTCAAGAGGAAGGCGAAACTGCTTCTCTGCCGAGCAGAAATGAGAAGAGGTTGCCGCAACGGCGTAGTTTACAGCTGAGCTGTCAACAAGAAGAGAGGCTGTAGCCATTGACAGTGCCATAGTTGAACACGCACCGTAAAGACCGAGAAAAGGTATGCTAAGCCCACGCACACCAAAGGTTGTACCCATACTCTGACCGAGCAGATCGCCTGCAAGGATAATATCAATATCCTCTGACGTTTTATTCGCTTTGCTCAGAGCGGTTTCAACCGCAGATTTCTGCAGTGCACTCTCTGCCTTTTCCCACGAATCTTCATTCATTCTTCCGTCTTCAAACACACGGTCAAATTCACTGCCGAGAGGACCGTCACCCTCTTTTTTGCCGACAACACCTGCCGACGCAATAATACGCGGTGAAGAAGTAAGCTTCACCGTCTGTCTGCCGATTTTTTCTGGCAAAATCATCACACCCTTTTTGATTTATTGTTGACAGTCAGGTATGACGGTATTCGGAAAGTAAATTTTACTAATCTATTGATTTTTTTGCATTTTTGTTATATAATTTCTACGCTGTGATTTGCCGGTGTGTTGGAATTGGCAGACGAGGCGGACTCAAAATCCGTTGGTAGCGATACCGTGCGGGTTCGACCCCCGCCACCGGCACCAACAAAAAACGCACTTTTGTCTACCGACAAAGGTGCGTTTTTTGAATGATGTTTGCCTACGGCACATGATGTTGGCAACGCCAATGATGACGCTGACGCTAATGATGTGTGCCTAACGGCACATGATGGCAAACATCGCATCATTGCGAGTGAAATGAGCAACATCATTAGCGAAAGCTTACATCATGTCGCCGTAGGCGATGCATCATTGAAACCTACTAAATCCCGTGATATAATTAATTATAAAGGTGGCGATTATGTGAAAGAAAACAAGCTTGCAGAACTGTCGATGGCGTTCTCTGTGGATATTATCAACCTCGTAAAGTATTTGAAATCTAATCACGAATCTATTATTTCCAACCAGATCGGTAGAAGCGGCACAAGTATCGGCGCCAATATTCACGAAGCACAGTACGCACAGGGCAAGAAAGATTTTATTTCTAAACTTGAAATTGCCTTGAAGGAAGCGAGCGAAACAGGCTATTGGCTTGAATTGCTACGGAAGACCAATTACATTGACGAACAATCGTATAAAGCACTTTCTGCCAAATGCACATCTTTGCGTGTAATGTTGATTGCATCCTGCAGAACAGCAAAGGAGAATACAAATGACAGTAAAAAATGATGTCGTTCTATGGGATAACGGAACAGATCGCTTGTGCTTACTCACAGTTCCAAGCGAACAACAATACCAATACATTGAAGGACTTCCTTGTATAACATTTAGAATATTTTATGAAAACACAAATTTCAAGGGATGCGATACCTTTACTCTATTTGACCATTTTTATATCAACATATTAAACGATATAAAAGCCGCATATGGTTCATTGAACGGCTCTTTTCGCATCTACGATATCGGAGGAGACACGGATGGATATATAGAATTCGTTATGAAAAACGGGATTGTATCCATCAACGGACAGCTTGGCGCATCCTTTTTCTCACACTCATTAAAGTTTAAATTTAAAGCAGATCAAACCTTAATCGGAAGCTTGATACAAGCAATTAAGTTGTGACAAGCAGTATAACTTTTAGTCTTTTTTTACCAACAAACAATTAAGCTCTCGCTGAAGCAATTTCAGTGAGAGCTTTATTTATATATTATAATAAAAATATGGGGTGCTTCTGACACCCCAACAAATACATCATAACACGAAAGAAATGTATATGTCAACACTATTTTCGTGATAGTGCTGTATTTCTGCGAATTGAATAAATAGATTTAGTTAACTTTGTACAAAATTACATCTTGCAAAACTGAAATTCGCATGCTATAGTATAGACAAGAAGAGGTGATACCAAAGAACAAGTAAAACACCAAATCTTAAATCTCAATGAGGTGGTTCCGATGTACAAGTAAAAACCAACCCCACAAAATCTTACCTGAGGTGGTACCAATGTACTGACAAATCCCCCGGCTCGACGAAACCAAAAGCTTAAAATATTAAACTGATTAAGCTCCGGAAATCACGAGCCACAGACACAGCCTTCATAATTAAATACGAATTAAAGTCCACCGTAAACAACAGTAAATCTTGCTTACAAGATAAAAAGAAACGTGTAAAAGGTATATAAGGGCTGAGTGTAAAAAAATGAAGGTTGGACGATACGAAGAAAGAGAGGTAAACAAAAGATGTTAGATACTAAGAGTTCACAGAAGTGACCCTTGACTGAATGTGTAAAGAAACATCAGACAAGGGTCATTTCGATTTTACAGATAAAATTTACGACGTCGCCGCAGGGCGGCGTTTTTTATTATAAAAGGAAAAGACTTCAAGAAAGGTGACGAGATGCCGTGTTCTTTGCCCCGAAGCTGTACAAAGGTACCGCAAGAGGGCAAAAACACGGCAAACGCACAAGATTTAATATAATAAAACAAAAATCAGGAAGATTTGCTTGCAATCCTCCTGATTTTCTTATTGCTCTGTTTTGCGGAACGGTCAAAGACCTTTTCCTACATTTTTTGTGCGTGGTCTCGGTGACTTTGTCGAAGTCACTCTGATTTTATGCTGCGAACCAGTTGCCGAATGAACAACCTGATTCGTATTTGGGTGTATCGATTGAAGCATCTTTGACGATTGCGAATGAATCGATACACTCTGCTTCGCCTTCGATTATACCGTAAGAATCGAAGTAGAGTGAGCTGCCCTCGATACGGATAGCTGCAAAGATGGGATAAGTTGCATCGACAATAGCCTCTGCTCTCGGGAAGAGCTCGTCTGTATCAGCGGCATCTTTTGTCTGGTAGTACTTGACACCTGAACAGCCGTTGATTGCATAGATTGTACCGTCGGGATTTACCTTTGCGGTATAGCTCTTGCCGTTATTGTCAACACCCATTTCGTAGACCTCAACAACCTCGTTATTGTTCATAGCGTCTGTTCTGAGGTATACGTGGTCGTGACCCTGAAGCACGATATCGATATCAAGCTCAGGCATAAGTGTTGCAAGCTGCTCACGGATGCCGATAACGTCGCCGTCATCATAATGTGAGCCGTTTGAGTAGGGAGCCTTATGGAGCATAACAAACTTCCACTCGGCATCGCTTGCCTGTGCGTCAGCCTTCATCCACTCAATCTGCTCATCGGAAAGCTTATCATCCGGCACATCGTTTGTATTGAGCACGATAAAGTGTGCATTGTTGTAATCGAATGAATAGTAGACACCTGTAGTTGTATCCTGCTCGGGTACGTTGGAGAGGATAAAGTTATCCATAATTGAATGCTCGCCGAAATCCTCATGGTTACCTGCTGTGGGCATAAGCACACTGCTCATAAGGTTGTCGGAAGCTGAATTGAACAGCCACTTCCACTGCTTGAAGTTATCGCCGCTGTCGACGTGGTCGCCTGTGTGCATAAGGAATGATGCATCGGGATACATTGCGAAAGCTGTATCGACAAGGTTTGACCACTTGTCATAATGTCTCTCTGCACCACCCTGGCTGTCACTTACGTGGAAGAATGTGAAAGAATCGGAATTATCTGCTGTTCTGATTGTTGCAACATCGCTCCAGTAGCCCTTTGAAGCCTCACCTATACGGTAGTAATAGGTTGTACCGGGTTGGAGACCTGCGATTGTAACATAGTGTCTGTTCACGTCAAACTCGTATGTAAGAAGACCTGCGATGCCGATATCGATACCGGGCATCTCTCGTCTTACAAGCTCTGTCTTTGCAGTTACCTTGACACCGTCAGGTGTAGCGGTAAGATCGTTTTTGTCGAGTGAAATTTCGATATCTGTACCTTCAACACTCTTCTTTGTGTACCAGCTGATGTTTCTTGAAGTTGAAGCATCCTCACCAAAAGTAACAGCTACAGTTGAGGGAAGGCGGAGATTATCGGCAGTAGCCTCAACCTCGTAGCTTCCGTCTGTTTTTGCTTCAAGAGTAAGATTGTAGTCTTCAACGTCATCCTCTACGCAAAGACCGTTTACAAACGAAGCAATCTCCCAGTCGATAGTTTCCATCTGGCTGGTTGTGAGATACTCCTCCATAAGATGCTCAAGCAGACCGTTGAGAGTAGACTGCTCGAGAACACCGAATGTGCCGAGAATAGCAAATACTGTATCAATTACATTTGTAAATGACATATCGTTAAGGAGGATTGCACGAAGCACGATATCAAGGAATCTTGCGATACCGAAGCCGAATGAACCGAACGGGAAAGCAGAAGTGATATGAAGCTCGAGAGTTGAAAGAAGCTCGCCAAGAAGGAAGTCATTGAGAACATACTCAATAATACCGTCGAGAAGCTTTGTTGAAACAGCACCTGTTTCAAGCTGAGCCAACATATCGAGCATAAACGGATCGTCTTCAAAAGTGCCTTCGTTGCCGTACATATATGCAAGTACGCTTGAAACGAAATCGCCGAACGTGCCACCCTTTGTTTCATCACCGAAGCCGAACTTATCAATGAACTTTGTGCAGGGAACTTCGGAGAACTGCATATTGAGAAGGTTATCGAGCAGGTCGCTTACAAGCTCCATAAGCACGTCTGTATCTTCAATATAAGCTGCATCAAGCTGATCGCAGAGATCCTTGATGAGACCCATAATATTCTTTGAGCCGAGAATTGTTATACCTGCAAAGCCGATACCGCCGCCGAGAAGGTCATCGAAGAGAGCTTCAAGGTCAAGCATTTCGCAAAGGAAGTTGTAAAGGCCGCCTGCAGCCTTGATTTCCTCGCCATAAACCTCAACGTAGTAGCCTGCAAGATCCATAACCATACCCTTTGCAGAATCACCTACAAAGTTGATGCCGAAGCAGTAATCTCTGAACGGCTGCTCGTAAGTCTTACCGTTGTACTCGAGGGGCTTAAGCTCATCGAAATCGTGGCTTGTGATATCAGCGGTAATCACGCCGTTACGGGTGTTGTCGAAAGTTACCATTCTGATAAGGTTGGGGTAATTGATGACGGAAGCTGTTGCAACGTCATAGAGAATATTGCCGTTATCGGATACATGCTGTGCGATATCGTGAACGTGAAGGTGACCTGTGAAAACGTACTGCATACCTGCATCTGCAAGGCACTCGCTGACATACTCACAGTCTTCAATAAGGAACGCTGTGAAAGTTACAAGCTCTTTTTCGTGGTAGTGAGGTACTAAGTTCCAGTGAGTCATACCGATAACGCTGTAGCCGTTTTCGGTATTCTCCTCAGTCTGCTCAAGTGCCCACTCAAAAACAGCGTCGGAATACGCACCGCGTGTTTCGTGCTCATCAGTGCCGTCTTTGGTAATATCAGCAGAATAAACACCACCGTCGATTACAACAAGGCGGTAGCCGTTTTCAAGCTCAGCTACGTATGAAAGACCGCCTGCCTTCTCGCCTGAGGGAGGAGTAAACTCCTCAACAGCAAGGTCGAAGCCGAGGTTTGCATAAATTTCGCGGAAATCTTCGGGTGTTGTGATACGTGCACCCTTGACAAACTTACCGTTTTCAAAAGTAGCAGCATTGGAGTTGTTGATATCGTGGTTACCGTTGGTAACAAGTACGGGAACGCCTGTTTCTTTCTCCCAGTTTTCAAGTACACCTGCAAGAACTGTATGGCTTACGTAGTCACCGTCTCTTGTAAGGTCACCGGGAATAAGAAGATAATCAAGCTTACCCTGCTCTGCCTGCACCTTGTAGAAATCAAGTGCAGTCATAAGAATAGCATCGGAAAGATGTGACGTGCTGATTGTCTTTTCGCAGACCTCTGTTGCCTTGTCTTTATCGTCAATATTTTCCTGAGCATAATAGTGAACGTCGGTCATAACACCGATCCGGATTTCACCTGTTTCTGTATTCTGTGCAAATACGCTTGTAGGCACTGCACACACGAGCAGTGCAACCACAAGCACTGCAGAAATAATTTTAAGCACTCTTTTCTTCATAAAGCGGTTCTCTCCTTTTACTTTTCTGTACGGTCGATAATATCTTTGAACTCGCGAGCGATAACGTGTGTAATCTCGACACTCAGACCGTTTGTTTCGTGATAGTGGTTACGGTCAAGATTATCTCTGTAACTTGAGAGATAAGCCTGAGTCGGATGAAGCACAGCATTATTAGAGGGAACCATATAACCGGTCATATCGTTTGTAACACCGAAGATGATAAGATTGGGGTCATCTGCAATTTCTGCAAGAGGTGTTGAGTTAACCTCGGGGCCGATGCCTGTGCCTGAATGCTCTGCATCGAAGTAGCCGCCGTATACAGCCTCGGTAAATGATTCGCCGCCGAGGGTGAGAATTTTCTGCTTGCCGAGCTTTATGTAGTTCATTTCGGTAAGAAGGCCGAGACCGAGTGAGCTTTCGGCACAGTGATATGCTCTTGAATTACAGAGCTTGAGAATGAACATAAACGCAAGCACATAGTTTTCAATAGGAGCATAGTAGGGCTGATGAACGAGAGTAATCTCTGCATCAAGAAGCTCATCGTTATCGATAGCGAGAGCAGCCTCGGCAAGCTTTTCGCCTGCAAGCTTTGTTCTCTCAAGTCTGTTTTCAGCAAGGTCATCAACGCTGACAGAAGCGATTGTGCTGACACTGAAAAGAACGTTGACGGGCTTGACTTTGTTGATAGTCTCACGCAGATAGTAAGGATAGTCTGCACTGACCTCTGTACAGTCGCCGCCCATTGTGTTGGGGTGTGCACCGTAGTTGAGGAACCATGTTTCTGCACTGCCGTCTTCAGGCACAAAGCGGAAACGTGAAAGCTTATCGTTCACAGCAGCTCTGCCGTCGCCGATAACCTCGGGTACGTTGACAGAACCGATATAGAGCTTACCCTCTTTACGGTTTTCGTAAGCTTCGATACAGACCTGCTTGATCTTATCGAAAACAAGCTGCATATATTCTTTATCCATACCGCTCTGGGGAGGCATAAGTCTGCCCCAGTAGCCTACTGTATCGATACTTGCGTGAGAGTGTGTACAGCTGATATTGATAAGCTTACAGTCGGTTTTCTTTGTGAAGTCGCTGAGTGAATCACGTACGGTTTTGACATCGTAGCCTGTAAGACCGATAATATCGGCACTTACCATTACGATACCGCCGCCGTCTTTACAGTCGAGCCACATTGCACGGACTGTAAGCGGGTCGTTGACACCTGTGACGGGATGATCCATTCTGTAACCTGCGATGTAGTACTTCTTTGCAGTTACGTCAGCAGGCATAATCTCTGCACAGGCAAAGCCTGCGTTATAAAGATTATCGGTTTTGTTTTTCATTCTGATGGGCTGTGCCTTTTCGATTGCGGGTGCATTACCTTTTTTGGCAAACTTCTTACCCTTGTTAGCAGCAACCTTTTTAAGCAATTTGGTTGCAAGATCGCCGAGATCCATAGTTTTATCCTCCTCTTTCTGGTTAAATATTATTCCAATTATAATATATCAGTTATATATATAAAATGCAATAAAATAAATATAAAAAGTTTTCAACATAAAAACAAGGTGCACTTCTTTGAAAAAGTGCACCTGTGAATCATTTTTTATTGTGTTTTAATCAAAGACCCTGAGGATTGTTCTTCTGCCAGTTCCAGCTGTCGGCACACATTTCGTCGATACCGAACTTTGCTTCCCAGCCAAGCTCTGCCTTTGCCTTTGAGGGGTCGGAATAGCAGGTTGCGATATCGCCGTCACGACGCGGACCGATAACGTATTTGACCTGCTGACCGCTCGCCTTTTCAAATGCCTTGACAACGTCGAGCACGCTGTAGCCCTTACCTGTGCCGAGGTTGTAGATATTGAGACCTGTGCCTGCACAAGCCTTATTAACAGCACAGAGGTGACCCATAGCAAGGTCAACAACGTGGATATAGTCACGCACACCTGTACCGTCGTGTGTCGGATAATCGTCACCGAAAATGTTAAGACACTCGAGCTTGCCGATAGCAACCTGAGTGATATAGGGCATAAGGTTGTTGGGAATGCCGTTGGGGTCTTCGCCGATAAGACCGCTCTTATGTGCACCGATGGGATTGAAGTAGCGGAGGATTACAACGCTCCACTCATTATCGGATGCATAAAGGTCGGAAAGAATTGTTTCGATATAAAGTTTTGTTGTGCCGTAGGGGTTTGTTGTACCGCCTGCAGGCATATCCTCACGCAGAGGTGAAGGATTGTTGCTGCCGTAAACTGTAGCGGATGAGCTAAAAACAATCTTCTTACAGCCTGCGTCACGCATAGCCTCGCAGAGTGTGACTGTGCCGCCGATATTGTTTTCGTAATATTCAAGAGGCTTGCGGCAGCTCTCGCCTACAGCCTTGAGACCTGCAAAGTGAATTACAGCCTCGATATCGTTTTCGGCAAAGACTTTGTCAAGACCTGCCTTGTCACGGATGTCGCATTCGTAGAACTTGAAATCGCCGCCTGAAATTTTTTTGATTCTGTTAAGCGCTTCGGGCTTGCTGTTATAGAAATTATCGAGTATAATAACATCGTATCCGCTTTTGATAAGCTCGATACTTGTGTGTGAGCCGATGTAGCCCGCACCGCCTGTTACAAGAATTGCCATATCAATTACCTCGCTTTACTCATTTTCTAACTCAATATTATATAACTATTCGGTTAATAAGTAAAGCAAAAATAAAAATTTTTCAGGAGCAGTAACAATGCAGAATTTATCGGATATTTCAGTTGTAAAGGATTTGCTTAACCGCCACGGTTTCAAATTTTC
>JAZOUV010000008.1:0-3603 GCA_045658315.1 Eubacteriales bacterium
ATAAATGAAATCGAAGAATTAAAATCAAAACTTAACGAGATTATCGAGAAACTGATTGTGGACGAAAATGTTGATACATTTCTTTTCGGGAGTAGGAGTCGATTCAATAGCCTCTGCCTTGAGCTCGTGACCAAATTAAAAAAAATACCCACACGTAAAACGAATCTACGTGCGGGCTGAATTCCCGTATATCAATGATGACTATCTGACCTATTTGCTAAAATCCTACGACGATACCTACTATCCCGAAAAGCTCCTCGGTGCAGGCAGAGCCGCTTATGTAGAGCGTAACTACGAAATGATTAATAACAGCCGATTCTGCATCGTATATTACGATGAGCAGAATGCTCCCACCACCCGAAAAAGCGGAACTAAAATCGCTCTTAATTATGCTGTCAAACAAGAAAAGCACATTATAAAAATGCCTGTGCAATAAAAATGTTTTTGGCGTTATAATATATCGTCAATGCGAAAGGTTTTTTATACACGCTACGCGTGATGATATACAGCCTGACGGCTGATGAGATGCAACGATAGCAATGCTATCGTTGATGATATGCCATTGCTTTCGCACAGAGTGATATTATGCCTTACGGCATAGTGATATTTCTGCTAACGCAGAAGTGATATTATATTCGCCTATAAAACTCGCGAAGCGAATATCACTTGTATGGGGACAAATATCACTGCGAAGCAATATCACTCGCCGAAGGCGAATATAACTGAAAGCGACAAGTTTCTGTCGAAACTTGTCTCTTTCTTTGTCTATGGGCTACAAAAAAGATATTTTTGCCGTTTTTGCGTATGAATTCGAACTCTCGCATAAATGAAATCCTTGCTGATGCAAGGGTGAAATCAGCTAACGCTGATGAAATCTTCGGCTTTGCCTCAGATGAAATTAAATCCACCCACTCGCCGTCGAGGCGAATTTCACCCAACGAAGTTGGATTTCATCGCAGCAGGCGATTTCACCCACCCGTAAGGGTGGATTTAGTTGAAAAAGACAGATTCCTGTCGGAATCTGTCTTTTTCTGGCGCAGGCAGAGGGATTCGAACCCCCGTGGGATTGCTCCCAAACGGTTTTCAAGACCGCCTCGTTATGACCACTTCGATATGCCTGCGTATATTGTATTCTGTAATTGCTCTCACAATACCCGACGATTATAACACAAATCAAAGATTTTGTCAAGTCCCAAAATATGTAGTTTTTTACAATATCAAAGAACTTCAAAAGATGAATACTGTCTAATGTTTATCGCACGAGAGAGATACGGGCTGTTTATGGAGTATGACCCAAGAAAAAGTAGGATTATAGGCTTGAAAAAGCTGAAAAAGCTTTAAACCGAACCAAAAACAATCACCATTATTGTTATTACGTTTTGTGTTGTAATAACAATAACGGTGATACTTATTTTGTTTGATGATTGTTACGGACAGTTTTTTTAGTCTTTAACGTTAAACTTTTTACCGAGATTTTTGAAAATATACGAAACAGTAAGACCTATAGCTACTGCAACTATGCTCAAGATCCAATTAACAGCCCCCTTGGGAAGACCGGGGAAAATACTTATAATTGAACCCGACATAAAGCCCAACACCATAAGAAAAGCAAGACTGCGGTGTTTTTCAAATACACGCTTTGTTATATTGGAAAACAACACCATTCCAACAAGAAATGCCAACGCAACAGTTGCTATTGTAAGTACACCCGTAAACCATTCGGAACTAAACCAATTATCGAAAGAAAGTATGCTTGTTGCAAGATGTAAAAGTGGCTCGTAGACACTGAACATCATCAAAAGCATCGATACGCTCATTCCCGGAACCATGCTCATCATTCCCGCAATACCTCCGCATATAGGAAGATATATACGCATAGCCGTACTTGCTGTATTTGTTGTATCAACAGCAACCACATAATCCATTTTCGCCAGAAAACCTATAGAAAGTGCAAAGGCTAATGTGCACGCAACGCCGATAAAATATTTTTTCTTTATAATCCCCTCTTTTACCTCGCCGATAACCGTAGGAATACTGCCTGCAATAAGGCTCATAAACAGCAAATATGCCGGAACAGTGTAATTTTCAAAAAGGAAATCCAATGCCTGAATAAGCAAAACTATACTTGCCCCTGCACCTATAACCATAGGTAAAAGATACATGATGTTCTTTTTAAAATTTTTAAACGGATTTGAAATTATAGTAATAAGCTCATCATATATTCCCATCATAACCGCCATAATACTGCCACTTATACCGGGAGCAATAACGCTTATTCCGAGGAATGCACCGCACAGCATGCGATAGAAAAAACTTTTTACTCTCTTTTTCTTCATATTGATCTCCTATGCTCGGTTATATTTTTTAAATGGACAGTCTTAATATGTTTCTCATTAATTCAATTTAAGAGCAAACACTATTTATTTGAGTAGACAATATATATTTTACCTTGAAACAGCATTTTTTGCAATAGATATTTAATAGTTTTATTAAATTTTTATTTAACGAAAAAATACTTTGTACAAACATAAAAAATATATCTTGACACAAAAAAGAAAGTTTGTTATAATACAAACTGTGTCAATAAGATTGAAGATATTATTAGTCTACAAACACACCAAACCCATAAAACTTACATCGAGGTGTGGTGCATTGGTAGTGCGCTTGCTTTGGGAGCGTGCCTAGTAGCTATAGCCAAAATTTTGCAAAAATCCCGAAAAGCCTTTAACAGTACGGACTTTCGGGTTGTTTTCAAAACTCAAAATTGCGTGGATTTTGAGTTTGACCACAGTTTGTCCCACTTCCACGCAAAAGCGAGAAAAATTGAATAGATATCCGGGTGTGGCGCAGCTGGGAGCGCGGGTGGTTTGGGACCATCAGGCCGCAGGTTCGATCCCTGTCACTCGGACCAAGCAACCCAAATTAAATTGTTATATTTAATTTGGGTTGCTCAATATACTTAATTAGTTTAACATCACAATGTATTTTAATCAATGGGAGATGCGGCAAGTGGATAGATTGTTTGATTATCAAAATAAATGTATTGTTTTGAAACAAATTCAATCAAACAAAGTCAATCGTTATAGAATACTAGGAAATATTCAAAAATTTTTGACAGTATTTGTCTCTGCTTTTATTACTTTCTTAGGCTTTTCAGGTACTGAAAAAGTATCAAAGTATATTGAAGAAATATTTGGAACTCCCGTCTCAATAATATTGCTTGAACTAATTTTCAATTCATTAATATTTATTTTGTTTTTATCAACGCTCACACATCTACTATTTCAGTTTGACAATAAGCAAAAGGAAGCCGAAAAATCAATAATTTTATTAACTGCACTTCAAAACGAGATTGAAAACCATTTAAAAGATTTTACAGAAGGCAATAAAACCTATATAAGTGTTGTCGCGGAAAAATACGAACAATTAATTCATACTCTCCCATCTAATAGTGATAATGATTTCTTGAGAGCAAAAAAAGATTTGCATAAAAAAGAAAAAGAAAAAGAGCAATTCAAAAAAAGAATATCATATCCTTTAGATTATGAAAACCTATCAGAAAGGGAATTAAAGAAGGCCCTTATAAAAACAATTGAATCGGAT
>JAZOUV010000009.1:0-36121 GCA_045658315.1 Eubacteriales bacterium
TGAAGCTTGCAGGAAAGTCGAAAAAGCATTTCGTGCCGAAGGAGTAAACCTCTCAGGAGTCTGTTTCAAACGGATAAGACTGTAAGCGGATAGCACTCCGGAGAATCCCTTGCTCCAACAGGAGCTGTCGGGTGCCGAAGGTGTAAACGGTAAATATATTTACTGCGAATCTCTCAGGCAAAAGGACGGATTTAATATACCCTCTTTTTATTTGCATTTTTCTTGCTGTAAAAAAGATGTACTATGCAGAGCTGCTATCCATTTCATTTTTTGGATCTTAGTTTTGCATTTTTTTATTTTTATATATTATTTTAGGAGGGTCTTTATGGACTTTTTGTACAACATAGTTGCAGGTATCAATACATACTTGTCAAACTACATTCTTATCATTCTCCTCGTAGGTATCGGTCTCTACTATTCAATCAGAACACGTTTCGTTCAGGTTCGTTGCTTTGGCGAAGGCTGGAAGAAGATGTTTGCTAATTTTTCTCTTAACGGAGAAAAACAAAAATCAGGTTTAAGCTCCTTCCAATCACTTGCAACTGCTATTGCAGCACAGGTTGGTACGGGTAATATCGTCGGTGCGTGCGGTGCTATCCTCATCGGTGGCCCCGGTGCTATTTTCTGGATGTGGATTATTGCTTTCTTCGGTATGGCTACCATTTACGGAGAAGCTGTTCTCGCACAGAAAACACGTACTGTCGAAGAAGACGGTACCGTTAAGGGTGGTCCCGTTTACTACATAACAAGCGTATTCAAGGGCAAATTCGGTAAATTCCTTGCAGCTTTCTTTGCAGTTGCCGCTATGCTCGCACTCGGTTTTATGGGCTCTATGGTTCAGTCTAACTCCATTGCCGAAGCTTGTACAAACGCTTTCAACATTCCCGGTTGGGTAATGGGTCTTGTCGTTGCAACGATTGCGGCTGTCATCTTTATCGGCGGTGTTCAGCGTATCGGAGCTGTTACAGAAAAATTGGTACCCCTTATGGCAGGTCTCTACATCATTGGCGGTCTTATAGTTCTTGCAGTTAATATCGAGCATGTTCCAGCAACCTTCGCTGCTATATTTAAATATGCATTTAACGCAAAAGCAGCTCTCGGAGGCAGCATCGGCGGTGCTATATATCTTGCAGTTACTCAAGGTGCAAAGAGAGGTCTTTTCTCCAACGAAGCAGGTATGGGTTCAACACCTCACGCTCATGCTCAGGCAAACGTCAAGAAGCCTCACGATCAGGGTGTTGTTGCTATGATAGGCGTGTTTATTGATACGTTTGTTGTACTTACATTTACAGCACTTGTTGTTATTTCCGTATTCTTTACGGGAGACGGTGCACTCAACCCCGTAAATTTTGCAGACGGCGTATTCCTTGAAGAAGCGGTTTCAATGGCAGGTCTTTCAAAAACCAACCTCGCTCAGAATGCATTCGGTACAGCTTTCGGTCTTTCTTCTGTCGGTAACATCTTCGTTGCAATTTGTCTTTTCTTCTTCGCATTCTCTACTATTCTCAGCTGGAACCTTTTCGGCAGAATCAATGCTATTTACCTCTTTGGTAAGAAGTTCAATATAGCTTATTCGATAATTGCAATTGCATTCATATTCGTAGGTTCACTCCTTTCAAACGATCTCGTTTGGGAGCTTACTGATATGTTCAACAACCTTATGGTCATTCCAAACGTTATTGCTCTTTTTGCTCTCGGCAAAGTAGTATCCGAGGCTTCAAAAAGCAGTAAAAAGAATGAGCTTGAATAATTAAATACAGCTTTTCCCTCAACTTTTGTATGTGCTCTTTGTTTTTAAAAAAGGGCACATACTTTTTTTGCCCAAAACGTTTTTTCAAAATAATTGCATTTGCCCTTGACCTATGAAAAAAAATGATATATAATATAATGGAATACAAATATTTAGAAGTGTACTTCAAATCGGAGGCGTTTTAATGAAGAAGAAAATAATTATTGCCCTTATTATTTTGGCATTGTTTATTCCTACATACTTGGCAGTTGCCTATTATATATCCGCACAGAATGCACCCGTCGCAGAAAGAACTATCGAAAAAATGACGGTTACCGACCTTGACGGCAATAAATTTGTTTTTGATAAGGAAAGCAAGGAATCTAAAAAAATGATTGCTTTCTTCGTTGAAATGAATGATACCGCAAAGCAAGTTCCCGCTTTGCCTGCACAGCTAAAAACAATGGAATATTACAAAGCTGTGTACAGAAGTTACAATAAGGACAAGGTGTACAAGTATTACTTCACCGCCAACCCGGATGAAGCGTATTACGTCGATGCTCAGAATAAAACATTCAGCATAACTTCCGAAAAGGCTGTTGAATTCCTTTCTATGAAGTATGCGGAAAGCACCTATGAGGCTTCTACCGAGCCTGAACTTACCGTATCTAACATTAGTGTACTTGAACCCTACAATATTGATTGGAAATACAAGGCAGGTGCAGGTGAATTTATTTCAACTTCCTACACAGGAAAGCAGGACGATTCTTCTCAATACCCCGTCTCCGGAAGCCTTCAGCTCTCATTTACAAACACTCCCGATTATGTTACGGTTAAGATTATGAACGGGGATACAGAGATATTTAATGACGTATACGAAAACCTTACACCCGCTATAATCGGTGAAACAAATAAAACCTTTGATATCGAAGTTAACGCTAAGTGGTACGAATCCGCCGAAAAGGAATTCTACGGCGACGCCGTCTATAAGTTTACCGCAAACGTAAGTGCTCCCGCCTCTTTCTATCTCGGCGAAAACACTATTGAACACGGCGAATTTGTTGTTCTTACCGGTAAAAATATTCTTGATATAAACTCTATTGGATTTAAGTCTGAACCCTCGATTAACTATACTCCGAAATTCTACAAGGAAGGCGATTTTGTAGTTGCTCTTATTCCGGTTTCCGTAACGCTTGATTATGCTCCTTCCTATGTATTTACAGTATCCTCCGGCGGTGTTACCGAAGAGCTCACTCTTACTGTAACCGAAAGGGCAAAAAAGAGCAATATTAATTCAAAAGCTACCGCAGAACTTGTAAACAGAACAAGAACTACAGCTATTATGGACTCCTTCAACAATGCTTTGAAATCTACTCTTGAAGCAAATGAGACTACTCGCTATTGGAATGATCTTTTCATTGAACCGGTAGCAAGAAGTATCCGTTGGGGCTTTGGTAGAAATATTATCATATCATCCACAGGAAATCAATTTATAAATAACGGCGTTGACTACGTTGTCGTTGCCGGCGATCAAGTATTAGCTATAAACGGCGGTAAAGTTGCGTATGTGGGTGAACAGCTTTACAGCGGCAAGCTCGTTGTGATCGATCACGGATATGGTTTGAAAAGCTGGTATATGAATCTTAGCTCTATTTCCGTTAATGTTGGCGATGTTGTCGAAAAAGGTGCTGTTCTCGGTATTGTAGGAGATACCGGATTTACAAACGGCGGTGTTAATCTCCATTATGAATTGACTGTAAACGGTGTTCCGGTATGTCCTTACTCACTTGAGAATGAAGGCATCAAAATGTATATTGGCGGTTAATGGATAAAAACAAATATTTTGTAACCCTTGTGATTTTTCGCAAGGGTTTTATCCTTTTCAACATTGCAATTACGGAAAAAATATTAAAAAACACTGAGTATGGGAATAAACCCATACTCAGTATTTTTTATTGGCTACATAATAAAAGTTGTGACAGGAGCTAAAAAGCTTACTCTGTATTTTGAGTTTTATTTATTATTTTTTGGGCTCAAAGCCGTCGGTGCTCTCTTTCATAAACATAATCTTTACGGTCATAAGAATAAGTTTTATGTCAAGAAGAAGCGAATAGTTTTGGATATACATAAGGTCAAGCTGAAGTTTATCGTATGGCGGAGTGTTATACTTGCCGTAAAGCTGTGCATAACCTGTTAAGCCTCCGCGTACTTTGAGTCGGTATTGAAACTCGGGAACTTCTTTTGTATATGCCTCGACATGCTCTTTTCTTTCGGGACGAGGACCTACAAGGCTCATGTTTCCTGCAAGTATGTCAAAAAGCTGGGGAAGCTCGTCAAGCCTTGGGGCTCGGAGGAGCTTTCCTACAGGCGTAACTCGCGGGTCATTATCTATAGCAGGAATAGGTGTGCCGTCTTCTTCGGCATTAACTATCATGGTTCTGAACTTGTGAATTTTAAATACCTTGCCGTTAAGTGTCACTCTTTCCTGGCGGAAAAATACGGGACCGCCGTCGTAAAGCTTTATTGCAATAGCCGATATGAGCATAAGCGGTGATGCAAGAACGAGCAGAAGCAACGAAACTACAATATCCATTGCACGTTTAATAAAGCGTTGCTCTACTGTCATGCCGTTGTTTCTGTATAGGAGCAAGGGAGTATCGAAAAGGTGTAGGCATTCGGCACCCCTTACCAAAACGTCGGATATTTTTGTTGTTGCGTAAGCTCTGATATCGTTTTCAAAGCATATCTTTAAAAGCTTGTTTCGCATCTCGGCGTGAACGTCATAAATAATAACGCTTTCCGATTCTTTCAGTGCTTCTTCGAGCTTTTCGAGACCTTCTGAGACATTAATTACCTGCTTCAAATTGAATTTGTCTTGCCGCAGCTTAAGCTTCTCGATAAAGACATCGGGGGAATATTCGTCATATACGATAATTATTTTCTTTGCAGGAAATACTTTGCTGAACCAAAAGTCTCCTATGAGGGTAAAAACAAAGGATATTGTCACATTTACTGCGGTCATTATAAGCAAAGGAATTACGGTAACAAAGCCTGCTGAAAGCAACACTATTATCAAATATGAAAAGAACGACGTAAATAATACGGCAATTGTCTGGGAGATAATAATATTTGATTTGCGGTATCTGCCGTATTTAATGGAGTCAAGAGAATGAAGAAATGTAAGTAACAAAAGTGCGTACAAGGCATAAATGAACCAGTTTCCCCTTTCAACGAAGGGAAGAACAATATTGTCATTGTAGTTTGTTATCCAAGTATATGAAAAAGAAAAAGTATGTGTCAAAACCAGAATACTTGTTAAAAAAAGTCTGAACAGTCTTTTGAACTGCTCTTTATTTCTTTTCAATTCATCACATCCCTATATTTATATTCTCGTATTTTTACTTGCTGATTTTTTTGATCTTAAATAAGAATTTTATGTTGTTATTATAAAACCTTTTCAGCCTTTTAGGTTCTTTTGCTATTCTATAAAGCCATTCGATATTGTGCTTCAAAAAGAAGTCGGGAGCACGTGCTTTTGTGCCGCTGAGCACGTCAAAGCTACCGCCTACACCAATAAAAATACCCTTGTCAAATTTGCCGATGTGCCTGTAAATTAGATTTTCCTGAGAAGGAACGCCGAGGGCAACCATGCATATATCGGGGGCAAGGGAGGCTATTTCGTCAAATACCTTATCTTTATCCTGTACGTAACCGTCGCAATATCCCAAAAAATCAATGTTTGGATAGTCGGTGGCTATTTTTTTTGCCAATATTTGTATTACATCTTTTGAGGCACCGAAAAGGTAAAGACTTTTTTTCTGCCGGTCTGCTTCTTTCAACAAAAACTCTGCGGTTTCAACTCCCGCTATTTTTTCGGTGATGGGAATCTTCAGCATATTACATGCCTTTACTACAGCAATGCCGTCCGGAATAAGGCTTGTCTGTCCGTCAAGAAGCATATCGGATATTTGGCTGTTCTTTTCCGACATAACCAAAATTTCGGGGTTGACGGTTATTACAAATTTTTTAGTTCCGCATTTTATGTCATTTTCAAGTATGGAATAATATTCGGTTTGGCTTCCGCCGTATATTCGTTGGAGATAGCGTTTCAAAATTATTACCCCTACATCTGTATGTTTTGCATATATGTGCTAAGTATAACATATTTCGACCGTTCAGTCAATACGGTAAATGTGAACACCTTTTTCGTTGTATGAATTATATATAAAATTTTTGCCTTTTGGGGAGAAAAATAACTGTATTTCGTTCATAATAATTTTGCTGTGAGTTTATTTTTTACCGATAACACTCTGTAAAACAGCTTTACGGAGAACTTTAAATTACGTGGAAAGGGGAAATGTATATGGAAGACACTCTCAAAAAACAGTATATGTGTATAGACCTAAAGTCGTTTTTTGCTTCTGTGGAATGTGTTGAACGGGGGCTTGACCCCATGACAACACGGCTTGTTGTTGCCGATGCCGAGCGAAACGATACTACCATTTGTCTTGCCGTTACTCCCGCTATGAAAAAATTGGGGGTTAAAAACCGTTGCCGTTTATATGAGATACCCAAACATATCGACTATATTAAAGCCGTGCCGCGTATGAAAAAATATATCGAATATTCCGCCGAGGTTTACGGTGTATATCTTAAATATATTTCAAAAGATGATATTCACGTCTATTCCATAGATGAGGTGTTTATGGATGTAACAAAATATTTACCGCTTTATAAAATGACGGCAAAAGAGCTTGGAGAGACAATACGTCAAGATGTTTACAATATGACGGGAATACCTGCTGCCTGCGGTATCGGAACAAATCTTTATCTTGCAAAAATCGCCCTTGATATAACGGCAAAGAAAAGTCCCGAGTCTATAGGTATTCTTGATGAAGAAAGCTACAGAGACACCCTTTGGGATCACCGTCCCATTACAGATTTTTGGCATATAGGCAAGGGTATTTCAAACCGCCTTGCTACGTACGGCATATATACTATGCGAGATCTGGCACACTATCCCGAACAAATTCTTTACAAAAAGTTAGGTGTTGATGCCGAGATATATATTGACCACGCTTGGGGAAGAGAACCTACTACTATTGAGGATATAAAATCCTACAAAACAAAAAGTCGCTCATACAGTACGTCGCAGATATTGCCGAGAGGATATACTTATGATGAAGCTCTGATTATTGCAAAAGAAATGGCGGAGCACCTTTGTATGGAGCTGTTTGACAAGGACGTAACCGCAAGGTCGATGACTCTTGTTGTGGTATATGAAGGGGAAGAACGTGAAACGTCGGGGGGGACACATAAGTTTAACAGTCCCACAAATGCGGTAAGCGATGTTATAAAGGGTATAGAAAAGCTGTATCCGACTGTTGCTGACAGAAAAAAGATGATAAGAAAAATAAGCATTTGTTTTAACAATGTTGAAAAACAAACCTGTGAGCAACTCGATTTTTTTACGGATACTACGGCAAAACAGAAAGAAAACGCACGAATGAAGGCGGTCAATACCATACGCCGAAAATATGGCAAAAATTCTCTTCTGAAAGGAAGGGATCTTGAAGAATGTGCCACCGAAAGAGAACGCAACCGACAGATAGGAGGACATAAATCCGGTGAGAAGTGAAAGAGCAAAAATATTTGCCCCATTCAGTCCGCTACGTGGACTTGACGAGGCATATAGAGCAAAAGAAAGGGTAATAGTTCCAAAAGCAGAGCTTTTGTGTGACAGAATTGAAGAAATAAATATAAAGCTAAAGGCCTTGCAGGTTGGATATCTTGTAAAAACAACTTACTATTTTGAGGGCAGATACAAAATAAAAATAGGTAGAATAAAATCTATTCTACCTAACAAAAATATGCTTGTTATGGATATTCCAATTAAATTTTCGGACATATATGATATAGAGGTATTAAATAAGAATCGTCAATAAGAATCAATGTTTTTGCATTAATTGCCCTCTCAGTTGCTTCGCAAAAGCTCTCCCAGAGGGAGAGCTTTTGATTAACATTTTTTGTAATATATTCTTAATGGAGTAAACTCTATTTTATTTATCAAGCCCTTTTGCTATGTTTTTTGCTATTTCGCTGTCGTACGTCATAAAGGTGGAGAGAATGTAGTTTGATACATACATACCCTTGGTTGTAAAATAATAGTGCCCGTTTTTGAATTCCATAAAACCGTTGTCAATATATAACTTCAATTCTTTTTCAAACATCTGACTGAAATCCTTGTTAAAGTTATAGTTGAATTCGTTTACGTTTATTCCCTCGGTAAGTCTCAGCTTGAGCATAATATATTCATCAACTCTCTCTTCGGGAGTGATGGTGTAATCCTCTTCCAATATGTCAATACCTGCATCAACGTATTCAAGGGCATCCATAAACATTGCAACGCTTCTCTTGTAAGAGAATCTACGATCCATGAAGTAGGAATGAGATGCAGGTCCGAGGCCGAGATATTCTCGGCAGTTCCAGTATTTCAAATTGTGTTTGCATCTGAAGCCGTCTTTTGCGAAATTGCTTATTTCGTATTGCCAATAGCCTCTGAAGCCGAGGTAATCGACTGCATATTTGTACATTTCAAATTCGGTATCTTCGTCGGGCAGTTCGAGTCGGTCTTTCTTTTCAAAGAAAGGCGTTCCTTCTTCGATTTTCAGACTGTAAAGAGATATGTGAGTAGGCTTAAGGTCGCAAACCTGCTCAAGAGTATATCCTAACGAGCGTTGTGTCTGACCGGGAATGCCGTACATTACATCAATATTGATGTCTTCAAAGCCTGCCTGTTTCGCTATATTGTAGCTGTCTACAAAATCATTAAAGCTGTGTATTCTCGAAAGAGAACCCAACTCATCGTCGATTGCACTCTGCAAACCGAAGCTAAGTCGGTTAACGCCTGCCTTATAGTACTTTTTGAGCATTTTTTTGTTTACGGTTGCGGGGTTAGCTTCCATTGTAAATTCAACATTTTCTGCAACATTGAAATTGCGGTATATACCGTCAATAATTTCGAGCATTCTCTTAACGGGAAGAACCGTAGGTGTGCCTCCGCCGATATATATCGTGTTAACAACGTATTCTGCCGTCTTTTCTGCCCAGTCTTCCATTTGAAGCAGAAGCGAATCGGTATATCTTACATAATCGTCGAATTTTGTAACAGAGTAAAAGTCACAGTAGTCGCATTTGTGTTCGCAAAACGGAATGTGTATATACAGTCCAAGATTCTTCTCCATAATTTTTTCCCTCTTATATAAATACTTGTTATTATTCGTCGTCAAGCTTAAGTACTGCCATAAACGCCTCGGGCGTAACCTCAACCGTACCGAGCGTACGCATCTTCTTCTTACCCTCTTTTTGCTTTTCGAGAAGCTTTTTCTTACGGGTAATATCACCTCCGTAACACTTTGCAAGAACGTCTTTACGCAATGCCTTTACGGTCTCACGTGCGATAACTCTGCCGCCGATCGCCGCCTGAATGGGTACCTCAAACAACTGTCTCGGTATATTATCTTTCAGTTTTTCGCATATCTTTCTTCCTCTTGCGTAAGCCTTTTCTTCGTGAACTATAAATGACAATGCATCAACCACATCGCCGTTAAGCAATATATCGAGCTTAACGAGCTTGCTGGGAACATATTCTGCAATTTCATAGTCAAGGGACGCATAGCCTTTGCTTCGGCTTTTCAATGCGTCAAAAAAGTCATAAATAATCTCGTTTAACGGTAGTCTGTAGTGTAATTCTGCTCTTGTCGTATCAATGTAGGTCATATCGATAAATATGCCTCGTCTGTCTTGACAAAGCTCCATAATACCGCCGATATATTCGGCCGGCGTAATTATACTTGCTTTAACCATAGGCTCATAGGCTGTTTCAATCTCGTCTACCAAGGGATAGTTTGCGGGGTTGTCAATCATAACCGTGGAGCCGTCTTTTTTGTCGATCTTATATATAACGCTCGGTGCTGTCGTTATAAGGTCGAGGTTAAATTCACGCTCAATACGTTCTTCGATAATTTCCATATGAAGAAGACCTAAGAAACCGCAACGGAAACCGAAGCCGAGAGCTGCCGATGTTTCGGGTTCAAATGTTAAAGCGGCATCGTTTAGGCGTAGCTTTTCAAGGGCATCACGCAGGTCGCCGTATTTTGCACCGTCTGCCGGATAAATACCCGCGTAAACCATAGGAACCGCCTTTTTAAAGCCGGGCAAGGGAGTGTCTATGCCGTTTTCGGCATTTGTAACCGTATCACCGACTCGGGTGTCGGATACGTTCTTGATGCTTGCAGTAATGTAACCGACATCGCCTGCCGCAAGATATTCGGACTTTGCAAGACCGAATGCCGACATAGTACCTACGTCAACTACGGTAAATTTTGCTCCCGTTCCCATCATATATATTTCGTCGCCACTCTTTATTTGACCGTCAAATATGCGGATATATACAACTACGCCAAGATATGAGTCGTAGTATGAATCAAAAATCAATGCTTTAAGAGGCTTATCTACGTCGCCTTGGGGGCAGGGAATATCGCTGATAATCTTGTCAAGCACTTGGTCAATATTAAGACCGCTTTTTGCGGATATTGCAGGACAGCCATCGGCAGGTATGCCGATAACGTCCTCAATTTCCTTTCTTACTCTGTCGGGGTCGGCGGCAGGTAAGTCTATTTTGTTGATAACAGGTACGATCTCAAGGTCAGCGTCAACGGCAAGATAAGCATTTGCAAGAGTCTGTGCCTGAATACCCTGGGTCGAGTCAACGACGAGCAGAGCTCCGTCACAAGCGTTAAGGGAACGCGACACCTCATAGTTGAAGTCAACGTGTCCGGGGGTGTCGATGAGGTTCAGTACATACTCTTCGCCGTCGGGGGCTGTATAATCCAGCTTTACCGCACGTGCCTTTATGGTTATTCCTCTTTCTCTTTCGAGGTCCATATTGTCGAGTAGCTGTTCTTCCATTTCACGCTTGGTAACAGATTGTGTGTGCTCCAAAATTCTGTCGGCAAGGGTAGATTTGCCGTGGTCAATGTGTGCCACGATTGAAAAATTTCTTATTTTCTTTTGTCTGTCGTTAGTTATTGACATACAGTTTTCTCCATTATAATAATACTCATAATATTATAACTAATAATCCAACTTAAATCAAGTATATTTTTTTAATATATGGTATTATATAAACAAAAACATTACCTCTAATTAATTATCATAACTATGCATATACTAAGGAAGAATCCAAAGGGGGAAAACCTTTGGTCGTTTGGGGGAATGGGGTTCAAAGGGGTGGGGGAATCGAAACCCCCAGCCCCTTTGTGCCTTCTTTGTAATACTTTCTTGGCACCAAGAAAGTATGAAAAAAAGAAAGAAGTTAGAATTCTTTTAGAACAATATCTCTGTTATAATTGTTAGACACTTCTAAACAAATGTATCTTAAAAAATTACACTCTTTTAGAATTCTCTTCGTTACTTTCTTTCCGTAAAGAAAGTAACCAAAGAAGACGTATAGGGGCAGGGGGCGGTAACACCGCAGGAGTACTCTGGTTTGTATAAGTCAATTTAGTACTTTATTGATTTTGAAGAACCCGAGATTCCCTCTTGCGTGGCGAGCGATTCCCCCGCCCCTATATACCCCTACCCCCGAAACGACCAAAGAGGAGACCTCTTTGGAATCTTCCTTGCCTTAACTGCTTGTGCAGTGTATAGAGGTGAGGTTTTGTTTTTTAGATATTGTGATTAAAAAAATGATATCTAAGAGCAGTTCCTCATATGAATTCTTCCTCGTCTTAACTGTTTGTACAGTGTAAAGAGGTGATGTTTTCGGAATCTTACTTTGTTTGTCTGTAAAGCTGCGAATAGTGGGAATTAAGAAAAAATATGTTACGGTTTCTTATAATATATTCATGAAAATATTATAAAAGTCTTGACAAATTTTTAGTGCGGTGATATACTAAAGCATATTTTAAATGCGATGAAGGAATTATTTCGGTCTATACTTCACTTCAGAGAGCTGTCGGTCGGTGCAAGACGGTGTGAAAGGATCATGGAAGCCTCGTTCCCGAGCAGAACCGCAGAAAGTTTTAAGTAAGCGGTTACGGTTTGTCCCGTTACCATGGCAGAAGGCTTGTTTGAGTCTTACAGAGTTGACCGTTTCCTATAACGGTAAACAGGGTGGTACCGCGATATTTTCGTCCCTGAAGTCATAATTGACTTCGGGATTTTTTTGTTTTTATTTTGCCGTTAAAACGTACGGTGCAGAGAAAGGGTGTTTTGTAATGAAACAAATAAAAATTGCAGACAAGACGCTTTGCAGAAATGACAAAGCTTTCAGTTTTAAAGAAAGGCTTGAGGTAATCAGACAGCTTGAAAAGCTAAAGGTTGATGTAATAGAGCTTCCTGAAATTACAAATGCAAGAACGGACATTCTTCTTGTGCGTACTGCTTCGTCCTTTGTTAAAAATAGCGTTATATCGGTTGCTGCCGGAAGTAATACACAGTCAATAGAAGATGCGGCGGCAGCTTTAAGCGTTGCTCAAAAGGGAAGAATTCGTATTGAACTGCCCACATCTGCTGTAGGTATGGAATATTTTATGCACAAAAAGCCTGAAAAAATGAAAGAATGGGTAAAGAGTGCCGTGGAAAAGGCTGTATCGCTTTGTTCTGACGTTGAATTTTGTGCAGTTGATGCAACGAGAGCAGAGCCGGAATTTCTTGTTGAGATTATAAAGATTGCTGTAGATGCAGGTGCAAAAACGGTTTCCGTATGCGACAGTGCGGCAGGAATGATGCCCGATGATTTTGCAAACTTTGGTAAAATCATAGCCGACGAAGCGGGAGTTGACGTCGGTGTTGATTGTTCAAACAAGAACGGTCTTGCATCAGCCGAGGCGATTATGGCTGTTAGAGAGGGAGTTTCAGTAGTCAAGACGTCAATAGGCGGAGATTCCGTTCCCTTTGAAGCGTTTGCAGGTATGATAAAAAACTGCGGTGATAATTATGGATTTTTTGCAGGAATAAGCTATACGGAGATGCACCGTATTTTAAGTCAGGTGGGTTGGATATGTTCCGAGAAAAAGGCAGAAAAGAACGTTTCTGTATCATCTGTTGAAGAAAGCGGAATCAGACTTGATGCAAAAGATGATATAAATGCGGTAGCGGCGGCTGTTGCAAAGCTTGGATATGACTTATCCGACGAAGATAATAAACGTGTACACGAGGAAGTGTGCCGTGTTGCCGAAAAGAGAAGCGTTGGTGCAAAAGAGCTCGATGCAATCGTTGCGACAGTTGCTTTGCAGGTGCCCGATTCGTACAGACTTGAGAATTACGTTATAAACAACGGAAATATAATCAGTGCAAGTGCACAGATAACCCTTAGCCGTGACGGCAGAATGTTGCAGGGAATTGCAATCGGAGACGGCCCTATTGATGCGGCGTTTGTGGCTATTGAGCAGATCATTGGACACCGCTATGAGCTTGACGATTTCCAGATCCAGTCTATTACCGAGGGTAAAGAAGCCGTAGGCTCTGCCCTTGTCAAACTCCGTTTTGACGGCAAGCTCTATTCGGGCAACGGTATTTCTACCGATATTATCGGTGCAAGTATCAGAGCATATATCAGTGCCGTAAACAAGATAGCATACGAAGAACATAATGTTTAATGAAAGGGGCAGAAATACATGAAGCTTTCATTTTCAACAAAGGGCTGGCATGACAGCACTTTTAATGATTTTTGCGAAATAGCTGAGTCCTTGAAGTTCAAGGGCATTGAGCTCCACAACATAAATAACCGCCTCTTTACAGACAGAGACGGTGCATTCCACGACTATTCGGCGGCATCTACTTTGCGTATGCTTTACGATAAAAAGCTGTCAATACCTTGTATTGATACTGTAAGTGATATTTCTCTTGTGTCCGAAATCGAGGGTGCAAAGGCAGAAATCGCAAGATGCTTTGAAATTGCACAGTTCTTACATATACCCTATATACGACTCAAATCCCGTGCGGAAGAATCTGACGGAATTGAAGTTGCCGAAAAGTTTATAAAAGAGGTTTTGCCCGAGGCGGAGGAACGCGGAATAGTGCTTTTGCTCGAAACTTCGGGATTGTTCCGCAATACTGCCGTTTTACGTACAACGCTTGAGAGCTTTGCTTCTGATAGTCTGGGAGCTTTATGGAATCTGTCTGAGGCATATACCGAAGAAAAAGACGCGGAGGTAATAATAAAAAATCTTGGTGCTTACATCAAGCACGTGCACTATAATGATATAGCAATTGAAGACGGAACTAAGATGTATTGCCTTGCGGGTGAGGGACAGTTACCTATAAAAGATATTATGAATGCTCTCAGGAGTGTTAATTATGACGGCTTTGTATCGCTGGTATGGGACCCTGCGTGGTGCGAAGAAATTGACGATATGGAAATTATCTTTGCCCAGTTCAGCCACTATATGAAGCAGTTTTCCGACACTTCCAAGGGCGACAAGAATTTTTACTACAACAGAGCTCACACAGGCCGTTTTAGTTGGAAAAAAGATGATCTTATCGACCTTACTTTTTCTCAGGTGCTTGACAGACTTGTTGAAGATTTCCCCGACCAGTATGCTTTTAAGTATACAACGCTTGATTATACAAGAACATATAGCGAATTTAAAGATGACGTTGATACGTTTGCGAGGGCACTTATTTCACTCGGAGTTAAAGCGGGCGACAAGGTTGCCGCTTGGGCATCAAACGTGCCTCAATGGTTTATTGCGTTTTGGGCGACCGTAAAGATAGGTGCAGTGCTTGTTACTGTAAATACTGCATACAAAATTCATGAAGCTGAATATTTGCTTCGTCAGTCGGATACTCATACTCTTATTATGACAGAGGGGTCAAAGGATACGAGCTACGGCGAAATTGTAGCAGAGCTTTGTCCGGAGCTTGAAACAACAAGGGCGGGAAAGCCGCTTCACAGTAAAAAGTTACCCTTTTTACGTAACGTTATTACGGTTGGATTTACACAGAAGGGCTGTATGACCTGGAATGATGCCTTGAAAAGAGCTGATGAAGTACCCGTTGAAGAGGTGTACAGAATGGCGGCTCAGGTGGACAAAGACGACGTATGCAATATGCAGTATACTTCGGGAACAACAGGCTTCCCCAAGGGCGTAATGCTTACCCACTATAACGTTGTAAACAACGGTAAATATATCGGAGACCACATGGATCTTTCGACCGCTGACAGAATGATGATTCAAGTGCCGATGTTCCATTGTTTCGGTATGGTGCTTTCTATGACGGCATCTATGACACACGGTGCGACTATGTATCCGTTGCCCTATTTCTCGCCTAAACCCGCGTTGGCGTGTGTGCACAACGAGCATATAACCGCATTTAACGGTGTGCCTACGATGTTTATCGCTATGATGGAGCATCCCGACTTTGAAAAGACTGATTTTTCATATATGCGAATAGGCATTATGGCTGGTTCAAATTGTCCCGCAGACCTTATGAAAAAGGCTACAGAAGTTATGAATATGAAAGAGATAGTGTCGGTTTACGGACAGACCGAGGCTTCCCCCGGCTGTACAATGAGCAGTTACTATGACTCTCTTGAGGTTAGAACGGAAACTGTAGGCTCTGCTTTTGCTAACGTCGAATGTAAGATAATTAACCCCGATACAGGTGAAGAGTGTGCCGACGGCGAAAACGGAGAGTTTATTGCAAGGGGTTATAACGTTATGAAGGGTTATTATAAGATGCCCGGTGCAACGTCGGCAGCTATTGATGCTGACGGTTGGTTGCATACGGGTGACCTTGCATGTCGGACTCCCGAGGGCAATTACAGAATAACGGGCAGACTTAAAGATATGATCATTCGCGGCGGTGAAAATATTTATCCCAAGGAAATTGAGGAATTTATTTATACTTGTCCGAAGGTAAGCGACGTTCAGGTTATCGGTGTTCCCGATGAGAAATACGGCGAGGAGATTATGGCTTGTATTATTCTCAAAGAGGGGGAGACTATGACCGAAGAGGAAATGAAAAAGTATATTGCCGACCACATGGCAAGACATAAGGTGCCGAAATATATCGATTTCGTTGACTCGTTTCCTATGAACGCCGCAGGAAAGATACAAAAATACAAGATGCGTGAAAACGCTGTTGAAAAGCTTGGACTTAACAAAGCGTGAAGTAATACAAAAACAACAAAAAGCACCGTTGGGAGACACTTCGTAAAGAAGTATCTCCCAATTTAAAAATGACACTTTCGGTTTGAAAGTGTCATAGTGGGTTACATACTTTGGAATAATACCTATCTCAAAGATAAATGTTATAAGTGATATTGTGAGACAGGTCTCACAGTGATATTTTGCCTTTACGGCAAAGTGATATTGAAATCTTACGATTTCAGTGATATTATATTCGCCCTTTTAACTGTCTGAAGGACAATATCACGATGCGTAGCATCATATAACTGCGAAGCAATATAACTTGCCAATAGGCGAATATAACTGAGGCACACTTCCTTACGGAGTGTGCCTCTTTGGTGCTTTTTTGTTTTACATCAATATGAGTTACTTCATCATATAACCATTGCCTCTAATGGTGTATATCATTTTTATACCGAGGGTATTGTCAAGCTTTTTGCGGAGATAGTTTATATATACGTTATCTGCATTGTTTTTTGTGTCATAGTCGTTTCCCCACACAGTATTAATAACCTTTTGGCGGGGAACTATATGTCCTCTGTTTTTATAGAGGAGTGAAAGCAAAGCAAATTCTTTTGGAGAAAATTTAATGCTTCTCCCGTCTACAGTTACTTTTTTCGTGAATGGGTCAAGTTCCATATTAACAGCAGTCTTCGCGTAATTAACGGTCAATCCCGCAGTATATTTAACGTTAAACTTATCGCCCACAAGCTTTGTAAGCTCCGTAACTCTAAACGGTCTCTCAAAAAAGGCTATCACATTTTCAAAATCAATTTTTTTTGCTTTTTTACAGAATACAACAAAAGGGAGTTCATTTTTGCTGACAAACGACAGGTCGCCCGAGTAGTAGTCGGCATCAAAAACGACGAGACTTGACATATCTGTAATAAGCTTTAATGCAGGGGGATTGAGAAATTCGGTAACGGTCTTTACTTGCAACCCTATCCCGATAAATTCAAGCTCAAGCATACGTGCAAATCTTTTGTCTGCACTTATCAAACAAATATCGTTCATTTCTTGATTTCCAAGTTGATTGCACTCCAACGTGAGTCGAGCCATTTTGCGGTAAACCACATTACGCAGTAGCCTGCAACCGTCTTAATAAGCCAGCTTATGTAGGGAGTAACGAGATATACGATTTCTGTCGAGGTAAGGTCGTTAGTCCCGTAGATTACAATATCAGAGATAGTGTCGATTACGCACCCCGAAAGGAGAAAGGCGGATATAAGAACGACTACCCATGCGGATACGGCAATAAGCGGATTCTTTGTGTTGAAGAAGCCTTTTACGGTAATGTTTGTATTCTTCTCGTCAAGATATTTTGAACGGAGAAAACAGGTCAAAAAGAGTGCACCTGCCAACAGCATAAGGTCTATTACGCCGTTTGTTATGCAAGTAATCAGATTTTTTGAGAAGGAGGCGGAAAAGTTTGCGGTTACAATAGCACCGATGGCAATATAGGAAGTGTAAACAAGTACAACTCTCAAAATGCATAAGGCAACAATCTTTTTGCTTTCTTTATATCCAAAGCGTATAACTGAGTTAATCAACAAAGCATAGACAAAAAACAGTCCTATAAGATTCAGCACGGTTATAAAGCCGCCAAGAATATCAGAGGCGGTTATCAAAAGAATATCTCCCGAAATAATTGATAAAATAAGCGAAAGCCCGAAATTGCTTATGATAGGAAGCAAAACACAGCCTATAAAGCAAAGCAAATTTAAGTGTTTAGCAAATGCGGATACAATAATATTTTCTGAGGGTCTTACTCTTTTTTTATTAACAGCCATTGATAATACCTCTCTTATTTTATTTCGTTTATATCGTAAGGAGTAAGCTGATATACGCAATAGTTAAGCCAGTTTGCAAAGAGAAGATGAGCGTGACTTCTCCAGGTGTTCAAGGGTTTTTGCGTGGGGTCATCGTTGGGAAAGTAGTTATAGGGAACTTGGATATCATGCCCCTTGTTGACATCTCTGAAATATTCTTTTGAAAGTGTATCATAGTCATATTCAAGATGTCCCGTTGCAAAAAATCTTCTCATAGATCTGTCTGCAATCAAGAACAGACCGGCTTTATCGGATTCTGCAAGTACCTCAAGGTTTTCATTTTTGCGTACAAGGTCGGCATCAATATCTGTATGTCTTGAGTGGGGAGCGTTAAACACCTCGTCAAAACCGCGGAGAAGCGGGTGAGAGGGGTTATTTATCTTATGGGGAAATATGCCGAACATCTTTTGTGTAATGCCGTGCTTGGGAATACCGTAATGGTAGTAAAGTGCCGCCTGTGCTGCCCAGCAAATATGCAGGGTGGAATAAACGTTGGTTTTTGACCACTCCATTATCTTGCAAAGCTCGTCCCAATAGCCGACCTCGGAAAAATCAAGATTTTCAACGGGGGCACCTGTTATAATAAGACCGTCAAACTTTTCGTTCATAACTTCTGCACAGCTTGTATAAAAGTGGTGCATATGCTCCTCTGAAGTATGCTTGGGTTTATGAGCCGTTGAGGGATAAAGAAGCGTAAGCTCGACCTGCAATGATGTGTTTGAAAGAAGTCTTATAAGCTGAGTCTCTGTAATAATCTTTGTAGGCATAAGGTTGAGAACCGCAATTTTCAAAGGACGGATATCCTGATGAATAGCACGGTTTTCATCCATAACGAATATATTCTCATTTTCAAGGATTTCTATTGCGGGAAGTCCCGATTGTACCTTGATTGGCATAATATCACCTCATAAAGTAAAATGTTTGCTATTAAACCATTATATCAGTATTTTTCAACTATATCAAGAGTTTTCTTGAAAATAAATACGGAACGATTAATCGGGCCGTTCCGCCCCGACCACCAGACAAAAGGCCGCTTTTTGAAAAAGCTCCGCTTTCTCCGAAAGAAAGCGGAAAAAATCCCGAGAGATTTTTAAGTCTCTCGGGATAAGCGTTTGTCTCATCTTATTTAAGATTAAACACCCTTCTTGTATCTTTCGATTTTTTCTACATCACTGAAGTTATGCTTTGCAACATAGCCGGGAATAGGCATAATCTTTTCATGAATGCAGTCGATAATCGTATCGGGATAGGGGAAGAATAATGTCTCAAGCTCATGTGCGGGAGTAATCCAGTTGCGTGAACCGAGAGCAATTGCGGGAGCATCGAGGTAATCGAATGCAAGTTCGGAAATGTTTGCAGCCATATCCTTCATAATAGAGCCACGTTCTACAGCATCGCCCACGATAACAATCTTACCGGTCTTCTTAACAGATTCGATAACCTTTGTGTAATCGAAAGGAACGATAGAACGAGTGTCGATAACTTCTGCGGAAATACCGTACTTTTCTTCGAGAGTCTTTGCAGCTTCAAGTGCACGGTAGAGAACTGCACCGATTGTAAGAATGGTAATGTCCTTACCTTCCTTCTTAACGTCGGGATCGCCCATCTTAATTTCGTACGTGCCTTCGGGAACGCCGCCTGCGAGGAATTCTTCGCCCTTGTCGTAAATTCTCTGAGATTCAAAGAATACAACGGGGTCTGTTCCTTCAAGTGCTGCAGTCATGAGACCCTTAGCATCTGCGGGAGTAGAGGGGAATACAACCTTAAGACCCGGAATGTGAGCAGCAAGAGCTGTCCAGTCCTGAGAGTGCTGTGCACCGTACTTGGAACCAACGGAAACACGGAGAACGATAGGCATCTTGAGAATACCTGCGGACATTGACTGCCACTTAGCCATCTGGTTGAATATTTCGTCGCCTGCACAACCCATAAAGTCAGCGTACATAAGTTCAACAATAGCACGGCCGCCGCACATTGCGTAACCGACTGCAGAACCAACGATAGCAGACTCGGAAATGGGAGCGTTAAAGAATCTGTGATAAGGAATAGCTTCGGTCATCTTCTTGTATACACCGAATGCACCGCCCCAGTCTCTGTTATCTTCGCCGTAAGCGATGAGAGTGGGATCGTCATAGAATTTGTCAATGATAGGCTCAGCGAGACCGTCTCTGATGTTGTACATCTTCATCTTGGAAACGGGTTTGCCGTTTGCGTCTGTAGCAGTACGGATCTTACCCTTGATTTCCTTAACACGAGGACATTCTTCCTTGGGAACGAGCATTTCTGCTTCTCTTGTAGGATCCATGCTCTTAACCTTTTCGTTAGAGAACATAATGGAAGAAATAGCTTCGGGATTCTTTGTAAGGTCCATACGAGGAGATATTTCATCGTTAATAGCAAGCTTCATAATAGTTGTCATACGGTTGATGATATCTTCATCAATAGCTGCAAATTCAGCCTCTGTAGCAACCTTGCCCTTAATCATCTTAGCCTTGTAAGCTGCGATAGGATCTGCTGCGATCCAAGCATCGATCTCTTCCTGAGTTCTGTATGTTGAAGAGTCGGAGGGGGAGTGTCCGGAAACACGGTATGTTACAACGTCGAGAAGTGCGGGACCCTTGCCTGCAAGGAGGAGCTCTTTCTTTCTGGAAACAGCATCAATAACTGCGAAAGGATCGTAGCCGTTGACTCTTTCAGCGTGCATCATATCGGGGTTGAAGCCTGCACCAAGACGTGCAGCCATATCGTAACCCATTGTTTCGCCTCTGGTCTGACCGCCCATACCATAGTTGTTGTTGAATACGTTGAAGAGAATGGGAAGTCCGCCATTCGGATACTTGCCGTCCATACCCCAGAGCTTTGTAATCTGGTCCATAGAAGCAAAGTTGAAGGATTCAAGAACGGGACCGCGGCCGAGAGCACCGTCACCGGAGTTGGCAATAACGATACCGGGCTTGTGGTTAGCTCTCTTGTAAAGAGCAGCACCGAGAGCGATGGGGCCTGAACCGCCAACGATTGCGTTGTTAGGCATAAGACCGAAAGGAATAAAGAATGCGTGCATAGAACCGCCAAGGCCCTTGTTAAAGCCTGTTGTTCTTGCAAAAATCTCAGCCAATGCACCGTAAAGAATAAAGTTCTTTGCAAGTTCCTTTATATCGGAAGTGGGCATATGCTTTTCAACGATAGAGAGAAGTGTACCGCCAAGGAACTCCTTCATAATATCGTAAACTTCTTTTTCATCAAGCTTGTGGATAGAGGACAAGCTCTTTGCAATGATTTCGCCGTGGCTTCTGTGAGAACCAAAGGAGTAGTCGTTCATATCGAGTGCGTATGCTTCACCAACTGCGGATGCTTCCTGACCGATAGAAAGGTGAGCAGGTCCGGGGTTGTTGTATTCAACACCGTTGTAAGCGGACTTTGTCTTAACTTCGTTAAGCATAGTCTCAAATTCACGGATAACTCGCATATCGTGGTAGATACGCATCATATCGTCTTTAGTGTAAATTTTCTTTTCTTCTGCAAGTGTTTTTTTGTACTGGCAGACCGGAATGTCCTTGAAGCTGATAAAACCGGGTTCAAAGACTTTTTTAGGGTCGACATATTGACTCTTAGGCATAGTTTTTATCTCCTTTTTAGATTTTATATTAATTTAATAGTTTTCATTTTTCGGGAGGAGCAAGCCCCTCCCCTACCAACTCGCAATAAAATTAGTGCAAAGTTTTTGTTTTTCTCTCCCTCCGTCACTTCGCTTACGCTTCGTGCCACCGTCTACTGCGGTTCGGTCACGGCTCGGCTCTGACAATCCACTGGATTGTCATTCACTACCTCGCCGCTGCTTCGCTACCTCCTCAGATGGAGGTTAAAGATAGAATTCCTGCGAAACAAAGCTTCAGTATACGGAAAAAGTTTTACAACAACTAAGTTTTAAAGTTTTTGCGGTTTCCAAAAGGGCTTTTTTCAAAAAGCCTCTTTGGCGGGAATGGGGCAGAGCCCCAATCAATTATATCTGGAAGAGACCTTCTCTGATAACTTCGCAAACTGTAGGATGCGGGAATACCATCTTGTGAACGTCTTCAACACGCATCTCGTTTTCTACCATCATAGCCGCACCGTAAATAATCTCGGAAGCATAAGTACCTATCATATGAACGCCGAGGATTGTGCGGTGGTTCTTGTCGATAATAATCTTAACGATACCGTCTCCTCCTTCGTTTTCGGCGATATATCTGCCTGAGTAACGGAGGGTATAGCTTTCAACCTTTGCGTCAAGTCCCTTAGCCTTAACAGTTTCCGATGTCTCACCTACGCTTGCAACCTCGGGGTTTGTGTAGATAACAGCGGGAATAGCGTTGTAATTAATCTTATCCTTCTTGCCGAGGATATTGTTTATGCAAACTTCGCCTTCGCGATAAGCTGTATGAGCGAGCATCGACTTGCCGTTGATATCGCCTGCAGCCCAAACACCGGGAACGTTAGTCTTGCCGTCTTCGCCTGTAACGATAGCACCTCTTTCGGTAAGAACGCCGATATTTTCAAGTCCGAGACCTGCAGAAGAGGGGCGTCTGCCGATAGAAACGAGAACGCAGTCAGCTTTAACCGTCTTAGCTTCGCCGTTTATTTCATAGTTGACGCAGTCTGTGCCTACTGATGTAACCTTTGCGGAAAGGAGAAATTCAACGCCTTTCTTCTTATAGTTCTTAAGAAGAAGAGCTGAAATTTCGCCGTCGGTAGGACCTGCAATGTGGTCAAGCATTTCAATAACCTTAACGTTTGAACCGATGGAGTTAAAGTAACTTGCCATTTCAAGACCGATAACACCGCCGCCGATTACTACAAGTTCCTTCGGAACGGTAGTCATATCGAGAATCTCGCGGTTAGTCTTAGCAAAACCGGAAGCAACTGCTTCTCTGAGACCGGGAATGGGGGGAACTGCAGCTTCAGAGCCTGCACAGATAAGGAGCTGTTTGCCCGTGTAGTCCTTGTCTCCTGCCTTAACAACAAAGCCTTCGGCTGTCTTTTCTTTTATTTCTGCAAGTTCCTTAACAACGTCAACGCCTGCTCTCTTCATAGTACCTTCAATACCGGAAACGAGAGTCTTTACAACTTTGCCTTTTCTTTCAACAACTTTTGCGTGGTCGATAGAAGCTCCGTCAAGCTTAACACCGTAAGCATCGCTGTGCTTTGCATAGTCATAGATCTTTGCGGAGTAGAGGAGCGTTTTTGTGGGGATACAACCCTCGTTGAGACAAACACCGCCCATTGCACGTTTTTCAATTACGAGAGTCTTGAGACCGCCGTGTGCGGCTTTTTCGGCTGCGTTATAGCCTGCAGGGCCGCCGCCGATTACAATAAGATCGTACATTATAATACTTCCTTTCTTAACAGGTTGATTATTTAGCCATAAGAAGGTTAAAGTTTTCAAGATTTGTGCAAAGTTCCTTAAGGAATCTTGCGGCAGGAGCACCGTCAAGAGCTCTGTGGTCGAATGTGAGAGAAAGACCCATAGCATCGTAGAATACGTCTTGACCGTTTACCTGTTTTACGCGGCGGGTAATGTTACATACACCGAGAATGCAGGTCTGGGGAGGATTAATGACGGGGGTGAAGCTTTCAACGCCCATAGCACCGAGGTTGGTAACAGTAAATGTACCGCCTGAAAGGAGGTCGGGGCTGATAGAACCGCCCTGAGCTGCCTTAATTACTGTCTTAGCGTTAGCGGAAAGCTCGTTAAGGCTCATCTTGTCAGCGTTAAATACCGTAGGAACGAGGAGACCTCTTTCTGTGTCAACGGCAATTCCGAGATTAACATTGTTAAAGAATCTCATCTTGTCGCCAAGGAAATGAGCATTGCAATCCTTGTGGTTCTTCAATGTCTTTGCAACAGCAAAGAGTACCATATCGTTGAATGTAATATTATTGAGACCCATACCTTCTGCATTCTTTTTAAGAAGTGCACGGTATTCCATAAGCTGTGTTGCATCGAAGGATGCGTTGAGTGTAAGCTGAGCCATGGAAGTGAGGGATTCGTGCATTGATTTTGCAATAACCTTTCTTACGTTGGAAAGTTTTACATCCTCGTATTCTGCAACAGGAGCAGCAGTTGCCGGAGCTTCCTTAGCAGGAGCAGCAGCTTCTGCGGCAGGTGCCATGCCTGTCTTCATAAATGTCTCGTACTGTTCGGGTGTAAGTCTCTGACCGTTGTCGAGGAGCCTGTTTACGTCTCTTTCGATAATTCTGCCGTTGGGACCTGTAGGAGTAGCCTGAGAAAGATCTGCATAAGTCTTGTTTGCAAGGGTCTTAGCTCTGGGGCTGATTTTCATCATGCCGTCCTTATCAGCACTTGCGGTTGCAACAACAACTTCTTCTTTTTTAGCCTCTTCCTTCTTTTCTTCTGCGGGAGCAGCGGTTGCCGGAGCTTCCTGGGCAGGAGCAGCTTCTGCAGTAGCCTTAGGCAGAAGAGCACTTATATCTTCACCTGCATTACCAATAATACATACGGGCTCAAGGCAGGGAACATCGTCGCCTTCTTCTGCGAAGACTTCAAGAAGAGTACCTGCAACTGTTGCGGGTTCGTCAAAAGATGACTTGTCTGTTTCATAGGAGAAGAGTACGTCACCTTCTGCAACGGCATCTCCCTTTTTCTTTTTCCATTCGGTAATGACGCAGCTTTCGACGGACTGTCCCTGGCGCGGCATTATAACTAATGTTGCCATAAGTTTTACCTCCAAAAATATTATGTATATTTATTAATTTTATGCTCGGATTATTTGTACGCCGTTTTTTTCGGCAATTTCTGCAATATCATCGGTAAGTCTGCCGTTAGTGATAATGGCAGAAACATTTTCCAATTCGCAGAATGTGTAGGGCAGACTCTTGTCCAGCTTATATGTATCAAGAAGTACAATAGTCTTTCTTGCTTTTTCGACAATCATCTTTTTCAGTTCGCATTCGCTGTAGTTGCCACAACTAAGACCCGTCTGGGCGGATGCACCCGAAGGAACTATAAATGCAATGTCAATATTGATGTCGTCGAGAAAACGCAAAGCCTGTGTTCCCGAAACGGATATATTGTCTCTGTTGAGCATACCGCCGACAAGATTTACCAGTGTCTGTTTCTTGTTGAGGAGCTCAATGGCAATATTGGGACCTGTGGTTGTAATGGTAAGTCTTGCCTCGGGAAGCAGGGATGCCATCTTGAGCATTGTTGTACCCGAATCAAGAAATATGGAACGGCCGGTCTCAAGCAGTTCAATAGCTTTTTTTGCGAGAGCCTCCTTTGCGGGAACGTTCTTTTGCATACGGCTTGGAAATTTCTCTTCCATTGACGTTGTGATAAACTTCATGGAACGGGCACCGCCTCTTACCTTTATTGCCTCGCCTTGCTGTTCAAAAAAGTCAATATCGCGGCGGATTGTCATACTTGAAACGTCGGGAAAAAGCTCAACAAGCTCTTTCAAAGACACAAAAGGCTTTGAATAAAGCAGTTCTTTAATTATTATTCTTCTTTCGGAGTGCATAATAGTATTCTCCCTTTGTTTTTTTGTAATGTTTGAGAAAAACTCACAAAATATATGTTACTTTTAACATTTAACCATTTTAATTATAGTAGAAATCTCTTATAATGTCAACAGCTTAACGGCAAAAAAACATTATTACAACTATTTTATTTGCATATTTGTCGTTTTTTTCTTGACTATATTAAAAAATCACAATTAATTAACAAACAAAGAGGTTAATGGGAAAGTAAATTGCACCGTTTTGTGTGGAAAGCACAAAACGGTGCAGTCTATGGGACGCAAATCCCTGCTTAAATTATTCATCAGCGAAAGCAACTTCGCTATTCATTAATTTCAATAAATCACGTTTCCGCCGGAGGTTCTGTCGCCGATGGTTCTGTCGCTGATGGTTCTGTCGCCGATGGTTCTGTTGCCGGCGGTTCTGTTGCCGGAGGTTCTGTCGCCGGAGGTTCTGTTGCCGGCGGTTCTGTTTCAACGGGTTTTGAACCTTGACTTACGTAAATGTTTATCATAGTTCCGTCTGTGTTGTCCGAGCCGGGAGTAACATCTGAACCTGACGATGGGAATGTCTTAATTACGTAACCGTTGGGTTGGTTGTCATTGTACTCGGGAATAATTGTGTAGCGGAGATTAAGCACGTTGAGAGCTTCTCTTACATCGTCAATGTGCTGTCCTGTATAATTGGATAGCTTAACCGTCGTAGGACCTACCGTTTCTGCGGCACCCTGGCTTACAACAAGGTGGATATCCGAGCCCGAGGAAACTTCGATGCCTGCTTCAACGCTTTGTTGGAGCACTTCGCCTTTAGGTTTATCCGATTCCTGATAGGTTATGTTACCCTCGTTAAGTTGATAGTTTGCCAAAATCTGTTTTGCCTGTTCAAGAGTTTTTCCTACAAGAGTGGGCATTTCTACCATTTTGACATCGGGACCGTCGCTGACGTAAAGTGTTATCAAAGTATCTTTGGAAACTATTGTTCCTGCCGGGGGATCGGTCTTCATAACCATTCCCTCCGGGATAAGTTCGTCTTTTTCAAATTTAACAGTTGATTTCAAACCAATTTTTTCGATTTTGATTTCGACCGTTCTGTAGTCTGTCATTAAATAATCGGGTAACTCCAGAGTCATTGCGTTTTCATCGCGGCAAATCGTAAGAGTTAAGTCGCATTTTTGCACACCTTCGATAATAACTCTCTTTGAGCCCTTAATTGGTTTTTGCTTGAGAATGGTATTGGGTGCTGCGTTGGGATTATCGGCATAGTCGATAATAACATTATACCCTTGTGATTCAAGCTCCAATTTAAGTTCTTCCGAGTATACCTGGTTTATAAAATCGGGAACCTCAATTTCCTTGCGGTTAGACGGGTCATCCTTAAACAATCCGACTATAATGTTGATGAACAAAATAGAAACAATGATAATAAACGCAAGGCAAATACCTGCTATAACAGGGAGCATAGAGCCACTTTGTCTCTTGGCTTTAGGCTTATTGCTCTTGAATTTTGCGAGAACGCCTTTTATACCGGTGGGGGCAGAAACCGCTGCCATTTTCTTGTTGCTGAAAACATAGGCGGGATTAGCCAACATCTGCTCAACGTGTTTACGCATAGCCGCCGCACTCTGAAAACGCTTGTCCGGGTTCTTTTCCATTGCGGTGAGAATAATCTGTTCAACGCCGACAGCAAGCTTTGGAACTTTTTCTCTGGGGGTTTTGGGCTGTTCGTTTATCTGCTTCAAAGCGACAGATACAGGAGTGTCTGCTTTAAAGGGAAGGTCTCCCGTCAGCATTTCGTACATTACTATTCCCAAAGAGTAAAGGTCGCTTCTGGGGTCAATAGTTTTTCCGCTTGCCTGCTCGGGACTGATGTAATATACCGTTCCGATTGCCTTGTCCGCTACCGTAACGGTTTCAGCGTTAGGGAGCTTTGCAATACCGAAGTCAGTAACCTTTATAACTCCGTTTTTCAGGAGCATAATATTCTGAGGCTTAATGTCTCGGTGGATAATGCCCTTAGAATGAGCGTGTTCCAACGCCTTAAGTATTTGTTGAGTGTAGACCAGAGCCTCACGCGTGCTTAACGCTCCCTTGCGGGTAATGTAGTTTTTGAGAGTGATACCCTCAACACGCTCCATTACTATATATTTCAAGTCGCCCTTTATGGAAATGTCATATATAGATACGATGTTTTGATGCGAGAGCATGGAAATGGCTTTTGATTCGTTTACAAATCTCTTGACAGACTGCGGGTCTTTCGCAACGTCGTCTTTTAGTATCTTCAAAGCAACAACACGCTTCATGGCGAGGTCTAATGCTTCAAATACGATAGCCATGCCGCCCTTGCCGATAACCTTTACAATCTTGTATCTGTTGTCAAGGACTCTGCCGATGTACTTTTCAAGTTCCATTAAAACTCACCTCATTTCATACAGTCTCATCTTCGGTTTTTGTGTCCGAGGATGGTGCGTCAAGCTTAATCAATACGGCGGTAATGTTGTCTCCGCCGCCGTTTTCGTTTGCCTTATCGATCAGCGTATTACAAGCAATTTCAAGGCTTTCACTTTCCTTAATTATGCTATGTATTTCGGCTTCTTCAATAAAGTTTGTCAATCCGTCGGAGCACATTAAAATATATTCAACGTCTCCATCGGAAAGGTCTTTAAAGAACAGATCGGGCTCGACTTTCTTCTGCGTTCCGATTGCTTTAGTTATGATATTCTTGTGAGGGTTTTTTTCTGCTTCTTCGGGGGTGAGCTGGCCGAGGTCTACTAACGTTTGTACGTAGGAGTGGTCTCTTGTCAGCCGTTTTATTTCGTCTTGATTTAAGAGATAAAGCCTTGAATCACCGACATTTGTAATATAAAGCTTATTTTCCAATACGAGTGCGGAAACAAGGGTGGTTCCCATTCCCACGAGCTCTTTTTCCTTCAACGCTTTTTTGAAAACTGCGGTATTGGTTAAAGTAACCGCCCTTTTTAAAAGCTTTTCGGTTTCGGGATCTCTGTCGTCAAAGCGTATCTGCTCTTGTTGTTTTATGTCAGACAGCTTTTTCTTTACATGTTTTACGAATTCATGACATGCCAAAGAGCTGGCAATGCTACCGCCGTTGGCACCTCCCATTCCGTCACATACAAGACATAAAACGGCATTGTCATATAGCTGTTCGGTTATAAAGCTGTCTTGGTTTTCACGGCGTTTTTTGCCTGTGTCGCTTTTTCCGAAAAACTGCATAAACTACCTCCAAATAGTAATTAATCAACCTAAAAAACTCTGTTTTCTATGTGAATATATGTTAAAAATTCATCTTTTATCTTCTCAACTGTCCGCAGAACGCATCGTTTATTTCTTTTGGAAAAAAGAAAATAAATTCATAAATCCATCTCTTGCCTTCTCAACTGTCCGCAGAACGCATCGTTTATTTCTTTTGGAAAAAAGAAAATAAATTCATAAATTCATCTCTTGCCTTCTCAACTGTCCGCAGAACGCATCGTTTATTTCTTTTGGAAAAAAGAAAATAAATTCATAAATCCATCTCTTGCCTTCTCAACTGTCCGCAGAACGCATCGTTTATTTCTTTTGGAAAAAAAGAAATAAATTCATAAATCCATCTCTTGCCTTCTTAACTGTCCGCAGGCTGCATCAATATCGCTGCCTAACTTTCTGCGAATTGTGGCATTGATCCCACGCTTTTCCAAAGCTGACTGAAACTGCACCGCGGTTTTTGTACCGCTTGTGAAGCCTGTTCCCTTGACGTGATTAACGGGAATAAGATTAACGTGAAACGGTATACAGGGCAGTTTTTTGTTAAGCAGGTCTGCCAAGGCGTTAGCCTGTGCTTCATTATCATTTACACCCTCTATGACCGCATATTCAAAGGATATTCTTCTGCCCGTTTTGTCAAAGAAGACTTTGCAGGCGGTGAGAAGCTCGTTTATATTCCACTTTTTGTTTATAGGCATAAGAGCAGAACGGTCATCGTCTTTTGAGTGGTGAAGTGATACCGAAAGTGTAACGGGCAGATTTTCTTCTGCCAAAGCGTATATTTTGTCAACAACGCCGCAGGTGGACAGCGATATATGGCGAAGTCCTATGTTCAGTCCCTCGTCAAGACTGACGAGGCGGAGAAACTTCATAACGTTATCGTAGTTATCAAGTGGCTCACCGATTCCCATAAGAACAATATTGGATATGCGAAGCCCCGTATCATTTTGTGCAACAAGCACTTGCCCCAACATTTCCGAAGGAGTGAGGTTTCGTACCCAGCCGTTTTGAGTGGATGCACAAAACTTGCAACCCATTTTACAGCCTGCCTGGCTTGATATACATATTGTATTCCCGTGTTTGTATTTCATGACAACACTTTCAATGCATTGTCCGTCGTATAGCTTAAACAGATATTTAACAGTGCCGTCTATCTTCGATACATATTTTTTTAGTATCTCGGGTAGGGCAATGTATGTTTTTTTCTGTAATTCTTCGCGTATTTTCTTGGGCAGATTTGTCATTTCGTCATAAGCTGCACCCTTGTGAAGCCAGACGAAAAGCTGTTTTACTCTGTATTTAGGCTCATTTTCCAAAAGCTCTGCCAGCTCTTCGGGGAAAAGGCTCAATATATCAATCTTGTTTTCGGTCATATTTCGTCGAGCGTTCCCGAGAAAGCGGGAAGAAAGTTTTCGATGAAATAGTCAAGCTCTTCAAAGCTCATATCTTTGAGTGATCTTTCGGTTGCAATCCGTGCACTTGAAAAATCATTGTTGCCCGACTTTTCCTCTTCAATACATTTTATTAACGCACAAAGCTTGTCTGCACCTTTGACCAGCTTTTTTAGCTCTGCATCTTCGGGAGTTATTTCAAGGAGACTCTTATATTGCTCCTGCAGCTCCTCGGGCAGTCTGTCAGTAAGCTGTTCGACAGCCTTTTGTTCAAGCTGTGCATAGCATTGACACAGAGCCTCGTTAGCGTATTTTACAGGAGTTGGCAGGTCGCCCGTAAATACCTCGGGCATATCGTGGTAGAGGGCTAAGGCGGCAACTCTGTCGGTGTTGTATTTTTTGCCGAAATAGGTGTTGCCTATAACCGCGAGTGCGTGGGCAATACAAGAAACCTCTGCGGCGTGGGTGGACAAATTTTCGTTTGTAACATTACGCATAAGCCCCCAACGGTTTATGTACTTTTGTCTGAAAAATACGGCGAAAAAGCTGTTTTTTTTCTTATTGTTTGCCACAGGTTTCACCCCCATTTAACCAAAATTATAATAATTCATACTATTATAGCACTTTATTTTACGAGTGTCAAGGTTATATTATTATAGAAATATTATAGAATTCTTAATTTTTACCTGTTCGCACAAAAGAAGGGTGGAGTTTCACTACTTTGCTTCAATTTTGTTCTAATTCTTTTTTTCTGCTAATACAATGGTACAAAATGAGACTTGCATCAAAAAAGAGGATGAAAGGCAGGAAAAATCTTATGGAAAAACGTATGTACTATCCCGAGGGGATGAAGCTTGAGAGGGCGGAGAATTGGGAGTATATTTCTACATTGGCAGGGCTTGAAAGGGCTAAACAAGAGGGAGTTATACTTGAAGGAATGGCTATTCTGTGCAACAACGCCATGTCCCTTTACGTGGAGCTTGGTAACGGTATTCGGGGGCTTATTCCGAGAGAAGAGGTTATTTGGGAAATAAACGGCAACGGCGTAAAGGATATTGCGGTTATAACAAGGGTAGGCAAGGCGGTATGCTTTAAGGTAAAGGAGATAAGGTATACCGAAAACGGCAGTCCTTTGTGTATTTTATCAAGAAGGGAAGCACAGAGGGAATGTTATGAGTGCTATTTATCGCATTTATCGCCGGGGGACGTTATTCCGTCAAAGGTAACTCATCTTGAGCATTTCGGGGCGTTTGTTGATATAGGCTGTGGTGTGGTTTCGCTGTTGTCTATTGATTGCATATCGGTGTCTAGAATAAGCCATCCGTCGGACAGGTTTAATGTGGGGCAGTACATTAATACTGTAATAAAAAGTATAGACTTTGAGGCAGGGCGTATATATGTTACCCATAAGGAGCTACTTGGCACGTGGGAAGAGAATGCAGCGTTGTTTTCCGTGGGGCAGACTGTTGCGGGAATCGTGCGTTCTATTGAGGATTACGGTATCTTCGTTGAGTTGACGCCCAATCTTGCAGGTCTTGCCGAGTACCGTGAGGGTTTATCGGTGGGGCAGACTGCTGCCGTTTACATAAAAAATATTATCCCCGAAAGAATGAAGATAAAGCTGGTGCTTATCGACAGCTACAAGGGCGAGAAGCAGGCTGACGTTAACAGTCATTTTTCCAAGAATGACAATCTAAAGCATATAGACTTCTGGAAATATTCCCCCGACGGATGCAGTAAACAGATAGAGACATATTTCGATTGATTAATAAATCGTGCTCGCGAAGGTATCCGTTATCACGGTGCACGCACAGCAAGTCTGCAAGAGCTAAACGAGGTTCTCATCTCGTGGGGAGGCACGTCGCACTCTAAAATATAAATAAATCTTAAATTTTAATAAAGATTTTAAAAAAATAGGAATAAACTATTGATATTATTTGGGATTGGGTGTAAAATAAATAAAATGCATCTTGCAAGGAGCTGAAACAAAATGTATGATGAGAAAGATAAGACACTAACCTTTTCGCTGAACGGAGACAGAGATGACGATACGAGAAAAATACTTTTGAACGTTTATGCCGCACTTATAGAAAAGGGTTACGATCCCATTAATCAGATAGTTGGTTATATTCTTTCGGAAGATCCCACTTATATTACCAACCATAAGAATGCAAGAAGCTTAATACGCAAGATAGACCGTGACGAGCTTTTGAATATTCTTGTGAAGAATTTTCTCGGAGTCAAATAATTTCTTTTTTCAGAAAGTATTTGAGTTTTTTTGTTACGTTTTTTATTAGGCTCTGTTCCTTGGCGACTCGGGTTGTTTTAGGAACAGAGTTATTGGTTTTATGGCATTGAAGGGGATAGGATTTGAAAATAAGGGATTTGAAAAAAAGAATAGACACGGACATGCCGAATACTCCGCTTTGTCTGATTTTGGGTAACTTCGACGGAGTTCATCTGGGACATTCAAAGCTTGTAGAAGCTGCCCTTGAAGAGGGTAAGCGATTGGGGGTAAAAGTGGGGGCATGGACATTTGCCGAGCATCCGATGGACATGCTTTCCGATAGAAAAAATTCATATCTTACTACCTCCGAAGAGAAGAATGAGATATTTGCTTCTATGGGGCTTGATTACGTTATATACGAGGATTTTGCTTCGGTCAGAAACTATACGCCGACAGAATTTGTGAATAAGATACTTATTGAAACGCTTGACTGCCGTTCAGCCGTTTGCGGATTTAATTTTAAGTTCGGTAAAAACGGAAAGGGAACGCCCGAAATGCTACGTGATATGTTTGATGAAGCGGGGCGGAATGTTGTCGTTGTTGATGCGGTTTGTACGGCTGACGGAGTTATCAGCTCGACGGCTGTGCGTTTGGCGGTTGAATCGGGACAGCTTGAAAAGGCTAATAAAATGCTCGGCAGACCGTATTCCATAAATTTTCCCGTGGTTCACGGAAAATGTCTGGGCAGAACTATCGGGGTTCCGACGATAAATCAATTTTTTCCGATAGGCAGAGTGAGGCCGGAAAATGGTATATACGCTTGCAGTTGTTTGGTTGACGGTAAGACTTATATGGGGGTTGCAAACGTGGGGTTCCGTCCTACAGTAAATGACGACAAGGGTGATATTAACTGCGAGACTCATATAATAGACTATGACGGTTGGCTTTACGGTGAGACGGTAAAGGTATGCTTTTTGAAAAAACTCCGTGATGAGCAGAGGTTTGACGGAGTTGAGGAATTGAAGAAAGCTATCGAAATTGACATACTTTCGGTTAAGGAGTATTTTTCAAAGAAGTAGAGGAATTAAAAAAGTGAAGAAAAGAATAGGATTATTTTTAGGCTTTACAATTTTAATAATGACGCTGTGTACTTTGAGCGTGGGAGCACAAGAGGATATGCCCGACCTTTCGGGTGTTCAAAATGTATATGTGTACAATCTTGAAAACGACAAGGTGCTTTACTCGAAGAACGAGACAGACAGGATATATCCCGCATCTACTGCGAAAATAATGACGGGAGTTATGGCTGTTGAGTTTTATAAGGACAAATATGCGGAGCTTGTTACGGTAACGGAGGAAGCTTTGGGCGATTATAAGGGCAAGAATATCAAGCTCCGGGCAGGTGAGATGGTATCCGTTGAGAATCTTATATATGCAGTAATCGTGGGCGGTGCAAACGACGCGGCAAATGTTCTTGCATACGAGATGTCGGGAGCACATGATATATTTGTTGATAATATGAACTACAAGGCGTTGGAGTTGGGGATGAAGAACACCAACTATACTAATCCTTACGGCTATTCGGACTCAGAAATGTATACGACGGCTGAGGATACGGCTATTTTGGCAAAATACGCTTATTTGATAAAAGATTATATGGATATATGCTCGGTAGCAAGATATGTTTTTGCCGAGACTAATATGTCAAAGACAAGATATATTTATAACAGCAACTACCTTATTGCGACAAACGTTGAGACTAAATACAGAAATAAAGCGGTTGAGGGAATGAACGCAGGCTCGACGGTTGAGGGCGGACATGTGGTGGTTACATCCGTCAATAAAGAAGGTGTGACTAATATTTTTGTGCTTATGGGCGGTAGCTATGATGACGAAAATGTTTACAGCTATATTGCCGCAAACGAGCTGATAGACTGGGCTTATGAAAGCTTTGAATATAAGAAGATACTTGACTCGGGCGAAATGGTGTGTGAGATGGATGTAAATTTGTCGGGGCAAGTGGACTACGTTGTGCTGTCTCCGGCGAAATCGGTAGAGCATTTTTTGCCTTCGTCAATCGACATAGAAAAAGATATAGTCCGCAAGGTTGAGTTTTTTGAAGACTCCCTTGATGCACCGATACAGGAGGGATATGTTGCAGGTAAGATAACCCTTATGTATGAGGGGGAGGTTATATCCGAGGTTGATCTTATAACTAAAAACAGCGTAGAGAGAAACGGTTTTTTATATGTGCTTGCAAGGATAAAGGATTTTACAAAGTCGCCGAAATTTAAGATGGTTATACTGTGCATTGTTGCAGTTGCAGTGCTTTATTTTGCGGTTGCGATATATAACCGCACACGAAGCAAAAGGTACAGATACAAGTACCGCAAACAGAGCAGAAGATAAAAAAACAGCCTTGTTTACCCTCAAAAAAAGGGAAATACAGGGCTGTTTTTGTTTCATCAAAAGCGTAGGTGTCAAATAAAGCTTTGACCGATTTTTATATAGCAAAAGGGGCTGAGTCATTGTTAGACTGCCCCTTTTATTTGTTTCTACATATTAAATATGCGAGGAATCAATTACCACGGCTTTAACGGTTCGCTTCTGAACGACGGCTCATAACCGTGCTCATGGCACCATCTGATACCTGCTTCAACACGGTCACGGTAGTCGGGCATATAGCGGGGGTGATGCGGATAGAAGTACTGCTCGTGGATAATGAGGTCCATAAAACCGTTTAACGGGAACTTCATTGCATCTTCATCAAGTGCCTCGATTATTTCGCTCGGAGTGTGCAGATTCAAACAGCAGTTGCTTCTTGTAAAGACTATATCGGTTTCGGGATCATAGTAATTGCCGTATTTGCAAACAGCTTCGCGGAATTGTTCATCAGTAATATAGTAATTATGGGGTGTACCGCCCTGTAGATATTTATAGCCATTATCTCTGAACGCTTTGCTTGCATCGTATGTACCGCGGCACCAGTGTATTGTGGTGTAGTCACTCAGTATTTTTTCGCCTGCAAAACGTTTGATTTCGTTGTTTACCATTTCACATTCTTCAAATGCATGCTTATATGATGAGTTGACATACGGTTCGTCCGGCAGATTCTTGAATGCATGGAAGGACAGTCTCAGCCATTCGGATGCTTCTTCAAATTCGCCCTTATACTTGTCGGGAAACTGCGAAAGGTTGAATGATCCAAATTGGGGACAGCAGTAGTAGATGTTCGCATGAACCTTGGTTCCGTACTTTTCGTTCATTTCTTTCATAAGTTTGAGGTACGGGTTGTCAAAAAGAGACTTATAATTGTTTTTTGCAATATCTTGGAAGCACCATATATTGTCATCGAGCGACAAACGATACTTCATCGAAGCATCTTTCAGTCGGTATATAGTCGCCTCGGTATAGTCGCCTGTTTCGGTGTCACGGGCAACGAGCTTGTTTTCGTATGCGGTCAGCGGAAATTTGATTGTGTAGTAGCCACCGTTGTCTGTGGTCTTAAGTCCGTTGACTGTAATTGGTCTGCCTGCTGCAGCCCTGAGTGTGATATCGACCAATAATGCGTCATTGTCGATTATGCCTGCTTTGTCGCAGAGCATGGTGCCGTCAATCGGTGTAAGAAACTTAATCTTTTCCATTTTATTTCTCCTTGTATGTGTTTATAGTTACGTTTTGGATTATCAAATATCGTTCTTACCAAGATCGATACAACAGAAGCTGGTATTTGACTATTCAGCGTAACACCTCATTGTTTTTTATTATATCACAATTCCTTGGAAAAGTAAATACCCACAAGAATAAAAATCCTTGTTTTACAGATAATAACAACACAATTTGAAAATTTTGTGGCAGGGGCTGGTGTCCACGACAGCCCGTTTTGCGTTTCGTTATATTTCGGGACGTCGAGGCGCCGTCCCCTACGATGTATTTGTAATTTGAATAAGGAGAATTTATATATTATGAAAG
>JAZOUV010000010.1:0-28663 GCA_045658315.1 Eubacteriales bacterium
TTGTAGTTGGTTTTTGGTAGCAATTAAATTATACAACAAAGCAAGCGGTTGTTCAATGCCTTTCGGCATCCTTCAACCGCTTTTTTCTCTTTTTAGGCTGTCTTAATGAGACAGCCCCTATATGGGTTTGGGCTACGCCCATTGTGTACTTGACTGGTCAAATGCGATGCTCGCACTTTCATTCTTGTTTTTGATAAACTCGTCAAACAAATTCAACGCTCTTTTTATCTGTGATTTAACCGAAGATGACAACTGCAAATATTGAGGATTATGTTCCAAATAATAGATATACAACGTCATATCATTATTATCTCTTGACTGCAACCTATCTGCACGCATTATGCGAGACTGTACATCCCTGACTGTTCTATCCGAAAAGTTTTTATTATTTTTAAGCCAATCGGAAAACAGTTCTATGTTTGAATTAACAGAATTTTCTTTTTGGATATAATTCATCAAATGCGTTCCAACATAAAACGCTAGATTTACAGGCACAGCATTTCCTATCATTTGTTCGGTATCCGTCTTGTTTCCGACCCATTTATAATCGGCAGGAAATGTTTGAATAAGAGCACGTTCCAAAGTTGTTAAACATCTAATGTTTTCGTTCAATGGGCAAGCATCGTTTGGGTGTCCTATATATCCTTTAGGTACGGGACGATTTACCCCTCTCATTGTAGGAGCAGGCTCATCTATGGAAAATACTGCACGACGGCTATAATTGCGAGGGTGACGATAATAAAACTCAAAATCCAAAGTCTCTCCGAAATAATCACGAAGGGTCATAGGCTTATTTGAAAGATCTTGCAATATAGAATCTTTCAAGAAATTATCTTCTAAGCTAAGTCCGCCGATACAGAAAAATCTTTTTCTTTTTTGAGGAACACCGCACAAAGAAGCGTCTAATATAATTTCCGTTAAACCATAATTTGAATCTTTGTATATTTGTCGTGCTTCTGCATAAGTCCTACTGTCCGTAATTCTATCTACATTTTCCATTACGAAAAACGATGGCTTAATACGACTTATAATTTTTGCATAGGAAATGGTCAAATTCGCTCTGTCTGCCTCTATTCTTTTTCCGGCGTGGCTAAAATCTTGACATGGAGGACCGCCGATAATAACATAGGGGGCAAGTTGTCTTATGGATTCCACCGCCTCATCTATATTCGATAAATCTTGTTGAAACACAGGGTGATTGAAATTATTTCCGTAACACTTTACTGCCACATTCCACAATTCGTATGCACCGACAATATCAAATCCTGCCTTTGAAAAGCCTAACGACATTCCGCCGCACCCTGCAAATAAATCGACAAGTTTCATAGCAATACCTCTTTACTTTTTACACAAAAAATGGTATAATATCATATAATAAATTTTCTATTGCACATTATAATACAAAAAAACTGCGACGTCAATAGTTTGACGTCATCAAAGGAAAAATATTATGGAAAAACCTGCTTTATTTGGAATTGAACACTCTAATCGCGACAAAAAAGGCTTTTGGGGCAAGAATATGTTTAATTCAAGTTTCCCCGTTGCTCTTGCAAATTATATGAAAGAGTCCAACAAGAAAGCAATATACATATATCTAAACGAGCAACTAAAAACCGAAACAAGAGAAATTGACATAAGTGAAGTCTATAATTGCGGTACAACATCATCGAAAGATTTGTATTTTGCTTTTGAAAGCAAATTTGCCCCTTACTCTAAATTTGCCTATGACGATATTGGCAACATAGATTTGGTAGTCAAAAATCTTAACGGCGATTTCTTACGTCCGTTAGAAGTAAAACTTACAGTTCTCCCCGACAAAGCAAGTTGTAAAAAGGGCGAGGACAAGTGGGGGTCAGAAATTGTAATTCGTCCCGCAACAACCTCTTATTGTGCTTTAGGTATTGCAAGTGCTTGCGAAACGGAATTTGATAAAATAAGAGATATTTTTGAAGATACTTGTATCAAAATTCGTGATTGGAGTAATCCCACAGAAATTATTACTGCATTTCCGTCTTTATTAGATTGTGTGAATACTTTTGAGAAAGAGTTTGTGCGTATTCAATCCCCGTTGATTATGCAACCTGTTTGGAAAACGAAAGGTCAAAGTCCGATTTTAGCAGAAAATGCGTTTGATATATATATTTGGAGTGATTTAGCGTTTACTCGTTTATTCTTGGATAATAAAGCAGACACAAAAATCACAAGACAAATGAGATGTACGGCTCGCCTTGCTCGGTGCTTATTTGATTTGAGCCGTGTTGGAAAAGTTAGTTTGAGAGATATTTATAAACAGATGACCTTTGATTTGCAAACGGATAAGGAGTTCGCTGCCAACGGCTCAATTACAAACAAATATATGGCTAATCCAAGATTAACAAAGCCGTTAATTACGAGAGATGAGTTGTATAACATCATTCTTAACAACGGAGAAGATTTATTACAACCTGAACGCAGATTCGACCAAAGCATTTACTTTACAATGAAACGAAACGGATAACAGAAAAGGAAACAAGGTTTTCTGCCTTGTTTCCTTTTTTGTTTGTATCAATTCTCCGATAAGAACATCACCCTATATCTCGTCGGCTTTTTTCGTTCTGAATGTTTGTGCGTGAACCAGCAGCCCACCTACACCCCAACCGCGCAAAGTTTGTACAAATAATACGAGGGAATGTTTTTGAAAAAAACATTCCCTCTAGTTATACACAGCGGATTGGGGTTGTAGGGTAACGCAGTTGAAAAATAGTCCGGTGGACTGTTTTTCAACAAGGCTTAACTGAAATAAGGAGAAATGGAAGCGGGTGCTTTATGCCGAGCGTGCATTTCGACTATATTTCAGGAAGGGCAGTGCTGGTTATATTTTATTTCCGAAAAGGCTTTGGAACAGTGTTCGAGACCATGCCCTGTACGAAGTGCAGAGGGAGAAGGAGTTCCCCAAAGCGAGCTTGACGAGTTTTTGGGGGTTCACGGTTGTGGTCGTGACGACACGAGTATATATAATTACATTAACACGAAATGCTTTTTATTGCTTTCGAGAATACCCTCGTTTCGAAGCTTGCTTATTTCGGCGGAGAGACCGCTTCGTTCAACTTCAAGATAGTCGGCAAGCTCTTGTCTGTCATAGGGAATATCAAAACTTCGGCTTCCCGCTTCTTTTGATTTGATTAAAAGATAGGTTAAAAGTTTGTCTCTTGTTGTTCTTTTTGCAATTATCTCTATTTTTTGGTGAAAGACAATAGTCTTTGTCGCAAGGTCTTTCATTAAATTGAATATAAGCTGTTGATGAAATTCGCAGTGGTTTGAACAGGTATGTAATATGTGGTGGCAGTCAATAAACATAACCTCGCAGGGCTCGTTTGTAACTATGGTAACAGGTAATGATTCCGACTCTGTACAGGCGAATGCTTCGGCAAATACCTGAGAAGGTTCAATTGTGCTGAGAATGCTCCTGTTGCCGTAATAATCCACTTGTATGATTTGAGCCGAGCCTGACAACACTATACCTATATACTTTGCAGGAGAACCTTCCGCAAAAATTGTATATTTTTTATCGAAGGCTTCAACCTTTGCACCGAGACAAACAAGCATTTTTATGAGTTCGTTTTTTTCTATTTTTGAAAAAAGAGGACATTTTTTTAATATTTCTAAATATTTTTCCATATTTTTCTCCGTTTTGTTGAAATTTCAACAGAATTATTACTTACATTATACTATAATGATTTTAGAAATGCAAGGGGAATATTAATGAGAATAGCATTTTTTGACACTAAGCCGTATGACAAACCTTATTTTGATAAATACGGTGAAAAGTACGGTATAGACTTTAAATATTACGAAACAAAATTAAACGAAGATACAGTAGAGCTTGCTCAAGGCTATGACGCGGTATGTGTATTTGTAAACGATACGGTAAATGGAGAGGTTATTGACCGCTTGGCTGAAATGGGGGTAACAGTAGTTGCACTTCGGTGTGCAGGCTTCAACAACGTTGATATGAAGCAAGCTTACGGTAAATTGCACGTATTGCGAGTACCCGCATATTCACCTTATGCCGTAGCCGAACACGCAATGGCAATGCTTCTCACAAGTATTCGGCGTATACACAAGGCGTATATACGTTCAAGAGATTTCAACTTCAGTCTTTCAGGATTAACAGGCTTTGATTTGCACGGCAAAACCGTTGGTGTAATAGGCACGGGAAAGATAGGAAGGGTGTTTATCGATATTTGCCGAGGCTTCGGCATGAGTGTGTTGGCTTATGACAAGTTTCCATCGGACGCAGTTGGCAACGGCGATACGGTAAAATATACAGGACTTGACGACCTTTTTGAAAAAAGCGACATAATCAGTCTTCACTGCCCGTTGACCGACGAGACATACCATATGATAGACAGAGAGGTGCTTGATAAGTGCAAAAAGGGCGTTGTGATAATAAACACGTCAAGGGGAGCTTTGGTTGATGCCGAGGCATTGCTTGACGGAATAAAAAAACGTAAAGTGGGTGCCGCCTGTCTCGATGTTTATGAAGAGGAATCCGACTTGTTTTTTGAGGATAAATCAGGTCATATACTTGAAGACGATATACTTGCAAGACTGATTTCGATGCCCAATGTTATAGTAACGTCACACCAGGCATTTTTGACAGAAGAGGCGTTGGAAAATATTGCAGATACCACAGCAAAAAATATTGTGGGTTTCTTTGAAACAAATCAATGCCCAAACGAAGTTTGTTACTCCCTTGGGGAGTCAAAGGACTGTAAAGACCAAAAATGCTTTTAATTATTATAAAATGAAAGGAGATGCAGCATGGTTAGAAAGATAATAAAAATAGATGAAGAAAAATGTAACGGATGCGGTGCTTGTGCGTCTGCCTGCCATGAGGGTGCGATTGAGATGATAGACGGCAAAGCGGTATTGACAAGGGAAGATTATTGCGACGGTTTGGGCGATTGCTTGCCCGCTTGCCCAACAAACGCCATATCGTTTCAAGAGAAGGAAGCTCTAGAATATAACGAAGAGGCAGTCAGACAGGCAAAAATGAAGAAGGAGGGGGTAAAGCCCCCCTGCAGTTGCCCGGGAACACAGTTGAAAACGATGAATCGCGAGAGTGCTCCGGCGATTACAAAACAAGCGACAGTTACAAGCAGACTTTTACAGTGGCCGTGTCAGATAAAGCTTGTCCCCGTAAACGCTCCTTATTTTGAAGGTGCAAACCTGCTTATCGCCGCAGACTGTACGGCGTATGCATACGGAAACTTTCATAATGATTTTATCAGAAATCACATAACACTTATTGGCTGTCCCAAGCTCGACGAGGGTGATTATACGGAAAAGCTTACAGCAATTATACGAAACAATAATATAAAAAGCGTTAAGATAGTCCGTATGGAGGTTCCTTGTTGCGGAGGGCTTGAAAATGCTGTTAAAAGAGCATTGCAGGAAAGCGGAAAGTTTATTCCTTGGCAGGTAGTTACGATAACTACATACGGAAAAATTCTTGATTAAAATTACATAAACACTATTGACGATTAAGTAAAAAAAAGGTAAAATTATTTTGAGGTGATAATTATGATAATTACAAAAGACATAAAATATATTGGTGTAAACGACCATCAAGTAGATTTGTTCGAGGGACAGTACGACGTTCCTAATGGTATGTCATACAATTCTTATGCGATTATTGATGAAAAAATTGCTATAATGGATACAGTTGATGCAAACTTTACCCACGAATGGCTCGATAATATTCAGAATACATTGGGCGATAGAAAGCCCGACTATCTTATAGTTCAGCATATGGAGCCAGACCACTCGGCAAATATTATGAACTTTGTCAAGACTTATCCCGATGCAAAGATAGTATCTTCAGATAAGGCTTTTAAAATGATGAAGAATTTCTTCGGCACTGATTTTGCCGAAAGACAGGTGGTTGTCGGAGAGGGAAGTACACTTTCTCTCGGTAAACACGAGCTTACTTTTGTAACTGCCCCTATGGTGCATTGGCCAGAGGTTATAGTAACTTATGATTCCACCGATAAGGTGTTGTTTTCGGCAGACGGTTTTGGAAAATTCGGTGCTCTTGACGTTGAAGAGGATTGGGCTTGTGAAGCAAGACGTTACTATATAGGAATCGTAGGAAAGTACGGTGCACAGGTTCAGGCACTTCTCAAAAAAGCAGCGGGGCTTAATATTCAAATAATTTGTCCCTTGCATGGGCCTGTATTGACCGAAAATTTGGGGTATTATATTAACCTTTATAATACTTGGTCAAGCTATCAGCCCGAGGAAGAGGGAATTGTTATTTGCTATACCTCTGTTTACGGCAACACAAAAAGAGCAGTTTTGAAGCTTGCCGACGCATTGAAGGCAAACGGTTGTCCGAAGGTGGTTGTTAATGACCTTGCAAGATGCGATATGGCTGAGGCTGTCGAGGATGCTTTCCGTTACAGTAAAATAGTTCTTGCAACAACAACTTACAATGCGGAAATATTCCCATTTATGCGTGAATTTATCAATCATCTTGTTGAAAGGAATTTCAGCAACAGAACCGTTGCTCTTATTGAAAACGGAAGCTGGGCACCAATGGCTGCAAAGGTGATGAAGGGATTGCTTGAAAAATGCAAGAATATTACTTATACCGATACTACAGTGAAAATTTTGTCTGCTCTTAACGAAGAAAGTACCGAACAGTTGAATAAGTTAGTAAACGAGCTTTGCAAGGATTATATTGCACAGCGGTCGGAAACGGCAAATAAGAGCGATTTGACAGCCCTCTTTAATATCGGATACGGACTTTACGTTGTAACTTCTAACGATGGCAAGAAAGATAACGGACTTATCGTAAATACGGTAACGCAGGTAACGAGCATTCCCAACAGAATTGCAGTTACTATAAATAAAGACAACTATTCGCACCACGTTATAAAGCAAACCGGAAAAATGAATATAAACTGCCTTACGGTAGACGCACCTTTTTCCGTGTTTGAAAAATTTGGATTTACAAGCGGAAGAAACGTAGATAAATTCGCAGACTGTACGCCTCTTCGCTCGGATAACGGATTGGTATTCTTACCACGATATATTAATTCATTTATGTCGCTTAAGGTTGAACAGTATATAGACCTTGATACTCACGGTATGTTTATATGCTCTGTAAGCGAGTCGAGAGTTATTTCCGATAAAGAGACTATGACCTATACCTACTATCAGAATAACGTTAAGCCGAAGCCTAAGACGGAAGGCAAAAAAGGATACGTATGCAGAATATGTGGATACGTATATGAAGGGGAAGAGCTTCCCGAAGATATAGTATGTCCTTTGTGTAAGCATGGGGCATCAGATTTTGAACCCATTGAATAATACTATAAATAATATTTTGGAGGATAATGATATGTGTGATAACAAATTTTACATTTGCGAACATTGCGGCAACATAGTGGGACTTATAAAGAATGCAGGTGTCCCTATGATGTGCTGCGGCGTAAAGATGACGAAGCTTGAACCCGGTACGGTTGAGGCGAGTCATGAAAAGCATATTCCCGTTGCAAAGGTTGAGGGAAACTTAGTAAAGGTTGAAATAGGCTCTGTTGCTCACCCTATGACTGAAGAGCATAGCATTACTTGGGTGTATCTCCAGACTGACAAGGGTGGGCAGAGAAAGTGCCTTGCACCGGGCGAAGAACCAAAGGTAACGTTTGCACTTGCTGACGAAAAGGCAGTTGCAGTTTATGCATACTGTAATCTTCACGGTCTTTGGAAGGCTGACCTTTAAGACAATTATTTAATACGGAGGAAACTTACAATGAAAAAGTATGTATGTAATATTTGCGGCTACGAATATGACGAAGCTGTTGGCGAAGAAAGCCAAGGCGTTGTTGCAGGCACGAAATGGGAAGACGTTACGGAAGATTTCGTATGCCCCATTTGCGGTGTAGATAAGTCTAATTTCAGCGAAGCGTAAAAAGCAGTATAGTAATTGCCGTCAATTAAGACGGCAATTATTGTATAGAACTAAAGCTAATAAATACGAGGATTTTTTAAATGGAAATGGTATTGTTGACGGCTCTCGGAGTTGGTGGTGCGACACTTGTTGGAGCGATAATAGGTTTTGCGTTTAAAAAGATAAGCCATAACTTTTCCGATATTATTCTGTCGTTTGCGGCGGGCGTAATGCTTGCGGCGGCGGTGTTGGGACTTATTTTACCGTCTCTTGAATACGGCGGAAAATATGGCGTTTTGATTACAGTTGCGGGAATATTTGCGGGTGCTTTGTGTCTGAACGTTATAGACAAGCTCGTACCTCATTTGCATAAGATGGTGGGGGCGGATATCGAACCGCATAAGAACGAAAACCTCAATAAAGTGTTGCTGTTTGTACTCGCGATAGCTATACATAATTTGCCCGAGGGTATTGCAGCAGGCGTTGGATTCGGCGCCGGTGATGTCTCCCAAGCACTTATAATAGCGGGCGGTATTGCTTTGCAGAATATCCCCGAGGGGATGGTTATAATAGGACCTATGTTGGCGGCAGGCGTAACACCGAAAAAGACATTTGTTTGTGCGATGATAACAGGACTTGTTGAAGTTGGCGGTACTTTGATAGGCTATTTTGCGGTAACGGTTGCATCGGCAATATTGCCTTTTGCACTTGCATTTGCCGGCGGAACTATGCTATATGTGATAAGCGACGAGATGATACCAGAGACACATGCACACGGAAGTGAACGCGGTGCAACCTATGCTTTGCTCTTAGGATTTTGCTTGATGCTTGTAACAGACGTGCTGTTGGGGTAATATAATTGTGTACAGAAATAATTTATATTTGTAAATGAAAAATAAGCACAAACTTGTAGTGGCGGATTTCATATCCGCCATATTTTATTTGTGTAGATTTTTATGTTGTTTTTTCCGTGAGAAACAAATAATTTGCATAAAAATAATGGGATTCTTCGATTCCGCGACTTGTCGTCGCTTCACTCAGAATGACCCACCTAATATTGTTTGTACAAATGATAAATAACGGTCATTCCGAGCGTAGCCGAGGAATCTCATAAATGTTTGCATAAAAAATAATGAGATTCTTCGATTTTGCGACCTACGGTCGCTTCGCTCGGAATGACTCACCTAATATTGTTTGCACTAAATTTCCCACTACAATATAATTATGAATATGCACAACCCAAAAAACAATGCGGTATGGTGTATGCTTTATATATAATAAATATTGCTATATATTATATTGTTGACAAAACAACATAGCGGTGGTATAATATGGAATATATTGTTGTTAAGCAATGGTATTTTATGTTTTATTTTATGAGAATAGGAGTAAAACGAATGAACGAATATATTATAATTACCGACTCGGCTTGCGATATTAAGCCGGAAATTTTGGAAAAGTGGGGAGTGCCTTTCGGCAGTCTTACTTTAAGATTTGAGGGCGACGAAAAAGAATATTTAAACTTTGATTTGACAGCAAAAGAATTTTACGCCAAAATGCGTGAGGGCGGTGTTGCAAAGACGGCGGCGGTAAACGTTGAAAGCTTTGTACAGCTTTTTGAAGAGTACCTGAAACAAGAAAAAGATGTGCTTTACCTCGGTTTTTCTTCCGGACTCAGCACTACATATAATTCGGGAAGACTTGCAGGCGAGCAGTTGAAAGAAAAATATCCCGACAGAAAAATTATAGCAGTTGACACACTTTCTGCTTCGGCAGGATTCGGTCTTTTGCTTTACCTCACATTAAAAAAGAAAAACGAGGGGGCAACTATAGAAGAAGCGGCAAAATATGCCGAGGAGCTTAGATTTAACCTTTGCCATTGGTTCACTGTTGACGACCTTATGTATTTAAAGAGGGGCGGAAGAATCAGTCCTACCGTTGCTTTTGTGGGTAACGTTCTTGGAATTAAACCCGTTCTTCACATGGACAACGAGGGGCATCTTATCAATATATCAAAAGTAAGAGGTAGAAGGACCTCTGTTGAAGCTTTGGCACAGAAATACGATGAGCTTGCACTTAATACGAAAGAGGGAACTTTGTTTATCTCTCACGGTGATTGTATTGAAGATGCAAAATACCTTGCATCTATAATCAAGAACAAACACGGAGTTGATGTTGAGCTAATTGCCGATGTAGGTCCCGTTATCGGTGCACATACCGGTCCCGGCGTACTTGCATTCTTCTTTGTAGGTAAAGAAAGATAAACGTTTATTAACTTATCATTTAAGTAAGGAAAAGGACTTTATATATGTTAAAAGAAAAGAAAAAGAAGTCTTCGTCAAAAAAGAACGGTGTTTCTAAGGAACTAAAGTCTATAGGCGGAGCTTTGCTTAAGAAAATGGCTTTGGGCGGAGCCGCAAGACTTCGTTCAAAATCCGATGAGGTAAATAAGCTTAATGTATTTCCCGTTCCCGACGGAGATACGGGCGACAATATGAGAATGACTATTGAAAGCGGTATTGCGGCTGTTGAAAATATGGATTCGGACGATATTGCCGAGGTTATGAAGGTCATATCCCACGGTATGCTTCTTGGTGCAAGAGGTAATTCGGGCGTTATTTTGTCACAGTTTTTTGCAGGTGTTTCAAAGGGACTTGAAAAGTCTCACAAGGCTAACGTAGTTACTATGGGTGAAGCATTGCAGAAAGGTGTTGAACAGGCCTATGCGTCTGTAATGAACCCTGCAGAGGGAACAATACTTACAGTTGCCCGCGAATCTGTTGAATATGCGGTGAAAAGAATAACTCCGAAAAGTACGATAAGATCGCTTTTCGGCGACCTTGTAAAAGAGATGTATGCTTCCCTTGAACGTACTCCCGAGGCATTGGCTGTCCTTAAAGAAGCAGGAGTTGTTGACAGCGGTGGGGCAGGTCTTTTCTACATTATGGACGGGTTTAACAGAGTTCTTAACGGCGAACAGCTTAATTTTGAGTCTACTATGGAGTTCCCGAAGGTTAAAACTCCGGTGGTGAATGAGAATTTTAATGCTGACAGCGTTATGGAGTACGGTTATTGTACCGAGCTTCTTATACAGCTTATGAATGCGAAAACTAATGTTGAAGCTTTTGACATAGAACCACTTAAAGTTTTTTTGTCCGAGTTAGGCAATTCTGTAGTTTGCTTTAAAACTGACAGTATTGTAAAGTTGCACGTGCATACAATGACACCGGAAAAGGTGCTTGAGTATTGCCGTGGTTTTGGTGAATTTATTACAATAAAGATTGAAAATATGTCCTTGCAACATACCGAGTCCGAAGAAAATATGCCCGAAAAGGTTGAAGAGGCTGTAAATAAAGCTCCGAAAAAGAAATACGGTATAGTGGCGGTGACAAACGGTCCCGGCATTGAGGGCTTATTTAAGGAGCTTGGAACGGATGAGATAGTGCAGGGGGGACAGACGCAAAATCCTTCTATCAATGATTTCCTTGAGGCATTTGAAAAGGTTTCGGCAGAGCATATATTTGTGTTCCCCAACAACGGAAATATAATAATGGCGGCGACTCAGGCGGCTGAAATATACGAGAAGTCAAATGTACACGTTATCCCGAGCAAAAATATAGGAACAGGTTATGTTGCAGTATCCAGTGCTGATTTTTGCAATGAGAGTGCAGAGGCAATCATTGAAGAAATGACGGCGGCGATGAAACGTGTAACCGCAGGCTATATATCTCCCTCTATTCGTGATGCCGATATGAACGGAGTTCATATAAACAAAGGTGATACTATAGGTATAATTGAGAAGGAAATAGTTGTTTCCGAGCTTAACAGACTTGATGCTGCAAAGCAGCTTGCGTCAATGCTTTTGAGTGCTGACGGAAAGTTTATGATAACCGCATTTACGGGAAAGGACTCTGAGACTGAGGAATGTATGGCTCTTGAGGCATATCTTAAAGAGGTACATCCTTCTGCCGAGATTTACTTTGTTGATGGCGGACAGGAAGTATATCCATATATTTTTGTTGCAGAATAAAGACATAATAAATGGTGGATAAAATGGAAGAAAGGTTTAAACTTTTTACGGTTTTTATGACCAAGATCAGACGCAGTATCCAAAGGATAAAAACCGAGGAAATGGCTGAATATAACTTAAAAAGCCCCCATGTTTCCTGCATTTATTATTTATATAATCACGGGAATATGACGGCGACCGAGCTTTGCGAAATATGCGATGAGGACAAAGCGGCGGTATCACGTTCAATTGTTCAGCTTGAAAATGAAGGATATGTTTACTATAAGGAAGGCTCAAAAAAGAAATACAGAGTGCATATAGAATTGACCGATAAGGGAAAAAAGATAGCCGAAAGTCTTACACGCAAGATAGATACAGTTCTTGGTGCTGCAGGCAACGGTTTGTCGGAAGAAGATAGGATGATATTCTACCGCAGTCTTGCTCTTATCAGTAACAATCTTGAAATGATTTGCAAAAACTATTATAAGCATTAATTTAGGAAACGGTCGGTAAATGAAAATAAAAGCGGTATTATTTGATCTTGACGGCACTCTTTTGCCGATGGATCAGGAAAAGTTTTTCAAAGAGTATTTTAAGCTTCTTGCAACCAAGCTTTACCCTTATGGATACGATGACCCCAAAAAACTTGTAAAAGTTATATGGGGCGGTGTTAATGCAGTTGAAATGAATGACGGAAGCAGATTGAATGAAAATGTGTTTTGGGATTTTTTCAACAAGGGCTTTCCGGCGAGCGATATAGACCAAAAGGGCGTTTTGAGAGAATTTTACTTGAATGAATTTCAAGCCTTGAAGACGGTATGCGGTTTTGATTCCGAGGCGGATAAGGCGGTAAAAGCAATCGCTAAAAAAGGCCTGCGTATGGTTGTTGCAACAAAGCCTATTTTCCCCGACGAAGCTAATATAAGCCGAATCGAGTGGGCAGGACTGGATGTAAACGATTTTGAATATTATACCTCGTATGACAAATGTACATTCTGCAAACCGGATGTAGGGTATTATAAAGAAATAGCTGACAGACTTAATGTTTTGCCCGAAGAATGTCTTATGGTTGGAAACGATGTTTCTGAGGATATGACGGCAGAAAAGAGCGGTATGAAAGTGTTTCTCCTTATCAACTGCCTTATAAATAGCGAAAATAAAGATATATCTTGCTATAACTCCGGCAGCTTTGCCGAACTTCTTGAGTATATTGATACTTTGATTTAATCTATAATTAGATTTTATATTCAAAGTCCTTTAAACACTTATTTTTTTCTAAAAAGAATGTAACCCATTATGACACTTTCACCTTTCTGTGCAAAGTGTCATTTGTTTCTTTAATAAAAAATGAGAGAGGCTACTTCTTTACGAAGTGTCTCTCTCAAACGTTTTTTTATTTCAAAAAATTACTTAGGGCTTAAGTCTAACGCCACCGGATACAAGGAGTGTATTACCTGTGAGCCAAGATGAGTCGTCGGATGCAAGGAAGGAGGCAACAGCGGCAATTTCATGAGGCTGACCGAGTCTCTGCATGGGAGCTTCCTCAATTCTCTGTTTCATAATATCCTCGGGGATAGTACTAAGAATATCCGTATCAATCATACCGGGAGCAATGGCGTTAACAGTGATATTCTTTCTTCCGCTTTCCATAGCGAGTGTTCTTGTAAAGCCTTCGATAGCAGCCTTTGCAGCAGAATAGTTGGACTGTCCAACGTTACCGAGAGCAGATGCGGAAGAAATATTAACGATCTTACCGTAAGCACGTTCTCTCATGCCGGGAATAACTTCTTGACAGCAGTAGAATGTGCCGTAGAAGTGAACGTCCATAACGATCTTTGCATCATCAGCATTCATCTTGTGGAACATACCATCGCGTGTAATGCCTGCGTTGTTAACGAGAATGTCAACTCTGCCGAACTTTGCGAACACAGATTCAAATGCTGTGTGTACATCTTCTTTGCATGCAACATTACATTTTACTGCGATAACGCGGTCTCCGGTAGGATCAAACTCTTTTGCTGTAGCTTCTGCAAGAGCAATGTTCATGTCGAGTATTGCAACGCCTGCTACGTTGTCTTCAAGAAAGCGTTTAACAATAGCCTTGCCTATACCCTTACCTGCGCCTGTAACAACGGCGTACTTGTTAGTTAAATTTCCCATAGTTATTCTCCTTTTATATTATGGTTTTTTATTTTAAAAAAATATTTTCCTGTGTGAATTGTTCCGACGTCGTCTTATCCGCCATCGGACGTGTGATTTTAAAAAACACCCATTTCGTTTAAAAAACCTACTCAGACGAATGCCGCAACGAAGGGGGAGGTCAACGACCTTTATTCTTTCGGGCGGCCTAATCATAAGTTGGCTCTCGGAGATTTTTATAATAAAATAATTAATACTTTGTAATACATATTAATTATATATATACTGCGAAAGATTGTCAACACATTTTCTTTCTTTTCTTAATATCGTGCTAAATTATGCTAAAAAAAGTTAGATTTAGGGCGTTGGCTGAATGAAAATTCTGTAATATCACAAATGGGGGATAATAAGTAAATTTTTCAAAAAGAAAAAGCATCTGCGGCTTAAAGCCGCATGATGCTTTTTAACTAATCGGATTTAATTATTTCTTCTTTTTCTTAGCAAGAACGATTCCAACTACTACGCCTGCAATTACTACAACTGCTACAACAATTATAATAATGAGAGTAGTATTGTTGCCGCCTTCTTCACCATCGTCATCAATAACAACGGGAGCCTTTGTTTCTTCTACATCGGGAGCCACTGTAGCTGCGGGCTTTGTTGCTTCGGGCTCTGTTGCATCAGGCTCGTTAGCATCGGTTGTATCAGCAGGCTCATCTATAGGATCATCTATAGGAGCGTTATCGATAGCTTCCTGGAGCTGTGCTGCTGTTACACCTTCGGGGAGCTTAATGTCAGTAATGTCGGTAATAGCCACGTTGGCATAAGCAAGACCGAGAACATCACCTGTCCAACCGGAGAAGTCAACTGTGCAAGCTGCGGGCAGGTTGTTTTTAGCACCTGTAGCTACCTGGTTAATAGACCAAGCATTCTTGAAGTCACCGCCGTTAATCTTGATGTTAACGATACCGTCGGTGTTGACGAAACCTGTGGGTCCGACACCATTGATATCACACTCAAATGTACCGTTGTTAATTGTAATATTTACGTTACCGCTGAACGGGTTACTATGACCAACTGTACCTGTAATAGTACCAAGGACTGTTGTTGTTCCGTCAATGGTTAGATTAGAGTTGTAGTTTTCAAGTGCAAAAGCGGTAGAGTCACCGGAAGATGCGGCATAAATATTGTAATAAGTACCGGACTTAATTACCATGTTGGAGCTCTTGTCCTTGAGTCCGTCCCATCTTTTGCCTCCGGAAAGGGATACGTAGTTCTGAGGAACGCCTTCAAAAGCTTCGTCAGTAGGATAACATTTTACGCCTTCTCCAATAAGTGTGGGATAGTTACAGAAATGGATAATACGACCTGTGCTGCCTGTAGCGATATCAATGTTTTCCCAAATAGTTGAACCATTAAGGAGGAGCATAGCGATGTCGTCCAATATAAGCTTAGCACCAGCTTCTTTACGATAGTCAACGCCGTTGTAAACTGATGTGATCTTGATAACATTGTTTCCAAAAGAAACCGATTCGTTGTCTCTTACAGCGGGGGAACCGTTGTCGCCAACTTCGTTAATACCAATACGTACGGGACCGGTGAGGACTATTGTACCGCCTCTTTCAGAAAGAAGCTCAATTGCCTGATAGAGAGACGTAAGAACGTGCCATCTTTTTCCGTTCCATTTTTCGTGGTCTTCTGAGGGGATCAAGGGGTTGTCAGGTGTTAAGCCTGTGCCATCGCCTTCAAGCTCGCCTACTACCACGTTGTTTTCATCCCTGGGAGCATCTTTAATAAAGTAAACATCTTCGCTTCCGGGTTGAAGTGTGTTGGGGTCAATGTTTGCAGTTTCTTCTGCTGATGCAACAAGTGCAAATGCCGATGTCATAACTGCTACAGCTAACGCCAATACTAAAAGTTTTGCAAATTTTTTCATGGTTTTTTCTCCTTTTGTAAATTATATTGTTAAAAATACAATATTACTTTGATTAATTCACGCGATAGTTATCTCAATAATACTATCACTGTGTTTTACTTTGTAGGTTTTGAATTCCGTGTGCGTCTCGTAGAGTTCAAATTCTCCGCCTTTAATGCTTTCGGGAATAATATCGTTCTTTAAGCTGATATAGAATTCGCCTGAAAGAAAATCGTTACCTTTTTCCTGACATTCGGAAATATCTATTCTTATAACCTTGTTGTCAAAATCAACCTTGCTATAGGTATGATATACGCACTGGCTGCCTGCAAAAGCAATATCTTTGGATATCATAAGACCGAATATTTCACTCTGTCTCTTGAAGAAGGCTGCCCATTTTTCAACGTTCTTAAGGTTATTCTGATAGTTATAACGGAGGAAGTTAGGCCAGTGAGCACTGAAAACCGTACCCGTATCTCCGTCACTTTCTCTTACAAAATCTTGAAGATAATCGGGGTCAACGTCACAGGCGTTCCAAGGAATAGAGCTGTTACAGCACTTTTCCATGTACAGTACGCCGTCTATAAATTCTGTATAGCCAACGGGGTTACCCCAACTGTTTGCCCAGTATGTGATTCCGTTCTTTTTCAGTGCAGATGCAACCGAGAGCATATCTTTACTCTTTAAATTGCGGGGAAGACCGTTAGGTGCGGCAAAGGAACGTATCTTCTTTTTAAATCCCCACATATCGTACAGCTTAAAGAAAAGATCCATACGGTGAAGTATTTCTTCTTCGGACTGAGCAGTGAGGAAGTCGTTACCGTCCTTGTATTCAAAATATTCAAGCTCAGTTATCTGCTTTCCATCTTTGTCATAATTTCCGTGAAGGACACCGTGGAGAGCATATTCAATATATTCGGAGCTTTCTGCAATCTCAAAACATTTCTCAGCAAGCTCCATATTAAGCTTTGACGCCCTGTCCCAATTTTGAGGGTCGAAAGTTACGCCAACTTCGCCTCGTAAAATATTATCCTTATCCCACTCTGCCAAAACAAGAGGACACATAATTTTCTGTCCGATAGCTTTTCCAATCTCATTGAGAGCAATATAGTCTTCAGCAACATGGTTCCTCGTCATACCGGAACGAGAGGGTCTGCTCATATGTCTGTCATCGGCACCGATAAACCATCCAACGTCATCAGTACATATCTGAAGTGCAGTTGGGAGTATAACTGAATTTTTCATTGTAACACCTCTTATTGTAAGTATACATTCAGTACAATAATTATACACTTTTTTTTCGTCAAATTAAATACACAATATTGACCAAAATTTTGACAGAATTGTGCAATATTGATTTTTTATGTAATTATTAACAAAAAATTGAGAAAACGGTACAATACTGATACGGCAGAACATTTTTTGTTTGTAAAGAGTTTTTCTATAAAATATCCTACCTTAATCCAAGTATAGTATCTTTAAATAAATTAGGATTGTTTTTCACTTTCTCTTTTTAGCATATTGTCTAAACATCTTTCTGCGAATGCGAGAAATCTGTGCCATTCTCCTTTATCGGTCAGGTCGGTTTCTCCGTTCAATACGCGGAGCATCTTTTTGTCTGTTTGACTTTGTTCGGGATGATTTCCCAAAACCAAATCAACGTCTTCATTTGCAAGTCTTTTAAGACCTTCTTTGAATTTGTCGCGGCAGTCAAAAGATAAACCGTATTTTTCAAGGAAACCGGCAGCCATACTGTTTGTTCCGATTCCGCCGTGCATTGCGGCAACAATCTTGTCGCCGTTATCGTCAAGGGTTATCATGAACGACATAACACCGTCGGTATGTCCCGGAGTATGAATACAACGAATGGTAGTACTTCCAAAAGTGAAAGTATCTCCGTCTTCAATTAACACGTCGCAGTCGAAAAAGGGAAGCGGTTCTTGTCCGAGTTCTCTTGCCCATGAAAGATCGAGCTTTCCGTTTACTATATCGTTGTCGGGACGGCCTATATAAGTCTTTGCTCCCGACAGTGCTACAAATTCCTGTGTGTTTCCAAAATGGTCGATATGACCGTGAGAGTGGAAGATGGCACAAAGGTTTTTGGGGTCAAATCCCAGTGTTTTCATGTTGTTTAATATAAGGTCGTGCATATTCGGGTAACCGGTATCTATCATAACCAAGCCTTCTTCGGTGTCGATGAGGTGTACCGATACAGCTTCACTTCCAATAAAATAGAGGTTTTTGTGCATACGGAACGGTTGTAATTTAATATCCTGTGCGTTTGTCATAATTTTAACTCCTACTTTAAGCATTCGTGTTATATTGGTTGGCAGCCTGCCTATATATATTATAATCTACATTGAACTGTTTGTAAAGCAAAACACGTAAAATATTGGCAACTATTTTATTTGATTATAAATCCGGTGGGGAGATACCAAGATGCATTCGTATAGTAGAACGTAACGCTCGTCATAAGATATTCGCCGTCATAATACATACATGACGAAGAACCGCCGTCAAGGTTTGCGGCATTAACTGCACCGAAATCTTTCATTACTTTAATTAAGTCTGAAGCTGAAGCACCAAGGTGTCCGTTTTTTCCGCGTCCGTCTGTTACGAACATCAGAACCGCACCGTCAGCTCTTTGTCCTATAGCGGTTCTGGGATTAAGACCGCTACCCATGCCGTTCATTTCGCGTACCTCGCCGTTAATAATAAGCTGAACGAAATGGTTATTAGCATCAGAGGCTTCGTCTTGGAACGTAACAGCATCACGTATCTTCTTTTCTTTTATCATCTGTTCAACTTGTCTTGAGTTCATCTTTGAAACGTCAATTATTTGAAGAATGTTGTTTTCCGTAAAGCCAATAAGTACGAGTCCCGCAAAACTTTGGGGCTGGTTGTACTGGATTTCTCCGTTTGATACGACAACTCCGTAGGGAGAGCCGCCGGTATTGTTATAAGAATTGTAGAGTCCGCCGTTTATACCGCCTATAGCGTTGTTGTTTTTTACGAGTTCATCAAGTGTTACGCCAATTTCTCTCCATGGGTATATCGTCGCAAGACTGACGCGTGAGGGGTCTTTGACAACAATCATAGTTCCGAAATATGTAGCGTCGGATACCTCGTATATCTCTATAGGCTCTCCGTCTTCTGCAGAACTATCGTTCTGTTCTTCGTTAGTCGAAGTAATATCAATATCAAGCTTGCCGGTCAGTTTCGTTCCGTCGAGGTTTATTAAACCTTCGTCAACGTCAGCATCCATATCCTTCATTTTGTTCTTATCTACAATAGCTTGAATTGAATCGGATGAAAGATAGAGAGAGGGAATAAATTTAAATGCACCCGTTTCAAGAAATGTCGGGACTGTAATGTATAGTATTTCTGATATTTTGCCTTCGGCTTTTTCCTGTTTCGAAACACGGTTTGCACAAAGCATACCTAAAGCACAGTAAAGTGTAAGTACTATTGCAAAAACAAAAGTGAATAAAAAAGCAAGGGTTTGGAGTATTATTTTTCCGATTCTTTTTTCTTTTTTTGTTTTGTGAGGGCGACGAGGTTTGAGTTTTGATAAATCTATCTCGTTTTCGGTATTTTTTTCAGGGGGATTTATTTTAGTTTGCATTGTTTACTATCTCCTTCATCGCAACGAGCTTCCACGTGGGATTATCTTTGTTGTCTTTCGTGTCATCATATTTTACAAAATAGCATTTTTCGTTCATTTCGTCATCTGTTCTTCTGCCCAGAACTATCATATGCTTTACAAAGCGGATATCAACCTCAAAGCAGTTTTCCGTAAGCCATCTGAAATTTGAAACCGATTCCTGTTCAAACGGAGGATTACCCAAGCGGTGAGCACTCGTAAAGGTACGGTCAATGCTGTAGCTGTATTTCCAAGCAACGTCATATTGATATGAATTTTTTATGAGATATTTTGAAATAGCGTTAAAATTCAAATCGCAGGTCATATAGAGGCTCCAGTCCTCAAGAACCTTAAGAACGTTAATTTCCTTTGCAACTTCTTCGGGAACTGTGTCGTATATTGTTCCGGAGGATATATTTACGATATCTTGAATCTTTACTTCTTTGTCGTATTCAACAGCATTTCCGTCTCTGTCGATAATTTTGATGTCGGCATCATTTTTCAGTACGACTATTTCGTATACGGGCAAGCGGGGCAGTCCTTCTACCAAATCGGCAAAAGTTGAATATTCCGCATTTTCTGAATATTCTATACAGCTTTCGGGAACGTTTTGACCGTCAACAGTTACGGTACAGTGGTCTCCTGTCATAAAAGTATAGCATGTAAGAGGTATGGAAGATTTACCGATATATGTTTCGGTATTTCCAAATACGTCGCTTATCGTAACGTCTGCTTTTGTTACAAGACGGATTCTGTAATTGATTCTGCCGTCATCTAAGGTCTCGCCCGTCTGTCTTTCTCCGTTTACGTCAACGAAGAGTGAATCGGGAAGGGTGAGTGTGTAAAAACTGTTGTCAAACGCAATTTTGCCGTCGCCGTCGGGCATTTTTATATCGGCCTTATTGTCTTTTTTGTCGGTAATTGTAATTCTCGGAACGGAATAGAGATTTTCAAACTTAAATATAGTTTTACCGTCTTCCGTTTTTGTACCGTATTCTTCGGTAAGATTTATACCGTTTACGTCAACGAAAATATCCGAATTAACAATTACGTCTTCGGGGAGTTCAAGTGTGTATGTGTGGGTCAAAGGAACGTATGAAACAAGCTCGTATTTCTGTATGCTTATAATAGCAAGCTTCTGTATCATATCTCCGTCCTTGCGAAGCTTTATTTCGGCGATTTCATTTCCGTCCGAAATAACTCTATACGTACATTCGTTTTCGTTTATCCATCTTTGTGCCGATAACTTTACGTCACCTTTAATTTTTTTCAAAAACTCTTTCTTTTGGTCAATGCCGTCTTCAAATATTCCGCTTTCCATTGACGGAACACCTTTTTTTGTCCAAAGCTTGCCGCTTTCCGCCTCGCTTTCAAGTAAAGATAGGGCGTTTTCCAAATGACGTTGAGGGTGTTCGTTTTCGTAAAGCTCAAGAACGTTGTTTACGTAAAGGAGTGCCATAGCGACGAGTACGGCAAGAACAATAACGTACGCTATATAGGTGATTTTAAAAAATTTTGATTTTTGGGGCTTCTTCATTATGTTATAATTCTCCTTCTCGGGAAATAGATTATTCAACTTTTTTCGTCAAATTACGTGTAAACTATACTATATCATACTTTTTACCTTTTAGCAACAGTATTTAAATATTATTAGAAAATAATCTATTTGATTCGTTTGAACAGCATAGGTAATTGACAATCGGTGAAATTAGGTGTACAATTTGATAAAGACTGTAGCATGTAAGATAGGGAGTTTTGCATTATGAAAAAGTTTATAAAGTCAGCTGTTTTTGTGATAATGTGTTTGGGTATCTTGATGTGGGGAATTGCGACATCGGCATTGAATATTAATGTAACACCTTTGCCTTTTGATATGAACCTTTTGTATGGCAGAAATGCTCTTGCAGGAATGGAAAACGGAGAAGAACTCGTTGCGGTTTACGACACGCTTCTCCAAGGGATTCAAACTGCTGTTACTGATGAAGACGGTTATATAAACATATCTTTTGAATATTTAGGTTTCTTCGATATAGAGGTTACTTCGGAAGAGTTAGATGTTGTATTATTACCGTTGCGTTACGATAATCCGCAATTATTTTGGTGCGACAATAACAGAGGTATTGGTTATTCCTATTACTTAAATGGGGAAGATAAGATTGTAGTATCGGTGGCAATACCCTGCCTTTATAACACAAGTACCGACCAAGGAAAAGCCGCATTAGAAAAAGCAAAGGTTGATTTTGAAGAGGCAGCCGAACAGTTTATTGTTGATGCAGGTGTAAGAGACGGTATGTCGGAATATAAAATTTCGCTATTGCTTCACGATGCTGTTGTGAAACATGTTGAATATGAGGCCGGCAGTGTTAATGACCATAATGCATACGGTGCATTAATTGAGGGAAAGTCCGTATGCGAGGGATATGCCGAGTTATATCAGTATCTGCTCTATCTGTGCGGAATACAGTCGCACGCGGTTACAGGAACGGCAGGAGAGGCACACATGTGGAACTTGGTCAGAATTGACGGTGAATACTATATGTCGGATCCGACGTGGGACGACCAAGGGGTTATTTATCATGAATATTTGAACACTACTACAGCTAAGTTGATAAATGAAGAAAGAGGAATTGATTACAACGGTTATGACTTGCCAGACTGTACCGCAACGAAGGCAAATTATTGCAACTATCCCTTTTACAATATGAACGCTTTCAAGGAGCAGCCGTCTGTAGAAAACGCAATAACTCAGCTTAAATATTACGGAGAAGCAAGGTTTTGTTACAAAGGGAACGGAAAGTATAGTAGTTCGGAATTTGCAAAATGGTGCTCCGATAATATGAACGATATTATTCTTAATCTTACGTTTGAAGAGGGCGTTACCCAAGTATCATATTCCTATTCTAATTTGAAAGACGAATTTATTCTTAAAATAGGCGGAATAAAAAAGAGTCCTCTACCCGAAATTGAGAATATCCCCAAAATAGCGGCGGTGTGTGTTGATACGGCGGTTACGGTAAAGCCTAACAGCGTAGCGGGGGATGTTGCGATATGTCCCGTAGTTTGGGGAAATACGCTTTCTGTTACCGATATACAAGAGCTTTTGAACAACACGGCGGTAGAAGTTACGGGATTGAAAAACGGCAATGTCGCAACGGGCAGCAAGTTGGTTTTTGACGGTGAAGAAGCGGTTATCGCGGTAAAAGGGGACGTTGACGGCGACGGTGAATTAACTGTATTTGACGCTAATATGGCTCAAAAAGGCGAAATCAATTTCCTAGACGGTTATGAGTTGCAGAAAATGGCGAGTGATGTTGACGGAAATGACACTGTAGATGAAAATGACGCAAAAGAAATTGTAAATCGTATAGTAAGCTGAAAAAACGGTTACGGCAGAACGGTAAAATTTAGCTGTGCCGAATGGAAAGCCCTTCTTTTTTATATAATATAAAAAAGGGGGCTGTTTTTATGGATTTTTTACCTAAAGAGGGATACAAGAGAATACTTGTTCTTTCGTTTTATTTTGTAATTTGCACACTTCTTGTTTTTGTCTTTTTTAAATATCTGTTTAAGCTTCTTTTGCCTTTTATTGTAGCTTGGTGCGTTGCGTTGGTCATACGTCCTTTGGCTGAAGTTCTTCATAAACGAACACGCATCTCAAAAAAAGTCCTGAGCGTCTTTCTTGTTTTACTCTTGCTCATGATAATCGGTGCATTTTTATTTCTCGTTCTCGATAAGCTCATATATGAATTTAGCGGTATAGTAGAATATGCAAGCAAAAACTCAGACCTTTGGATCAGCGATATTCTCAAATACGTAAACAAGGTGTTGGATAAAATTCCTTTTTTAAAAACCTTTGGCAGTGAAGAGGAAATGCTGCACAGCTTTGGCAATGTTGCACGTAATATTTTGACCGACGTTTCGGCTAATGTTCCCGAAATGCTTACAAAAGTTATAACCGTTTTACCCAATCTTCTTTTTGTTTCTCTTGTTCTCATAATGGCATCATATTATTTCTGTGCTGACTATGAAGAAATAAACAACTATATCCTTTCAAAGCTTTCCGATAAAACAAAAAAACACCTCTCAAACACTCGTTTTAAGCTCAAACAAGCGGGAATAAGGGTATTAAAGGGGTATCTTCTAACTGTCGGAATAACTTTTTTGCAGTTATATGCGGGATTTTTGATATTAAAAACCGATTATGCTTTTACATTGGCATTAATTATTGCCTTGGTTGACATTCTTCCCATAATCGGTGTCGGTACGGTGCTTGTACCTTGGGGGGCACTAAAAATTATTTCGGGCGGATATTATCAAGGCTTCGGTCTGCTTATAATGTTTGCGGTAGTCAGCGTTGTCCGCGAAATTCTTGAACCCAAAATAATCGGAAAAAGTATAGGACTTCACCCTTTGATGACACTGTTCTCTATGTATATAGGTCTTGAACTTTGCGGTTTTATCGGTCTCATTTCATTTCCGGTACTGGTTATAGTTGCGAAAACACTCTTTCTTGAAGGGAAAAACAAAGGAAGCTCCAAAAAAACTTGACATATATTTGCTTGCGGGTGTATAATTACTCTATTAATTGTCATTTGAAGGTGATTTTTTATGAAGATTATAGACTTGCTTAAACAGGATAAACTTTCTGTTTCATTCGAGGTGTTCCCACCGAAAACAGAAACGAGCTTTGAAAGTGTAAAGGCTGCAACTGAGGAGATCGCAAATCTTCACCCCGCTTTTATGAGTGTTACTTACGGTGCCGGAGGCGGTACAAGCAAGTATACACTTGATATTGCAAAAAACATAAAAGAAATGTACAGCGTGCCCACCTTGGCTCACCTTACCTGCGTTTCTTCAACAAGAGAAACCGTCAAACAGAGAATTGACGATATTAAAAAAGCAGGTATAAAAAATATTATGGCTCTCAGGGGTGATATTCCCGCAGAGCTTGAAAATGCTGACAGGAGTCATTGGGATTACAAGCACGCTGTTGACCTTATTCGTGAGATTAGAGCCGTTGACTCTGATTTTTGTCTCGGCGGTGCGTGTTATCCCGAAATACACCCCGAAAGTCCCACCCAAAAAGATGATATTAAATATCTTAAAGAAAAAGTCGATGCAGGCTGTGATTTCTTGACAACACAGATGTTCTTCGACAATAATCTGCTTTATAATTTCTTGTATAAAATTCGTGAAGCGGGTATAATAGTTCCCGTTATTCCCGGTATTATGCCTATCACAAATGCAAACCAGATTGAAAGGGCGATTAAGCTTTCCGGCTCGTTTATGCCTCAGCGTTTCAAGAGCCTTGTGGATAAGTTCGGTTATGACCCGGCAGCAATGAAGCAGGCGGGTATCGCCTATGCTACTGACCAAATTATCGACCTCTATGCAAACGGCATTACGCATATTCACGTATATTCGATGAACAAGCCCGATGTTGCAAAAAAAATTCAGAGCAATCTGTCGGAAATTTTGGGCAAATGAGTATTGTTTTAATAAAGCAGTTTAACGCTCCCGACTTTTGCAGAAAAGAAATGTTGCGGTATGCGGGTTGCAAAACTGCCGATGCTGATACGGAGAGGCTTTTGGATAAATGCCTCGGTTATGTAAAAAACAGCTTTACATACAAGGTTTGTTACACCGAGCTTGACTTGAAGATTTGCGGAAGCTTTTGTGATTTCGGTGTTTTTCGTATTAATTCTGACGGGCTTTCCTCAAATTTAAAAAATTGCAAAAAGGTAATACTGTTCGGTGCGACCGTCGGTGTTGAAATAGACAGACTTATTGCAAAATACGGACGCATATCGCCTTCTATGGCTTTGATGTTTCAAGCTATAGGTGCTGAAAGAATAGAGGCACTATGCGATGCGTTTTGTTCTGACATAGAAAAAGAGTACGGTGTTTTTTTAAAGCCGCGTTTCAGTCCCGGCTACGGTGATCTTCCATTAACTGTTCAAAAAGAGCTGTTTGCAATTCTCGATTGCCCGAAGCATATAGGTCTTTCGTTGAACGACAGTATGCTTATGTCGCCCTCAAAATCGGTTACGGCATTTGTGGGATTATCTGACAGCCAAAGTAAAACAACCGTAAATAAATGCAGTTGCTGTGAAAAAAGTAACTGTGCTTTCAGAGGTGGAATATGACTTTTTCCGAGTTTTTAAAAAATAATATCGTCTGTCTTGACGGCGGAATGGGCACTCTGCTTCAAGCCCGTGGGCTTAAAGCGGGGGAGCATCCCGAAAAATGGAATATCACTCATTCCGACGTTATTATTGATATACATAAAGCTTACTATGATGCAGGCAGTAATGTTGTTTGCACCAATACCTTCGGTGCAAATGTTCTTAAATTTGCCGAGGACGAGCTTGAACAAATTATAAAAGCGGCAGTATCTAATGCAAAAACAGCGGCAGAGCAGAGCATATCAAAAAAGACAAAGTTTGTTGCTCTTGATATAGGTCCTTCGGGCAAGCTTCTCAAGCCTCTCGGTGATCTTGATTTTGAGGATGCCGTGGGTGTTTTTGCAAAAACGGTAAAGCTTGGCGTAAAATACGGTGTTGATCTCATTATAATAGAAACAATGAACGACAGCTACGAAACAAAGGCGGCTCTTTTGGCGGCAAAAGAAAATTGCAATTTGCCCGTTATTGTTTCAAATGCCTACGGCGAAGACGGCAAGCTTATGACGGGGGCATCGCCTGCCGCTATGGTTGCTCTTCTTGAGGGAATGTGTGTTGATGCTTTGGGTGCAAACTGCTCACTCGGACCTAAACAACTTCGTCATGTTGCAGAAGAATTGCTTGAAAATGCTTCTGTTCCCGTTATTCTTAAGCCTAATGCTGGGCTGCCTAAGGTGGTTGATGGTGAAACTGTCTTTGACATAACTCCCGAGGAGTTTTCCGATGAGGTTGCCGAGCTTGTAAAATTAGGTGTAAGAGTTATCGGCGGCTGTTGCGGTACTACACCCGAATATATAAAACTGCTCAATGAAAAAACGGCAGGACTAACGCCCGTACCTCTTGCTGACAAAAATAAAACTGTCGTTTCATCATATACCCACGCCGTCGAATTCGGCAGTGTGCCTATACTTATCGGTGAAAGAATCAATCCTACGGGCAAAAAGCGGTTTAAACAAGCATTGCTCGAAAACGATATGGACTATATTCTTTCCGAGGCTGTAAATCAGCAGGAAAAGGGTGTTCATATACTTGACGTAAACGTAGGTCTGCCTGACATTGACGAAACTGAAATGCTGAAAAATGCTGTGTGTGAGTTGCAAACGGTAACGAATCTTCCTCTTCAGATAGATACGGCAAACGTTAAAGCAATGGAAACAGCTCTTCGCCGTTACAACGGCAAAGCTATGATAAATTCCGTCAACGGAAAGACTGAAAGTATGGAAGCCGTATTCCCCTTGGTTAAAAAATACGGCGGCTTGGTCGTCGCCTTGACTCTTGATGAAAACGGTATACCCGAAAATGCCGAAGGCAGAGTAGCAATTGCCGAAAAAATACTGAAAAAAGCAGAAAAATACGGTGTTTCCAAAAAGGATATTATTTTCGACACACTTGCAATGACGGTAAGTGCCGACAATAAAGCGGCTCTTGCAACGGTTCAAGCATTGAATTATATAAAAACGAAGCTTGGCTGTCATACGTCGCTCGGCGTATCCAATATTTCTTTCGGTCTGCCCAACAGAGATGCAATAAACGGCGTTTTCTTTGCACTTTGTCTTGAAAACGGTCTTTCGGCTGCTATTATGAATCCCTATTCTGCCGATATGATGAAGACATATTATGCCTTTAAGGCTTTGGCGGGTCTTGACGAAAATTGTGCTGAATATATCGCAAATGCGGACAGCTTTACAGTTGCGGTGAGTGCGTCTGCTGCCGAAACAAAAAAGTCTGCCGAAGAATACAGCTCCGAGCTTCAGAAGGCTGTTATAAAGGGCTTTAAAGAAAAGTCTGCCGATATTACAAAGGTTTTGCTTGAAACTGTTGCCCCTCTCGATATTGTGAACAACGAAATAATACCTGCCCTTAACAATGTAGGCAAGGGCTTTGAAAATAAAACGGTTTATTTGCCACAGCTCCTTATGAGTGCCGAGGCGGCAAAGAGTGCTTTTGAAACTATAAAGTCGTTTATGTCGGGTGGTGAAAAAGCGGCAAACAAGGGTGTTTTTGTTATTGCAACGGTACACGGCGATATACACGATATAGGAAAGAATATCGTCAAACTGTTGCTTGAAAACTACGGCTTTGACGTTGTTGATCTGGGCAAGGACGTGCCCCCCGAAACAGTTGTTGAAAAGGTGGTTGAACTGCATGCCCCATTGGCAGGGCTGTCGGCTCTTATGACAACAACTGTTCCCGCTATGGAAGAAACAATAAAACTTCTGAAAGAAAAAGCACCATGGTGCAAAACAGTCGTAGGAGGTGCGGTTCTTACGAAAGAATACGCAGACAAAATAGGTGCCGACAAGTATGCCAAAGACGCTATGGAAGCGGTACGATATGCAGAAAATATAGTAAAATAAAAATTGTGCACACATTTTCGTGCACAATTTTGCTTTATATTGTAATCTTATTTCCTGTAGATAGATAGAGTAGTCTGTTGATATGGTTTTTCATAAAGTTATACTGTTCGGTGCCGGTGCAGTGGCAGGTGTAATAGGTCGTATCAAATGCGGAGAGAGTTTTTGAGTATTCTTTTAGTTTCTCGTCAAGAGGGAGCTGTGAAAAATGGAATCCGCCTATAAGTACATCGGGGTTAAACCAATTTGCTATGTTCATTATACCTTTGTGCGAACAGCCGCTTATAAGAACTCTTTTGCCGCCCTCTTCTATAAGTAAATACTGCTCGTGACGAAAATCTTCCGGAACAAATGTGCTGTCATTTTTTACAGTCATACCGAAATTGCTTATATCGTATTGCTTGATTTTTTCATTGCAGGAATAAAGCTTGAGCCCCGTCTTTATTTCATAAATATCCTCGGTGAATATTATTCTCTTACTGTCG
>JAZOUV010000011.1:0-22808 GCA_045658315.1 Eubacteriales bacterium
TCAAAGATATATTCATTGCCGTCTGCTGTGATGTTATAAACTTTTGCTTTGTCAAATTCGGCATCGGGTACGTTCCATTCGCCGTCTTTTCCGTTTTCGGAATATGCGATAAACGTTTTGTTATCCTCTGTCAAAGGAAGAATAACGTCGTATCCTTTTTTCAGTTCAATTCCGTTTTTGGTTATTGAAAGAGTGTTACCGCAAGTTTCAACACCGTCAGAAAAAGTCACAACATAACCGTCTTCGCCGTTGCCTGTGTAACTGAGTCTCTTGTATCTGTTGAGATATGTATACGGCACCTGCATTGTGCAGAACTGTCTGATAAACATCGGCACCCACACATCCCTTTCAATGCCGTTGTTCATCCATATATCTTCGCCGTGCACCGTGCCGTAGAATACGTTTCTCAAAGGCTCTATGTTGAGATATCCGCTGAAATCGGATGCCTGAACGTTGATACAATCATCAATCGTCATATTGCTCATCCACCATACGGCAGGAATTCTGCCGAGCGTACGGATTGGTGCGTCACGCCAGTCGGTGTCTGTAATTTCAGCACCGCATTTTTCGTAATACTTTCTTATCGGGTGATTGCTTTCGGAACGTAAAGGCATTTCACGGTAGGTATATTCGCTTGTAACGTCAATACCGAGGCTCATAACATAGTCAAGCATCTTGTTTCGTGCCTCATCCTGCTCGTGCATCTGTGTTCTCGGTCCGAAATTTTCCGCAATACAGAAGTTGTCAAGGTGAACAGTGCCCGCCTCTCTGACAGGAATAACCTCACAGAAACGGTCAAAATATTTTTTAAAAAGACCGCTCTCCCAATACTGCTTATATGATGTTTTATATGCGTTTCTTCCGTAGAAAACCTCAATAACTGCCGGAGTGCCGTCAGGATACTTGGTTATTGCGCTTGCCTCAACAAATTCGGGATGTGATTGATTTACATCGTATTCGTCGGCAACGTTACCGTGAACACTTACTACCGTGTTGTATTTTTTAGCTTCTTCAAAGAGCCACATAAAGCTGTCTTTGGGCGTGGCATCGCAGTCACGCATGAGATACGGGTTGATAATCTCCATTTCCGGGTAACAGTCATCGTGTCCGAGTCCCTGCCAACCTACAAGGTAAACAATTTTCTGTATACCCTGTGTTATGTTATCCATCATTCTGATTATTTCAAGCGCCTGTTCAAAATTGATAAGTACGTCAGATGTCTTTTTCTCCCAATCAGGTTTTGCAAGAAACATTTTCATCCAAAGCGTTTTGGAATAATCATAGTTGAATTTTTTGGTATTCATTATTAGCTTCCCCATTTGTTGTATTTTATTTACTTTACTGAAAATTAACTACATTATAATATATCAAAGTGCACAAATCAATACCATAAAGTGGATTATTTTTGTTATATTTAATCAATAAACCTGTTTTTGCATTAATATCAGCACTTCATCATAGCAAAAAAACACCTCCGATACACAGATAATATCTGCATATCGGAGGCATTTTTATTTTACTTTTCACAAACCGAAGCCATTCACCGTTACAATTAAATTGCAACTACACATCAATCAAAGAGTTTTGATCCGGCCTATTGCAAGCAGCCTAATAATACACCACGCAACCATGAAAACCGCAAATAAAATTGCACTTTTAATGAATAAAGTTGATTTGCATATCTATGTAATATATCTGTATTTCATCCTGACTTCAGCATTGAGGCAAATTCCGGTAGAATCAATTGGATTAAACTAACTCTTTTATTAACTCGGGAATATTGTGAAGATCTGACAGAATCATTATCAACGACTTAAAAATCCACTTTATTTTATTCAAAAACTTATTTTCAGCGGAATTATTGATTTGAAGTTCCTGTGTGTTTTCAGCAAAATCTGCTGTTTTTATAAACGTCAAATCACACTCTGCAGCGGAATGATCAGATATCACTTTTCCGTTGTCATCACAAACTTCAACATATCTGAAATCATTTACAACAACATCAATTCCACCGCCCGATTTATACATAAATCTTTCAACAGAGTCCCAGTTGCCCCAGGCTGGAAGACCTGATATATGCCAATTATAAAGATTAAAATAGTCGCCGTTGTTGTGATGTTCTATCCATGCATCCTTTAATCCGCACTGAAGATAAAGCGTTTTGTAAAGTGCCCCGTCATCCTCGTGAACATGCATATAATTGTTGAAATCACCCGTTACTATTATGGGTCTGTCATTTTCGGCAGAGCGTGCCTGAATAAATTCAGCAAGCTGTTTTAATTGGCTTGTTCTTGCGGCGATTGAGCCCTCTCCGCCATAGGCATCGGCGTGTAAATTATAGAAATCAACATATATTCCATTGCCGACGTCAATAACCGAATACACAAAACCTTTAGGTGTAAGCTCATCGGAACCGTCTGAAAGAATTCCGCTGGCTTCGTTCCAGCTGACTCTTGTTTCATTATATACCGGCATATTTTTTGTAAAGATATTAAGTCCGTCACCGCCGGGAACACCACCGGTGTGGTTGGTTACATAATCAAAACCGCTTAAATTATTTACAAGATGCTTGTGATAACCGAAATCCTCCTGAACAGCAACAATATCAAAATTATTATTTGAAAGATATTGCCCCGCGGCCTTCTGATTAGCAATCACATTTTCACCATTTAATGCTGAAAAAGGCAGACCCGCAACATTGAAATTAACCGCTCTGACAGTATGTTTTTCGGATTTATCATAATCATAAAGCTTTATATCAAAGCATTCGTTATATTCTTTTCCGTTGCAGATATAGGTGAGCCTCCAATAAATCTTATCGTAATTTCTGAAGCCACCGACATCTTTGTCTTTTAAAAAGTCTCTGTATAATACGCCGTATTCATCTTGTTCCGCAACTGTTTCAATACGTTTAAATGTCACAGGTTGGCTGTAGTCGATATTGCCATTTTCATCTTTGTTCCAATATGAAGGGTTTTCTGCATCATTAAGCGAAAATCCGCGCCAATCGGTTTCGCCGTCAAGAGAAACCTTGCACTCAAATTTTGTTGTTCCTGCAGGAAATATAAAGGAGTATGCAAGGTCGTTGAGTTCACGGGATATAGCATAATCACCCTGAGCACTTTTTTCTTTGATATTATATGACAAATGGCTCGGAAACTCCATCTGATAAAGGGTTGATTTATAAAGAAACGGCGCAATTACAACCTGAACACCGTTTTCAGTTTCAAAGCTCTCAGCGTATGCAACAATACTCTCAGCAAAACAACACATAGTAATTACAGCCGCTAAAATAAAACATAATATTTTTTTCACTATAACTTCCCCTGACTATTTACATCATTTAATTCTATAATAGCATATTTTACATTAAAACTGTTAGCAAACTGTAAACATAATCTCTATTTATAATATTATAATGCATCTTATGTATGCCTTAATATTATTCTTACGAATTTCTTGGCTTACCATTCATAAGTTCGACATCATATCAATCGAATAGTCCACCTTACTTCTGTCTCTTTTTACTCACTTTATATATGAATTATATCATAAACACAGTGAAAAACTACTTAAATCTTAATCCGTCAATTTAAAAAGCTGTTGCATAAGTTTCTAATTCAGTGTGCTCACCAAAAATCGGTGTGCGAATATTTCCGCACACCGATTTTTTCGTTTTTTCAGATGTTATTCAGTTTTTCAGCAGCCGCAGTTTTTGTCAAACGCAGGGTTACAAGCGTAGTAATTCTTACTGTCAAGTTTATCTGTCACGAAGCGAAGCCCTTCACCAAATCGCTGGTAATGAACTATCTCGCGTGCACGCAGGAACTTGATAACGTCATTAACGTCAGGGTCATCGGAAAGACGGAGAATGTTGTCGTACGTCTTTCTCGCCTTCTGCTCTGCCGCAAGATTTTCGCTAAGGTCTGCTATAACGTCACCTGTCGACTGAATCGTTGCAGCCGTCCACGGCTCACCGCTCGCCGCAACAGGATAAATACCCGTTGTATGGTCAACAAAGTACTTGTCAAATCCCTGCCGCTTGATTTCCTCAACCGAAAGGTTTCTCGTAAGCTGATAAACCAGCGTACATACCATCTCAATATGCGACAGCTCTTCCGTACCTACTCTTGGAACGGAATGGTCTCTTTTTCGCTTCAAATTCCGCTCAGTCGGCAAAGGCAAAAACCGAACATACAAAACCACCTCAATCAATACCGACACCGGCATCGATAAGAGGTGGTTTGATGTTTTTGTAAGGGTGATATAAACAGAAAGACTGCTTTACTTTCCATACCGCCGCAGTGTTACACTATCCGAAGGCGTATTGACTTTAAGAATGCCTTTCGTTTAGAATATATTTGATAAGTATATTCGGAGTTGATATTATGGCAACTGTAACCTTTTTCGGCCATAGGGATACACCAAAAGAAACAGAGCCAACCTTGCGGATGGCCCTGGTGGATCTGATAGAAAAGAAGAATTCAAATTTATTTTACGTTGGCAATCAAGGCAATTTTGATGCTATGGTGCGCCGTCAGCTTGAGGATTTAGCTCAAACCTATCCCATAACGTACAAGATTGTGCTTGCCTACATGCCGGGTATAAACGATGAGCCTGATGAGCACACGGTTTTGCCTGAGGGACTTGAAACCGTTCCCCGCCGTTTCGCAATCAGCCGCCGCAACAAGTGGATGCTTGACCAAGCGGACACTGTTGTGACTTACGTAACGCACCCTTCGTCAGGAGCGTACCAGATGAAAGAAACGGCTGTTAATAAAGGTAAAACGGTTATTGAATTATCACTCAGAACTGAATAACGTTTGAAACGCTGTCAATCTTCTGCACGGAGAGGAAATTCTTCTTCGCATAGTGGATGCAGGTTACACGGTACTGGTACCCTGTAGGGACGGTGAGTGTTTTCGTAAGGGTGCAAGCAGGAACATCCCAATATAAATCCTCATATGTAAGATAATCTGTCCAGGATGCGCTGCTGCTTGCTCTGCGTTGAACAACAACCTCTTTGAAGCCTGATTTTACAACATCTCCGGTACCTGTAGTCTTACCTGCAATATTCAGGGTGTTTGTTCCGCTTTTTGAAATAGCTATGGCATATGCCGCAATCAAGCCTGTAGCACGGGTATCTTCATCGGCTGTATAAACCGTATTATTAGCTAAAATAGCATTGAATTCTTCCTGAGTAAGTATTAGGTCCTGCCATTCGGGCAGCTCTTCATTCGCAGCAAAGGCTGTGGGCACAAGAGTAAACATAACCATAATAACAGAAATAACCGAGAGAAAAGCTTTTTTCATATTGCTTTATCATCCTTTAACACTTATTGTTTCGGCAATTGAAACCATAGTATCAAAATCACAAATCAAAGATATTTCATAATTAGTCGCACCGTCAGAATAATTTATATATGATTTTTCATTATTTCCGAATACAATCACTTTTTGACCGTCAATCAGAAGTTCTTTAAAATATCTGAATGAATTATCCGGAACATTCACCTGCCCGTTTGTCATATTGTGGTCGGCACTCTTATATTGAGTGATGTATATATAACCTGAAATTTTTTTGTTAGCATTATTAATAAACACCCAAATAGAAGTCGTATCTCCACTTTGTTCTGTCTGAACTTTCTTTTCATATTCATCGCTCAGCAAAACTTCAGGTAACATCAAAGTGTTCAAGCTATCCAGAATCATCTGATTGACCAGATCGTTTTCGTTTGCCGTTGTCGGCTCATCCTTGTTCAGGTTAATTTTAAAGAAATCTGAATAGAAACTAACAATACCGTCTGACGCTTTGTTATCAAACAGCTTTGCGCCTGCAGGCAGGGCAACGGCAAGCACAATAACAAGCACCGCCGCAATAAGAAGAATGCGTCTGAAGGAGACAACCTTCTTTCTGTCGGGCTTGACAGAATCTGTATTTTCTGCTCCGTTTTTATTTTCAGCCTCCCACGGGCGGTACATCTGAGCAGGCTTGCCTTCCTCAAAGCCGGGGTTATACGCTTTTGCCAATATGGCGGCGCACATATCAACAAACTCGGTATCCATTTCAGCCTCAGGTTTTTCAACCTCGGCATCCATCAATGCCTCAACCTCGGCAAGGTCAAGCTCAACACTGCTATCCGATATAAACTTTTCAAGCTTCTCTTTTGTGATTTTAACATTGTCAGTCATAATTGCCTAACACCTCTATAATGCAAATATTTGAAAAATGTTACATAAAACGACAAAAAATTTCTAACTTTTTTCAATTTTCTGTTTTATGTGTTCCAGCTTCTGTTTTGCTCTGTGTATATTAACTCTTGTTGTGTTCGGGTTTTTATTTATTATTTTTGCAATTTCAGCCTGAGGAATTTCCTGAACAGTATCGTATATAATTATCTGCTTTTCTTCCTTGGTCAGCCCTTCATCAAAAGCTTTCCAAAGTTTTGCATTGTGCTCTTCCCTTTCAAGTGTTTGCACAACGTCTTCCGCTGAATAATTTGTATGTACTACCGTTTCATCAAACGGTGCTGATGACAGCTTCTCTTTTGATTTAGCGGTGTGTCTGTATTCTGTTCGTGCAAGATTATTTACCGTTGACAACAGCCACGCTTTAGGGTTTGGCGGCAAACCTTCGGTTATCATCTTCTTCCACAATAATCCAAAAGCTTCCTGAAGCATATCTTCCGCATCTTCAGGTCTGCCTTTAAGTTTTGAATAGCAAAAATTTCTTATACTCTGCACGTGCTCATTCCAGAGCTGAGTATAAATTTCCTGCATAGAACTGTTCATAACACACCTCAGTTAATATTATCTGCATTTAATAATTATAAACATAAAATGTGAAAAATTGCAAACATTGTTTTATTTTGTCGAAAACAATAAGGTAAAACGACTTTTGCTGCACGTAATTTTATTTCAGATATTTGCTGTTATATTTTCATTCTATCAACTCCCATCCGTCCGATATAATCTCTTCGTTTTCGTCGAACTCTGTAATATGGCGGTATCTGCGACCGTGCAAATCCGTAGCAGTGCCATCCTCATAAGCTATAATAAAAGAGCCGTTATCAAGAACGGCTACATACATATGGTTATTATCATAAAAAATTTCTTTAAACATCCCAGTTGCCTCCTGTTATTCAACAGCAAAAGCCGCTGAGAGTAAAATGCGCAAATTCAAAATAAAGTTACGATTCAGAGTAAAAAAGAGAATATTAAAACAGCAGAGCCGTCCGAGTTTTCTCTCGGACGGCTTGTTTTTTATTATATTGATATAAATATTTTTGTTTATATGTAACTTTTCGCTCTTTTTCGACATATTACTTATAAGTGAAAAGACCACTATGAATATTCGTATTTTTTCTCGGCACGAATTGTAAACTAATGTTTAAACATTAAATTTATAATTTGGATCTAAATCTTTAGTATTTAATTCAAAAATAACTTAATAATGAGGTGTTTATATTATGCCAGTTACTTTTTCTGAAAAGTACAATCTGTCAAATGACGTTATTGTACGCAATGCAGTTTTTGATGTAATTATGGATCTTGACACAAAAGTTTTTATTGATCCTGCATTATTAGAGTTTTGCGAAGAAGCTGAATTTGCAGATGCAAAAATAAAAACAGAAAAATATTTTGCTGATATTATTACATTACTTAGACATTCAAAAAGTAATACTGATATGTATTGGAAAAAAGCCAATACATTGTTAACATTTAAAGAAATTGTAGGAACCTGTTTTGGATATTCTAAAAAAAGCACATCAGGCAATGCAATAGGTACAAAGTTGCGAAAAAGTATTTTGCTAACTATTAAAGAATTAATTTCAGAAGGTGAAAATGATCCTACTCTTTTTGAATTGTTGGGTGTTTTTCAAGAAAATATAGGTTGTGATAGAATAAGTGATTTATTGACTTCTGTATTGTATGAAAATATATTGAACTATACCAATAGAGTTGTAATGGATTGTGGAATTGAATGTGTGGAAATAAAATATAAAAACAATGTTTTTAGAACATGCATCAATCCATACAATAATTCTCCTTTATTATTGCTACCTAAAACTATATTAAGCCCACTTCCTATTGCGGATGATTTTGATGATATAGATCTTATTTGCATGGAAAATCAGCGCGTTCGTGATGCGATTAATGCTTATTTTGATTTGGGTAATCGAAAAAAACTATCGAAATCACAGATACTTACTTTGATGAAACATAGTGTAGAGTTTAGACAAGCTCTTCTGCAATCGTATAAGACAGCACCCAAATCTCCATATGATTTTCAGATTGATCCTGCAGGAGAATACATTTGGTATTCGTCATCAAAAAAATATGCAAATGAATTTCCACTTAATTTATCTGATGTTTCTTTAAACAATATAGACGATGTGTATGATATTGTAAAAAAAATCTGTTTACAATACAAAACATTAATTGAGGATAATGGGTTGTCGAAATTATTATATGATAGCAACGGCAATCCTAAACGTGAATCGGCAGCACAACTTTTATTCTATGGAATTGCTGATTCATACTGTAATGCTAATGATGTTGATTTATCACCAGAAAGTAATGCTGGACGTGGTCCAGTGGATTTTAAATTATCACGCGGTGCGAGAGATAAAGTGATAGTAGAAGTGAAACTTACATCTAATTCGCAAATAAAACATGGAGTTGATACACAGGTACCTATTTATATGACACAAGAGAAAACTAAAAAAGCAATCTATTTGGTTATTGATAATGGGCATCCCAAAACTTTGGAAAATTTCATAAAATACTATAACGCTTTAAATCAAGATACAAAAAATAAGATAGAATGTGTTTTTATTGATGGAACAGCGAAATTGTCTGCCAGTAAGGCGTAAAATTTTCATTATGATTTATATTTATTAGCGAATATCTTCTTACAATGGAGCTTTATCTAATAATTAACATCAAAATGAAGCATGTGTTAAAAAATGCGCTTACTGAAGATTTTAATGACTGATATATATTAAAAAGATAGACAACTGTTAAAATTAATTTTACAAAAAGCACATATCAGTATTTGATATATTTAAATAAAAATTGCTGCCTTACGCAAAGTAAGGCAGCAATTTTTATTCTGTTGCGATCGCTATTTTAATCACGCTATCAAGTTTTTTCTCAAAGATTTCGTATGCTTTTTCGATGTCTTTGAGATCGAAGCGGTGGGTAATCAGCGGGGTTGTATCAATCTTGCCTTGCTTAATCAGCGAGAGGATTTCGTCGCAGTCGCAGCCGTCAACGCCGCCGGTTTTGAAAATCAGATTCTTGCCGTACATATCGGGCAGAGGAAGGCTCTGCGGTTTATCGTAAAGTGCAACAATCGTGACAATTGCATTTGGTCTTGCACACTCCCACGCAAGGCGGAAAGTATCTTCTGCACCTGCAACTTCAAGCACAACATCCGCACCGCTATGGTCGAATTTCAGCAATGTAAGGATTTAGTTACAGATACGCATTTTCTGCACAAAATCTTAACATATCACACCAAGTTTCTAAATCAATATAGCAAGCAAATTTCATCCTGTCATAATCAGAATTGATTACAAAACCCCAAATATGCTTATCATTTGGAGAACAACTTTGTAAGCTCCATATATAGGAATGAATTATCCAATTACCTATTTGTTTTAAAGAATATGTGTTCTTTTGAGAGGAAGAAAAATCATAGTCTTCCACGCAGCAATCGTCAAAACTGTCTATGCAATCAATTTTTAGTGGAAGCTGACACACTGTAAGCTGTTGTTTGTATAACTTTAAAAACGTTTTTCCTTTATGTTCACCATCAGATGGAAATAAATCCAAGTATTTGTCTATAGTTTTTATAGCTTCAATCTCTTCTTCAACCATTTTTCGAATAATACAAGCAGAAAAAAACACCGATTGTGCTAATTTATGCCGAGCTCTTTTCATATCTTTGTGAGCATATGTATAATCACAATCTATAAGGTGGTTTATTTTTCTTTTCCAATAAACAATTTTGTTCGCCAAAGACAAAAGGTCATCCTGCCAGTATCCATCGTGTATCATATGAAACTCCTTCAAATTAAAACCTAACTGGAATATTTGATATTTGTTCAAGCGCACAGCAGCCATTCGCTGCAAGCATCTCGTACAATACCGCTTTTTGTGATTTTTTCTGTGTTTCATCACAGTATAAAGGACCGATTGTCGCAAAAGTTACTGCAGTTTTTTCAATCTGTAATTCGATATAAGGAATTATCAATCCACAATTAGTTCTGTATTTTATTTCTATCGGTGAAGGTGCCGGCACGCCGTCTTTGGTTCTTTTCCCCACATAAACTATAATCCGGACTTCTTTTTCGTGTTGAAAATATTCACTTTTGAATATCAATTTCCATTTGCATAATTGATTGCTTATAATACACCGTATTTGGTTTTTACATTCTTCTGCATAATGTTTTTGCAGTTCCAAAATAAGAGAACGAATATAATTTTTTTGTTCTTTTTCAGCATACACAATAGGAAATATTTCTGCCTTGATTTCTTTGTCAAAGAACATTGATTCAAGGGAATTCATTATTTCTTCAGGGCAAAATCCTATATTATATCCTTCATATTTGTTACCTTTTGAATAGTAAGACCACATTGCTAATGAATCTGAATCCTCTGAAAAGGATGCAACATAAGCATCATACTCTGGTCTCGTTATTACAGTTTTTTCTCCCTTATGTATGGGAATTAGAATGGTTTTTGTTGCAGAAAGATTGTAAACAAGTGAGTACATTTCATCTGTAATTTCTTCATCGTCAAGCATTTCTTCGCAGACCTGTTTGAACATCTTTTCCGCTATTGTCCCTTCTGACATATCGTTCAAACAATCGAAACGGCTTGCCCATAGGATAGCATTGCGTTTGTCGGTAGTTAAAATCGACTTAAACCCTTCTGGTGATGTATAATGAAATATATCATACTCGTTGTATTCGGTGGGCATATATTTATTATCAAAACCCATTAAGATTTCAAACTCATCCAATTTACTCATCATATATAATCATTCTCACCTTTAGATTAATACTCCATTGCAATGGTCGATTTCGTGCTGAATTATTTGTGCAGGGAAACCCGTAAATATTTTGATTCGGGTCTGAATTTCAGCTGTCTGCCATTGTAGTTTTATAGTCTGATAACGCTTACACCTTCGCGAGTCTTTGAGCAGGTCTAAACCTTGCGCCATATAAAATAAGCATATACGGCCACATTTTTGATTTTTAACAATACTTCTTGAACCTACTGTAATTTTGGGTCATAATCATGTAGTAACATTTTCTATTTAGCTAAAAAGGTCTTCCATTACTTGAGCATCGTTTGTGCAACATGGAAGATCCTGTACATAAGAGTATTTATCAACTCCTAATATAATAGCAAATTTTTCATAATGCCTCACTTTCTAAACACAAACAAATACTCATGTGCAATTAACAGAAAATTATATTTAATACTATTTGTTTTCCAATAGCCGGTTGCTTTGCAGTTGTGTTGTTCTTTGATTATGAGTTCTTTCAGTTTGAATCCTGCATCCAGAAAGACTTTCATTACATCAAAGGACATTGGTATCATATGACCTTTTTGTCGGGTATCTCCCATAAGAACAGCACAAAATTTATCTTTTTTCAGAACACGGTAACACTCGGCAGCTACCGTGTTCATTTCTTTTATGAAATCATTTACTTTCAGCAACGATAAATCCTCGGGTATATCTTCGCTGTACTGAATAATATCAGCATAAGGAGGATGGGTGCAGATTAAATCGATACTTTCATCGGGAATAAAATCAAGATTTCTTGCATCACCCTTACGGATATACACTTTACCGTTTGCACCATCATGTTCGAAATCTGTCTTCTCTTTGCATCTGGCAAGCGCAACATCGTTTACATCAACGCCGACAATATTGCGGTTAAGAAGTTTTGCTTCAACGAGAGTTGTTCCGCCGCCAGCAAACTGATCAAGCACCAAATCTCCCTCTTGTGAATAACGCAATATTATGTTTCGGGGGATATACGGAGACCAGTTACCACGCCATTTTGCATCGTGAGTTGCCCAATCGCCTCGTTTCGGGAACGACCAATGTGTAGTCATTTCTAGCTCGAAGTCTTCAGGTACCCATTTCTTTATTGTTTTCATACACTTTATCCTTTTCACTTTATGGTTCTGGTACGATTCTCCACGTCATATTTCTTCCTGAGTAATTCCAATATCTTATATCTTGCTCAATAAAGAGCCATTTTATAGTTTTTAAAATATGATCTACAGGCAATCCTGTTGAGAAAGAGATGTTTTCCATATCAGTCTCTGACACATCGTTGCATTCGTATACATTCTTCAATAAAACATAAAGCTTTTTATACATTTCAGGATTTTCAAGTTTTTTAGATTGTAAATCTACTCCTAAATCATCGTGCTTGGGATAATTTCTTCGTCTTTTTCCGGGAGTAGCATAATTTGCATTTTCTACACATACCAAAAAATCAAAGCCGAAGTGAAGGTTTGCCGGACGTCGAAGATAAACTCTATTTCCATCATTTAAAGTTTCGACATAATATGTATATCGTTCAGTTTCGGTTGAAGTACCGTGTTTTTCTTCGGAAAACGCATTAACAGCTCTTAATCTCACATCATTTCGCGTTCCTTCATTTGAAAAAAAGAGTGTAATTTCATGTTCAGCCATAACATTTTTCTCCTTTTTCTTAACGGTTAAATATTAACATGCTACTATAAACCCAGAAATTCGAGCGGTATGGCATCGAAGAAAATATGGCATCCCACGGAATGAATATAATCGTGGACATCGCGATAACAATTTTGTCTAAACCAATCATTGCAAACATATAAATATTCTACATCATAAGGAGCATCTTGAAGTAATTTTTGGTATTGTTTCTTTTTGAAGTCGCAAGTTTGGAGCTTTTCATCTACAGAACCAGAATCATGCTGAAACTTCTTCTCGATTATGTACACTGTATTGTTGCTAAAATTCAAAAAAGCTTCGTCGGGAAGTAGTTTTTTTGATATATAATCTTTCCAATCAATTCCTTCGGGTTCTAAAATCACTTTATAAAAAGCATGCTTTGGTGCAATTATACCCAAGCAATTGTTGTGCTCATCTTTAATGGTATTTCTGTTTGTTATCGTATAGCCTGCATTAAATAAAGCTTCTTCGAGGCTTGTTTCTTGCTCAAATCTTAACCCGTTTGCATTGGTGCGAGCACCACCGCCATAAATATTTGCTGGCATATTTATTCCTCCGTTATCTATTATACATATCTAATATGTCATATACGAACTGTTTCTGAAAATAAAAAGCGTGGTTTTTGTTTGATACATATCTACCATATGTATGTGAATATATAGGGTGATATGGTTTAGAGTCCTTGCTTCTTATTTGGATATGTGTGCCGTTGGATGTATGAATAAATCCGTCACGGCTTGTTTCAATATGATTTTTAAGTTGTTTGCAAATGCTGTAATAATCATCTTCCCATATTTCCAGAAGAGAAGAATATCTTGGATCTGAAAGGTCGATGTGTATTGCATCCAGAAACATCCAGTCTCTAGGATTACCGACTTTACATACGGGTACATAAAGAATATTATTTATTTTTTCATACAAGTGAGTTTCTTCGAATGGTTTTTCCTGAAGCAGTTCGTCGATTTTACTTGCAATCTGTGTGATAAAAACAGTTTCTAACGGTTTGCCGCTTGCGTCACACTTGTTACTTTTTAATTCGCCGTCTTCAAAGTCAATGTTAAAACTATCCAATTTCTTACCAAGTGCCAGTTCGAGTAACTGTCCTGTCTTGCCCTTGTTTCTTATTATCGTTTCAAAGTCCGATTCGTCGAATATTTCGCAAAAAGGAATATTACATAATCTGATTATTTTGTCTTGAGCCTCTTTAAGTTTCATAAGATTCCCTCCAAAGAGATACACACTGCGGATATTTGTATTACCGCAGTGTTAAATACTTGTTGTATAATGAGCACACACTGCAACAGTTACGTTGCAGTGTTAATTAGGTGTTATTATTTATTAAATTTTAAAAGTTGGAAATCAAAAGTTCCTTGATTTTGCCTCTGTTTTTGCTGTTGCTGTTAATCATCCTTACAGCATCAACTCTTGTTATATTATGTAATGAATAGATTTCATCAAAGAAGTTATCATCTTCATTTGTGTTTTTGGGGTCGGAATTGCTTACAACAATCTTTGCACCTTTTTTATCCATTTCATCAACAAATCTTGCAAGTTCTTTCTGAGCTTCATCGTCAAACAAAGCTTCTGTGTATGCAGTAAATCCGGATGTTTCGGTCAAAGGTCTGTAAGGAGGATCGAAATAAACAAAGGTATGTTCATCAATGAAATCTGCCGATTCTCTGTAATCTCCGCAAACAATATGAACGTGTTGGAGCTTATCAGAAACGGCTATCAGATTCTTTTCATCACAAATCAAAGGATTCTTATATGCACCCATAGGAACATTGAACTGTCCCTTTTTATTTACCCTGTAAAGACCATTGAAACAAGTTTTATTAAGGAAAATTAGGAGTGCGGCGGTTTCAACAGTAAAAGCATTAGTGCTTTTGAGATAATTGAACCTTTCTCTCTGAATATAATAATAGTCTTTTCTGTGCTCATCAACCAAAGGAATAAATTCATCCTGCATTTTGTTGAGCATAACAATCAGGCTATCCACATCGTCACGGATAACTTTATATGCGTTCATCAGCTCTGCATTTATATCGCTGATATAGATTTCCTTCAAATCGTATTTACTCAAAATATCAAACAAAACTGCACCGCCGCCAACAAAAGGCTCTGCATATTTTGTGAAGTTTGAATCAGCAAAAGGATAATATTTTTCGATTTCTTTAAGAAGCTGACCTTTACCGCCTGCCCATTTCAAAAAAGGTTTGACGGATTTTTCTTCAGTTTTTGTATATCTTAATGTTCTTGCATCTTCGGGTTTTGTTGCATCAATAGGAATAATCCACATATTACCAAGCATCGCTGCATTCTCTATTCTATTTTCTTGACACAGTGTAAGAACTCTCCGACGTGATATATTCCATTTTTCAGCAGCTTCATTTGCAGTCATAAAGGCTAACATAACATTCACCTCAAACAATTGTTGTAAACATTATATTCCAAAACTAGAACAAAAGCAATACCATGGTTAAACATATTTAGTAAGTAATTATTGTTAAAAATCACTTGACTTTACTCAGATTTAGAATGATGTATATACACCACAAAGGAAATGAGTCGATGGCAAATATACTCGAGGAATTGTGGTACAGGAACATAATACCTATGGAGCATACTGTTGAAGGGAATGTGCATATTAAAAATCTGGGAGCTCTTATTTGTAAAAGTAGGGATAGTCTTGCTAAAAGCCTAACCGATACACTGAAGGCGTTGCTTGTAAAATACGATAAGGCCGTTAATGAAATGTATTCTGAAATTGAAAAAGAAACTTTTATTTACGGTTTCAAGCTCAGCGGAAGATTAGTTTATGAAACATTCAGAAACAATATCTAATTAAATACTAGATTAAAAGCACACAGCAATACCATATGTGGTAAAGTTGTGTGCTTTTTGCCTTGTAAAGCTAATTACATGAAAATTTTTAAAATGTCTCTATCAAGACTTGCCGAAAAATGATCTTTTAAATTTTATGTCGAAAAATTTTTCAGCTTCATCTAATTTCATCATAATGCTGCTGTTAGTTTTTCTCGCTTCTAAGGTTTCGGGTAATTCTTTCATGATATATCCAGCTTCATATGGAGCACCGGCATCATAACATAGTTCATTTACCTTCTTGTTTATAACAAAGGCTTTTTTATTTGTCCTCCATGCGTCACGAATAGCTTTAATAGCATGCTTACCGGTTACCTGCTCGCTGAAGTAATTATCGAGAGAAAGCTCACGTATATATGGCGGTAATACATCTATATGTTCACTTATTATAGCAACAATTACTTCGGAAGAAAGTTTAAGAATATCAGGTGCTCGAGTAGATTCTTCATCTTTTAGTTCTTCTATTAGATCAGGAACTATTTCAAGCATACGTCTTAAATATTCTCTATAAAAAGCTGTTCCTATTTTTTGCTGAACAGAGCGAACAATATTACTCTGCATTACTTCTGTGTTAGTTAAGCCTGCTTCCACTCTACAAATAACAGTTCGTCTAATAACCTCAGGCATAACAGCTTTTACGTCTTCGTTAGCACTAATAACAACAGCGGAATAATTTGTAAGGTGTTCACCAACTCCAAAATCATCGTTCTTAATTGTTTCAATTGCATGCTGATTAAAGCGGTTATTTGTTAAGTCATCAACGATTATAGGCGCACCTTGAACTGTTCTTTTTAAACCTTCAATGCTTGACCTTGTAAAATCAGGTGCTGATACTTTGGGCTTTTGACCAATCATCATTTTTAGAAGAGTTTCAAGAAAACTTGTTTTACCTGCTTTACTTTGTCCATAAACTAAACCGAACACCGGATACGGAAGACGATTTTGGTCAAACCGAGCAGCTGAATCTCTCATAATTGCCATAAATGGTGAGCAGAAAAACCAGTTTGCAAATTCGAAGTACCGTAACTGCATCCCCTGATAATCACCATGGAATTTACTGTATCCGTCCATGTATTTTATAAACAGATCCACGTCTTGTTTTATCTCGTCTTTGGATGGATTTAAGTCAACGCTTTTGTCGTTTAAAACTACTGTTCCATCGAGTGCATTTATTGTAAGTTGCGGATATTCACTTCTCAGCTCTTTTTCTTTGGTTTGTTCTTCTTTTAATCTACGTTGAACTTTAATTAATGTATCTGCAGAAATTTTAATTTTGCCTGTCTTTTTTTCAGGTTGAGGAACTAACGGAGAAATTTTTTTGCTTAAATTATTGGTATCTAAAACAAATTGAATATCGTCATTCATATTTTTATCTGTTTCTATAACCATTGCTTTATTAACCTTTATTGTTTGTGAGATAGGTAATTCTCCTATGTTTTCTATAGCATCAGCAAGGCTAATTGCTTTTGTGGATATAGAATCACAACTGACACTTTTTAATTCCTCAAATTTATCTGAATACCAATTATAAGCTTCTTCACCATCAATATAACAAATATTTTCTCTCTGTCGTCCGCCAAAAGCACTATAGGACAGATTAGCAGAACCCATAATTACTCTTTTTTTACCATCATTTGAAGACAACAAATAGATTTTCTCGTGCGAGATTTTTTCCCTCGATACATAAAGGTTAATCTCACCACAATCAATTCTTGATAAAAGATTCTGTTTGGACGCACTGATATTTTCACGTATTCTGTCAATTAATCTATCTTGATATGCTATGATTTCCTGCAAACTATATGACATTATGTGTTCACAACCAAATATAATTTCAGCTTTATCAAACATATCTAATAGTTTATATATAAAATTTATACCCGAAGAGAACGTAATAGCACGCAACGTATCAAACCCCGAAAACAAATCTTGCCATGAAGCTATTTCCGCACCACAATAAGCCATTTTAACAACTTCTAAAGTGTTTGTGTTATTATTCTTGGTATCTACAACATCAAAAATGCTATCGCTAAATAGACTGTTAAGTTCAGCATTATCTTTCAAATCTAACACTCCTTAAAAGAGATTCTGTCAATATTATAGAACTTTTCATATGAAAAATCAAATTTATAAGTCCCAATTTCGGGACTATGCTCGATTAGTAATTATAAATATTTGCTTGCAGTTGCAAAATAATAGTAGAACTGTTCTAGAAATCGGTGGTTAGACATTTCATAATTATAATTTTAAAGCAGCACACAGCTACACCGGACGGTGTGGCTGTGTGCTTTTTTGCGTGTAATTCATATTCTAAACCCAACTTTTTTGAAAAAAATAAAAAATTTTTTCAAAATTCTCTCAAAAAGGTTGAATTTCGGAGTCTTTTTGTCCGTATGGTGAGGATTTCAATTTCAAGTCCTCGGAAAGGAGATTAAAAATGCAAGTTCAAATCAAAAGCATACCCCAAACGCTAAAAGACCTTGGAGAGTTCTGCTGTTGGAAGTACGAGGACAAAGACGGCAGAAAAACCAAAGTGCCGTACAATCCCGTAACCGGATACGGTGCCAAAACAAATGACCCATCCACTTTTGTACCGTTCAACACTGCCGTAAACGCATCAGGTTATGACGGAATCGGTATTCGTGTGAGCGGAAGATTCGTAGGCATTGACCTTGACCACTGTATTGAGGACAACAAACTTCTGCCCTGGGCGAAAGAGATAACAGACCGCTTTAGCGAAACCTACACAGAAGTCAGTCCTTCCGGAGCAGGTGTACGCATATTCTGCTTGTTGCCCGACAACCTCAATTACAACACCGAAACATATTACATCAAGAAAGGTAACATTGAGGTTTATATTCCCGGTTATACAAATCGCTTTCTTACCGTCACCGGCAACGGAATAAGTGCAAACGAAATCACCGAAACAGCAACAGCGCTCACATGGTTGCTTGAAACTTATATGCGTCGCCCTATTTCACCTACTCCTGCTTCAATTGCATATGGCGAAAGCTATCTTGATGATGATAGCGTTATTGCCAAAGCTTCCGCTGCAGCAAACGGTGATAAGTTTACAAAGTTATGGAACGGAGATATTTCCGATTACGGTTCTCGCAGTGAAGCCGATGCTGCTCTTGTTTCCATTCTGGCTTTCTGGTGCAGCGGTGATACCGGACAGATAGACAGACTCTTTCGTAATTCCGCACTTATGCGTGAAAAGTGGGATGCCAACCGTGGTGCTGACACCTACGGAAATATTACTGTTTCAAAAGTCTTATCAACAATGACCGAATTCTACAAACCCACCGTTCACTCAACTCCCGAAAAGGATTTCGGTACGGACAAACTCAAGAAGCTGAACCCTATGGATTCATCCAAATACCCTTGGAATGATATCGGTGCAGGACATATATTTGCAGACTTTTATGCAGACCGTCTTCGCTATGTACCCGAACGCAAGATGTGGTTCTTTTACGAAAACGGTATATGGCAAGCAGATACCGGAAGTATTCACGCTATGAGATACTGTATGGAGCTTGCCGACCTTATGTATTCCTTTGCCCTTGAAATTAAGGACGAGGACAAACGCAAGGCATATATGAAATATGCCGCTAGATGGCAAAACCACTCAACAAGAGTAAATCTTCTTAAAGATGCACAGGTATATCACCCGATATCTTACAGCGAGTTCGATTCCGACGTTTACACATTCAACTGCAAAAACGGCACACTGCATATTGATACCGGAGCATTTACTGAACATCGTAGCACAGACCTGCTTACAAAGAAAAGTAACGTTACATACGATCCCACCGCATACTCTGAACGCTTTGTTACATACATCAACGAAATTATGAACGGTGATACCGAAAAGGCAAAATTTCTGCAGAAAATTCTCGGATACGGTCTTACTGGAGATACCCGGCATGAATGTATGGTTATTCTCTACGGTGCAACCACCCGCAACGGAAAAGGTACGCTTTGCGAAAGTGTGTTGAAGGTAGTCGGCGATTACGGTTGCTCTTCCCGTGCGGAAACAATAGCTATGAAAAGCTATACCAACGGTTCTCAGCCCAGCGAAGATGTTGCACGTTTGGCAGGTGTGCGTTTTGTAAATATACCTGAGCCAAGTAAAGGTATGGTACTTGACGCAGCAAAAGTTAAAGTAATGACGGGTAACGATACAATTAATGCCCGCTTTCTTCACGAAAACAGCTTTGACTTTCAGCCACAGTTCAAGATTTATGTCAACACAAACTTTCTGCCCGTAATTAACGATACCACTCTATTTTCAAGCGACCGCATCATAACAATACCCTTTGACAGGCATTTCGATGAAAACTCCCGTGACACTACCCTTAAAAGGCAGTTTGCCGAAGATACAGTACAGAGTGCGATTCTTAACTGGATGATTGAAGGATACCGTATGCTGCGCAAAGAAGGTTTATCTCCTCCGTTATCCGTAAAGAAAGCAATAAACGAATATAAGCACGACAGCGACAAGATGGCAATGTTCATAGAAGACAATCTGGTAGAAAAAGCGGATGCAGAAGAACTGACTTCTGCCGTATACTCACGTTACCAGGATTGGTGCAAAGATAACGGTTACTGTGCCGAAGGCATGAAGAACTTCAAACAAGGCTTGCAGGCTTACGGTCAAGTCGTTCGCAAACGTCCGAAGTCAGGCGGAGAGAAAACTACAGTACTTCTCGGCTACAAGCTCATCAGGAATGATGGTGCATACATTTACAGATAAAAACTCTTCGTGGCAAATGTGGCAGATGAATATGTATTTTTCTATAGGAATTTAATTTTTTAAGACAAGTATATTTACTTGCCACGCTTGCCCCAAGAAAGCCACCCCATAGGGGGATAAAAATCTCTGTGACTATTCATATTTCACAGCGGCGCAGGGTTTCACGCATAAATTCGCAAAAGTTTTGGGGGTAATAGGCAAAAAGTTTTTATTACCTTTCAGAGTGGTTGCTTACACAATTTAGCACCATCCGCTTTTAACAAAACTCAAGCAGTTATAGCTAATCTTGATAACACATAAAATCTAAAGGAGGTGGAAGGATTGGCACGAAAGAAGAAACAATATGTACTTGTTGAAAAGCCTGAAATAAAACTTGATAAACCCATGCAGGAAGAGTTCGATAAAATCGTTGTCAACGCTCTGTGTCAATCCCTCTACCAAGCGGGAAAACTCACAGAAGAACAGGTCAGATATCTGGAGAATATTAACCTGAATATTTGGTAAGTAATCGTATTGATATACATCGGTTACTATGGCACTATGCTCACACAGGAGGTGTCTATATGACAAATTTCAAGAGCGACAGAATACTAAAGGTTGCGGCTTATTGCCGTGTTTCAACCGACAGCAGCGACCAGGCGAACTCGCTTTCAAGCCAGCAGAGTTATTTCAAAGAATATATCGAAAGAAATCCAATGTGGGAGCTTTACGAAATATATGTTGATGAGGGAATAACCGGCACAAGCACAAAAAAGAGAAAGGCATTCAACCGTATGATGGTTGATGCTCAGCTTAAGAAATATGACCTGATTATAACAAAGGAAATCAGCCGTTTTGCCCGTAACACTCTCGACAGCATTTATTACACCCGTAAACTCAAGGAATACGGTATCGGCGTTATGTTTGCAAACGATAACCTTTTTACCCTTGACCCGGATGCGGAGCTACGCCTTACGATTATGGCTTCAATCGCACAGGAAGAAAGCCGTAAAACTTCCGAGCGTGTTAAATGGGGACAGAAACGCAGAATGGAGCAAGGCGTTGTGTTCGGCAGCAGTATGATTGGCTATGATGTAAAAGACGGAAAGATATACATAAACCCCGAAGGTGCTGAAGTAGTACGAAGGATTTTCCATAAGTACACGATTGAGCATAAAGGAACCTGCACCATTGCAAGAGAACTCAAGGAGGAAGGCATTCGTACCTTTACCAATAAAAACTGGACTAACACAGTAATTCTGCGCACGCTGCGTAACGAAAAATACTGCGGTGATTTGATTCAGAAGAAAACGCTTACACCGAATTACCTGACACACGAAAAGGTACTCAACCGCGGAGAAGAAGAATTGGTAATTATCCGTGATCACCACGAACCGATTATAAGCCGTGAACTCTTTGAGCTGACACAAAAAGAGCTAAAAAGGCGGTCTCCAACCGATGAGCAAAAGAAAAAGCTCGGCAACCGTTATTGTTTCTCCGGCAAAATCACCTGCGAGGAATGCGGCTCAAGCTTTGTGTTCCATAACAAAAAGCTTATGAGCGGTAATTATTTCAAATATTGGCAATGCTATAATGGCAGACGAAACGGAAAAACAAAGCATATAGATTCCGTCACGGGCAAAGAGGTTGGGTGTCCGATAGATCATATTGCTCACGATGACCTGAAAAACATTATGGCTTGCGTTATCGAAACGATGACCGCCGACAAAAGCAGATTCCTTGCCATGCTGAAAAAACAACTTGAAGATGTGTTTACACAAAGCGATAACGATGATTTTGAGCGTAAAAAAGAACTGTTCGACAAGAAGACCGAACGCAGAAAATCACTTGTGGATTTGTATCTCGATAAGTGCATCACAAAAGAAGAATTCAAAAAGATGTCAGTTGAGCTTGATGCGGAAATCGAAACCCTGAAAAATGAACTTCAGCCTTGTGCCGCCAACGCTCTTGACCGTAACAGTAAGGACGCGATTATTGCCGAATGCATTGCTTTTGCAAATAAGATACTCACATCAAACGAGAACAATGATGAGTTCATAAAACATATTCTCGAATCAATGACCATCTCAAAGGACAACATAATAACGATAAAATTAAACCTGCTGCCGTTTAAATGGAAATTTGCATTAACTTCCGTTGCTACGGCGGCGGGTTCTTCTTTTTGTGAGAATATCGCACAATATAGCGAAGAAACACCCCAAAAGAGCACTAAAAATACTCAAAGTGACCACACCGTAACGTATGTACCAATATCGGTAAGCAGACCCTTAAGTTCGCCCCACGGCATTGCAAAGCGCTGGCTGAGATACCTCATTGAAGCACCGAGCTCACCGTCGGGACCTCCGAACTGGGTTATAATAACCTGTGCAAGCTTTGCATTGGGCGTTGCCACCTTAACGGGATACTGAAGCTTTTTTTCAT